>MHEU01000070.1:24845-36705 GCA_001805245.1 Nitrospirae bacterium RIFCSPLOWO2_02_FULL_62_14 | reverse complement strand
CGGCCGGCCGGGTCCTGATCGACCGGCAGACCTTCGACAGCGTCAGCCACGTCATCGAGGCGCGCAAGAAGCGGGACGTCTCCACCAAGCGCGAGATCGATCCGAAAAAAGAGAAGCAGTTGGAGGCCCTGCACGAACAGTTGAGCGCCGGTCCGCAGCGGGCCGATCTCTTCTACCAGATCGGGTGCATTCACATGGAGATCCAGGAACCATCGGAGGCGCTGCAATTCTTCGAGCGGGCGCTCGAATTGGACACGGAGAACAAGGACATCAAGGTGGCCTATGCCGAGGCGGGAATCAAGGTGCGCGAGGCCGACAAACTCGCCGTGAAGGGCAAGCGCCATCGGGTGGAGGCCTTTGAAGTCATCGGCCTCAAGGATCCGCTGCAGGACCGCGGCAAGATTCCCCAGAAATTCCACGACGAGTTCCACGCCGTCGTCGATCAGATCAAGATTCCGGCCGACATCATGCTGCCCATCGAGGCCATGGACGGCAGTGTTGGCCATTCGAAAACCGTCGCCGTGCTGTCCTACGCCATGGCACAGGCGCTCGGCCTGCCCGAAAAGGAGAAGCAAGCCCTGCTGCTGGCCGGCTATTTCGCCGACATCGGGAAGGAGGTCGTGCCGCACTCCATTTTGAACCGGGGCGGCAGTCTCACCAGCAGCGAGCTCGATCTCATCAAGCTGCACACGGGCGAAGGCGTGCGGGTCATCAAAAAGATGGGCTACGAAAACGAGGCCCTGCTCCAGATGGTGGCGCACAGCCACGAATGCTTCAACGGGACCGGCTACCCGAAGGGCCTGAAAGGCGACGCGATTCCCATCGGCTCCCGCATCATTCACGTGGCCGATACCTATGACGCCCTGACCTCGAAGCGGCCCTACCGGGATGCCTGGGAACGCCATGCCGCGCTGGATCAGATTGATCGCGGAGTGGGAAAAGGCATCTTCGACCCCAAGGTCGTGCAGATCCTCCACAAATTCATGGACTGACGCCGTATAGAGAGCATATGGCGTATAGCCTATGACAGATAGCGAGCCGCTTGCAGCCACGGCGGTCGGCCTTCCTCATCCGGCCATCAGCCATCAGCCATATGCTCTGAGCTGTCACCCCAGCCTGCTCTTCAGATCGATTAGTCCCGCTTCCGCATCCCGCTGGGCCTGCGCATAACGATCCGGCGTTCCGATATCCGACCAGTAGCCGGCGAGGTCGTAGCCGGCGACGACCTCGCCGGCCTGGATTGCCCGGACATAGGCCTCGATGATGGACGACTCGCGGCCGGCCGGCACGTCCGCCAGCAGCCGCGGGTGCATGACGTGCACGCCGGCGAACATCCGCTTCCCGGTCCCTCCTCCGGCATTTTTCCCGCGCCCGTTGATGCGGATCACCCGGTGCGCCTCATCCAATTCCACCGCGCCCCATCGTTCGGCGTCCGGGTCCGCCCGCACCGCCATCGTCGCCAGCGCATCGTGCCGCCCATGCGCGGCAGCCATGTCGCTCAGATCCATCTCGACAAGCGTGTCCCCGTTGAGGACGACGAACGGCTCGCCGCCGAAAAAGACCTCGGCCTGCTTGAGGCCACCGCCCGTGCCCAGCAACGCCGGTTCCTTCGAATACGCGATCCGCATGCCGAATTGCGACCCGTCGCGGAGCGCCTGCTCGATCAGGTGCCCGAGATGATGCAGATTGATGATGACCTCCGTGATGCCGTGCCGGCGAAGCAGCAGCAGGTTCCAGACGATCAGAGGGCGGCCCGCGATCGGCAGAAGCGGCTTGGGCAGGGAGTCGGTCAGCGGCCTGAGGCGCGTGCCGGGGCCGGCCGCAAGGATCATCGCCTTCATAGATAATCGTTTGGCCTGTTTGGACAGTTACGCCGGTTATTCAGTGCCACAGTCCGAATTCCCATGAACGGGCATAACGGGCCAAACAGACTCAACAGCCTTTACTGCAATTCGGGAACATACGGCGTCAGATGCTTGCGCAACGTCGATAATTCCGGATACTTCTCCAGATTCCGGCGCACGTAGCCGAGCACGCGCGGGATATCGTCCAGAAATTTCGGATTGTTCTTCACGCGGTCGATGTACACAAACCGGCCGGCGGCCTTGAGATTCCGCTGAATGCTGGTGATGTCGAACAGCCGCCGGAACGCCGCCCGATCATCGAGACCGGCGCCCTGCCCCGCCCCGGCCTTGTCCATGCGATCCAGATAGGCCGCAATCAGCTCGTCGACCAACGATTCATCCAGGGCGATGTAGGCGTCGCGCAGCAGCGACGCGAGGTCGTAACCGGCGGGGCCCAGCAACGCATCCTGAAAATCGAGCACGCCCAGCCGGTCTCCATCGACCATGAGGTTGCGCGAATGGTAATCGCGGTGGGTGAAGACTCGCGGCTGCGCCGCCATGAGCTCCGCGATTTTCTGAAACTCCGCTCTGACCGGTTGAAAGTCCTCCGCGCACATCGGCTTTCCGTGGCGGGCCACGACTCCATATTCCAAAAAATGATCGAACTCCCACATCAAGAGGGGCACGTCGAACGCGCGATGGAAGGCGATGCAGCGGGAGTCGGCCGGCGAGGACGCCGCCGTATGGATGCGCGCCAGCACCTCGATCGCCCGGTGATAGTGCCGGGCCGTGTCGCGGCTCCGCCCGTCCTGGCAGGCCTGCACGAGCAGCAGGTCGCCGAAATCCTCAAGAAAGAGCAGGCCGGCCGCCTGGTCGTAGTGATAGAGAGCCGGCACCGTCACGCCCGCCCCGGCCAGATGGCGGTGCACGTTGAGAAAGGGCAGCTCCGTCACCGCGACGGCGCCGCTGACGGCCTCTTCTGATTGCTTGAACGCCTCCGGCTCGGCCAATTGCATGAGGATGACCGAGCGCCGGCCTGCCAGCTCCAGCCGGAAGTACCGGCGGTTGGAGGCATCGCCCGGCAGCGGCGTCAGCTTCTCCAGCGTGGCGCGGAAGGGAAGTTTGGTTTCGACGGTTCTGGCAACGAGCGACCGGTCCGGAGGCCCAATCCTTGACATGGGCGTTGACAGGGGCGTGGACACGGGAGGAGCAGGATCAACGGCAGCCATGGACGCGGATTATACCGATCAGTTCGAACCTTGTCACTGAACGCGCTTTTTTACTTTGCTCAAGAGTCCGTTCGTCACACCCAAGCTCCCCGCCGATTGCGATTCGACCCGTCTTCATCGCGCGGCATTATACCCGCGAGACACGGGCTTGTCACAGCTTCCGACTACTTGGTTGCAACCCCTCTGACCCTGTGACATACTTGTTTTTCAGCCATGAAAACTTTCCGCATCTGTTTTCTCTGGCACATGCACCAGCCGTATTACACGGACCCGGTGGCGGGGTTCGCCAATATGACGTGTCTGCGGCTGCAGGCACTGAAACCGTTCCTGCGCAGGCCATCATGAAAACGGTTCAGGTCTGCTTCCTCTGGCACATGCACCAGCCGTATTACACGGATCCCGTCGCAGGGTTCGCGAGCATGCCGTGGGTGCGGCTGCATGCGACCAAGGCCTACTACGATATGGCCTGGATGCTCGAGCAGTTCCCGTCCATCCACGCGACATTTAATTTCACGCCGTCGCTGCTGGTGCAGCTTCAGGAATTGACGTCGGGCGTGATCGGGGATCTCTTCCTGCATTATGCGCAACGGCCCGCCGCCGGCCTCACGCCGTCCGAACGGGCGTTCATCGTCCGGCATTTTTTTGCCGCCAACTGGGGGACGATGGTCCGGCCGTACCCCCGGTACCACGAACTGCTGGTGAAGCGGGGGTTCGACATCAACCATCACCCGCTCGATCGCCTGGCGGCGCAGTTCACCACGCAGGAACTGCAGGACCTGCAAGTCTGGCACAACCTGGCCTGGTTCGGCTTCGGCATGACGGCCCGGCATCCCCGGCTGAACGAATTGCGCACGAAGGGCCGCGGCTTCACGGAAGAGGACAAGCAGGAAGTCCTGGCGCTTCAACGGCAGGCCGTCGGAGACATCATTCCGTTCTATCGCCGCCTCGCGGAATCCGGCCAGATCGAATTGACGACGAGTCCCTTCTATCACCCGATCCTCCCGCTCCTGATCGACACGGAATTCGCCCGGCGGTCGCGTCCGGACGCGCACCTGCCGTCCCGCTTTCAGGCGCCTGCGGACGCCGAGGCGCAGATACGAAATGCCGTGGCCCTGCACCGGGAAGTGTTCGGCGCGGCGCCGAACGGCCTGTGGCCGTCGGAGGGGTCGGTCTGTCCCGAACTGATCCCGATCCTGCATCAGGCCGGCCTGAAGTGGACTGCGACGGACGAGGGCGTGCTGGCCCGCTCGCTCGACTGGTGGGACCGCCAGGCTTCGCTGTACGAGCCGTACGCGGTCGGACCGTCGGAGCAGAACATCCGCATCGTCTTTCGCGACCGCGAACTCTCCGACGCCTTCGGCTTCGTCTACGCGAAGCTCACGCCGGAATCGGCCGCCGAGGACGTCCTGCAGCGGCTGCGCAGCCTCGCCGCGCAAGCGCCGGGCGAGCAGGCGATGATTTCGATCATCCTGGACGGCGAAAACCCCTGGGAACACTACTATGATGGAGGCGAACGGTTTCTGTCCTGCCTCTACGCCGGACTGGCCGGCCATGCCCCCTCCGGCGACAACGGATCGCACCTGGCCACCAGCACCATGAGCCATGCGCTGGAGGCCCATTCCCATCCCAAGCGGCTGGATCATCTCCACAGCGGATCGTGGATCAATCAGGATTTTAAAATCTGGATCGGCCACGCGGAGGACAACCGGGCATGGGACCTGTTGAAGCTCACGCGGGACCGCCTGGCCGCCGTCTCGGACACGCTCGCGCCGGAGCAGGCGCGCGGCGCCTGGGAGGAATTGTACGCGGCCGAAGGCAGTGACTGGTGCTGGTGGTATGGAGACGACTTCGAAACGGACTACAAGCCCGAGTTCGACCGGCTCTTCCGGGCGCATCTCCGGAACGTGTACACCCGCGCGGGCCTGCCGGTTCCGGAGGCGCTCAATGAGCCGCTCATCGGCGCGCGCGAGACGCGCCCGTTCCAGCTGCCGGTCACGCTGCTCACCCCGACGCTCGACGGCCGCGTGACGGACTTTTTCGAATGGCATGGCGCCGGCACGATCGATCCTGCGCCGCCGCTGGGCGCCATGTGGAAATCACAGAAATTCTTCACCGCGATCTGGTTCGGCTTCAGCGTGGATGCCCTGTTCCTGCGGCTGGACCCCGGCGCCGACCTTCTCGCCGGCGACCTCCCGATCGCCGTGGAATGCCATCTCGTCTCGACATCAAGCGCGTACAAGCTCGCCTTTGCGTTCGCGCCGCCGCCGGAGACGTTCACGCTGTACGGCACCTCGAACGGGAATGCCTGGACCGAGGTCGGCCGCTACGGGACGATCGGCTGCCGGAAGATTCTGGAACTGGCCGTGCCATTCAAGGATTTGCATCTGCAGGCCGGGCAGGAATTCAAGCTCAGCGTGGCCATTCTGCAAAACGGCACGGAAGTGGACCGGTATCCACGCCAGCAGCCGGTGAACCTGACCGTGCCGGACGACAATTACGAGGCTGCGATATGGAGAGTATAATCCAGAAGGCAATAGGCTATAGGCTATGGGCAATGGGACGGAACGCTGACGGCTTTACCTATCGCCTATTGCCCATCGCCCATCGCCTGCGACGGAGGCGTCATGCCTGATCTACGCCGCGATCCCATCGTCGGACGATGGGTCATCATTTCGACCGAACGGGCCGGCCGCCCGCGCGATTTCTATCCGGCCGAGCCGGCGCGCCAGCCGACCACAGCGTTGTGCCCCTTCTGCCCCGGCCAGGAACAGCTCACGCCCAACGAAGTGCTGGCCTACCGGAATCAAGGAGGAAGCGCCAATTCGCCGGGCTGGGCGGTCCGCGTCGTGCCGAACAAGTTTCCGGCCCTGCAAGTCGAGGGGGACCTGGGCCGCGAAGGAGTCGGCCTCTACGACCGGATGAACGGCGTCGGCGCCCACGAAGTGATCATCGAGACGCCGGACCACAAGGACATGCTGGCCGACCTGCCGGTCAAGCGCGTCGAGGATATCCTGTGGGCCTACCGCGACCGGATGGTGGATCTCAAGCGGGACATGCGCTTCCGCTACATTCTGGTGTTCAAAAACCACGGCGCGGCCGCCGGGGCGACGCTGGAGCACACGCACTCCCAGTTGATCGCGCTGCCGGTCATCCCGACCAGCGTCATGGCCGAAATAGACGGCTGCCGGACGCACTTCCAGCAGAAGGAGCGGTGCATCTATTGCGATATCATCCGCCAGGAGATGAGCGACCAGGAGCGGGTCGTGGTGGAAAACCCCGAGTTCATCTGCATCACGCCCTTCGCCCCGCGGTTTCCCTTCGAGATGTGGATCCTGCCGAAACGGCACGCCGCCTATTTCGAGGAAAGCCAGAAAACGCAGTTCGAAATGCTGGCGCCCATTCTTTCCGAATCGTTGCGGCGCATGAACCGCACCCTGCGGAGCCCGGCCTACAATTTCATCCTGCACACGTCCCCGCTCCACGAGAAAACCGGCGACTACTATCACTGGCACATCGAGCTCATCCCGAAGCTCACGCAGGTGGCGGGCTTCGAGTGGGGCACCGGGTTTTACATCAACCCGGTCACGCCGGAGGAAGCCGCGAAGTTTCTGCGGGAAACGGAATTGTAGCGGGGTAGCGGGATAACGGGGTAGCCGGGGTATGTTTTCTTCTCCCGGTTTCCGTAACCCGTTACCCCGCTATCCCGGTTACCCCCTCCTCCCTTGCCCCTCGCCATCGGGCAGCGTATCATCACCCCATGAAAGTCCAGCTTAGCCATCCCGAACGAACAGTTGAAATCAAAGGCCCGAAGAAGGCCAGGGAGCTGCTGCGCGAACTGAACCTCGTCCAGGAGGCCCATCTGGTCATTCGCGGCGATGAGCTGATCACGGAAGACGAACTGCTGAAGGACGGGGATCAGGTGGAAATCCGGCCGGTGATCTCAGGAGGGAGTCTCTAAAGTCTGAAAGTCCTCAAGTCATAAAGTCTTTCGTATCGCGTCCTGCGAAGCGACTTGAAGACTTTATGACATTTAGACTTTATGACATATGCGTCTCTGGTTTTTATGAACTGCACCAAGTGTAAAACGAAAGCGGTGATCGATCTCCCACGGCACAACGCGGCGTTCTGCACGCCCTGCTTCACGACCTACGTGCACGAGCAGACCGCCTACGCGATCAAGCACCAGCGCATGTTCGGCCCGGAGGATCGCATCCTCGTGGCGGTGTCGGGCGGCAAGGACAGCCTGGCCCTGTGGGACATTCTGCTGAAACTGGGCTACAAGGCCGACGCGCTCTATGTGGACCTCGGCATCCCCGGCTACTCGGCAAAATCCCGCGAGAAGGTCGAACGATTTACCGAACGGGTGGCGCGGCCGCATGGAGCGACGCTGCAGATCCATACGGTGCAGGAAGAAGAGGGCGCGGGCATCAAGGAACTCTCCAACCTCGTCCACCGCCCGACCTGCGCGACATGCGGCACGATCAAACGCTATCAATTCAACAAGGCAGCCGTGGAGCAGGAGTACGACGTCATGGCCACCGGGCATAACCTGGACGACGAAGCGGCCCGGCTGCTCGGCAACGTGCTGCACTGGCAGGAGGAGTACCTGGATAAACAGAGCCCGATACTCCCCGCCTCGGTCGAAGGCTTCGCCAAAAAAGTGAAACCCCTGTACCGGCTGGCCGAACGCGAGCTGGCGGCCTACGCGGTCCTCAACAAGATCGATTACATCGTCGAGGAATGCCCGATGGCCAAGGGCTCCATGATGCTGCTCTACAAGGAAGCCCTGAACCGCCTTGAAACGGAATCGCCGGGCACCAAGCACCGTTTTTATTTCGGATTTCTCGACAAGCAGGCCCTTCGACAGGGCTCAGGGCAGGCAGGCGCGACGGCCCCGCAGTCCATGGCCGAGAAGGACCGGGCCTCGCTGCATCCCTGCTCCACATGCGGCCAGCCCACCACCGGAGCAATCTGCTCCTACTGCAAAATGATGGCCCGCTCCCGGCTTAGCTCGTCCTCAGCGCGCCGACCATCGTGAATCCCATTCTCGCTAACCCCTCCCAAGGACTGACGGTATCCCGCACCGGAAAAGGTTGAAGCCCATCATTTTCGCGAACCCATCCCACGGGCAACCACGGTCCCATGCCGAAAAAGGTTGAAGCCCACCAATTTTGTCCCTTTGGCGCGTCGATCATCGTGAGTCCCGTTCTCGCTAACCCATCGCGCAGGCCGACGTGATCCCACACCGTAAAAGGTTGCAGCCCATCATTTGAGCTTAGCCAAAAGCTAAGAGCTGGAGTTACACATTTCCTCTTCTTCCCGCCAAATGCCATTGCCGCAAGCTCTCACCTTGAAAAGAAGTTCCCGACCCCGTAAGCTGCAAGAGTACGTACACGAGCGGAACAAACCATGCCGACTTCTCAACGAGACTATTACGATATCCTGGGCGTGAACCGGTCCGCCACGGCGGACGATATCAAAAAGGCCTACCGCAAATTGGCCCGGCAGTACCACCCCGACCTCCACGCCGGCGCCCGCAAGGGCGAGATGGAAAAGAAGTTCAAGGAATTGAACGAGGCGCACGAGGTTCTCGGCGACCCGGAAACCAGGAAGAAATACGACCGGCACGGGCATCGCTGGCAGGAAGCCGAAGCCTATGAGAAGGCCCGCCAGCAGGCCGGCGCCGGTCATGGTTTCGGCGGGGGGCGGCATGCCGGGCCGGAATTCACCACCGGGCAGGGCTTCGACTTCGGCGACGTATTCGAGAATCTCTTCGGCGGGCGCGCGCGGGGCGGCACAGGATTTCGCGGAGGCGCCGCGCCGGGTCAGGATCTGGAGACCGAGGCCCGGCTCACGCTGCGCGAAGTGCTCACCGGCGTGACGCGGCGCGTGGCAGTCACGGAACCGGGCGGCCCCAACGGGCGCACCCAGTCCCGCACGATCGACATTAAAATCCCGGCCGGCGTCCAGGACGGCACGCGCGTCCGCGTCCCCGGCAAGGGCGGCCCCGGCCGCGGCGGCGGGAAGCACGGCGATCTTTACCTGCGGGTGCATATCGAGCCGGATCCGGTGTTCCGGCGCGAAGGTGCCGACCTGCACGTCACCCTGCCCGTCTGGCCGTGGGAAGCGGCACTGGGGGCCGAAGTGCTGGCGCCGACCCTCGGGGAACCGGTACGCGTGAAGGTGCCGCCCGGCAGCCGCGCCGACGGCAAGCTCCGGTTGAAGGGCAAGGGACTGCCGACCGCGTCGGGCGGACGCGGCGATCTCTTTTATACGTTGCAGATCGTCATGCCGGCATCCACGTCGGACGAAGACCGTAAATTGTACGAACAGTTGGGCCGCGCACCCCATGCCGACCCGCGAGTCGATCTATTGAGAACCGCGCACCGGGGATAAAGGCGCCATGAACTTGACCGAATATGCCCTGTTCTCGTTCGGATCGCTGTTTCTGATTGTGGACCCGATCGCCGCGGTGCCGGCGTTTCTTGCCATGACCGCGCGGGATACGGTCGCGCAGCGCGTCCGCATGGCACAGGTCGCCTGCCTGGTGACCATCGGCATCCTGACGGTCTTCGCGTTGACCGGGCAGGGCCTCTTCCGCGCGCTGGGCGTGTCGCTCCCCGCGCTCCAGGCGGCGGGCGGGCTGGTTCTCCTGCTGGTCGCGCTGGACATGCTGCGGGCGCAACGCTCGGCCGTGCAGGAGACGGCCGAGGAAACGGCGGCCGGGGCGCGCAAGGAGGACATCGCCATCACGCCGCTGGCGATTCCGATGATGGCCGGTCCCGGCGCGATCTCGGCGGTGATCCTGCTCGAATCGCAGGCCGCCGACTGGTCGCAGCGGGGCGTGCTTCTCGGCTGCATCGTGGCCATCGGCATCGTCAGTTATGTTACTCTGGCACTGGCCGGACGCGGCGCCTCGCACTGGCTGGGTCCCATCGCGGAGAAGATCATCACACGGTTGATGGGGCTGCTGCTGGCGGCGCTGGCCATCCAGTTCATTTTCAATGCGCTGAAAGCAGAAAGCGGACTTTTGGGACGATAGATGAGTGCTGAGTTGTTGATGCCGTACAAAGGAGGAAACTTCATGATGGGAAAAACATTGATAGGGATCGTGGCCGTGCTCTTGTTGCTTGGTGGACAGCCGCTGTGGGCGGATGAGCCGCACGGAGGGTCCAAGGAACAGGGCAAGGGCTACGGCGAACACGGCGGGGGCAAGAAGGGCCATCACGGCGGAGCCGGGCATTTCCTCCGCCACCTGCTCATGCACCAGAAAGAGATCGGGCTTTCAGAAGAGCAGGTTGGTAAGATCAAAGTCCTCCAGCTCGAGCTGGACAAGACGCGCATCCGGACCGAAGCCGAAATCCAGGTCGCTGAGCGCGAGCTGCACGAACTGGTTCGGGACGAGAAAGCGGACCTGGCTGCCATCGAAGCCAAGCTCAGGCAGGGCGCGGAGTTGGAAGTCGGCCTCCGCCTCGCTGCCGTCAAAACCAGACGCGCTGCCATGACGCTGCTGACCCCGGAGCAGCGTGAAAAAGAAAAGGCGGAACATGAGAAGATGATGAAGAAACGGGGCGAGCAGAAGATGGGCGAGATGGACTGCCCAGGCTGCGGCATGATGAAGGGAGGCGGAGCGGGCGGCCATCCGCCGAAGGGCGGCCCGAAGCCGGACGCAGAGCGAAAGGGCCCGGCGCACTAAACAATCACTTCATTATAGGAGACAGCCATGAAAAAATTTGAAATCGGCATCATCGTCCTTTCAGCGCTCATTGGAGCCAGCCTCATCGCAACCGGGCCGGCGTGGAGCGATAAGAAGGGCAAACACGAGGACGAGGGTAACGTCGCCGATCTGGCGAAGGAAGCCAAGGTCACCGTGGACCAGGCGATCAAGACCGCCACGGAGAAGGTCCAGGGGACGGTCGTCGAGGTTGAATTGGAAAAGAAGCACGACAAGACGATCTGGGAAGTGGAGATCGTCGGCGCGGACGGTAAAGTCTCCGAAGTCCACATCGATGCCGCGACGGGCGCCGTGATCGACGTCGAGGACAAGAAAGCGGAGAAAAAGGAAGACAAGAAGGGCAAAGGCAAGAAGTAAGGGCACCGCCGGCAGAGATCGTCGGCACGACGCTCCCTGGCGGATGGGAGCGTCGCATTTTTATGGCCCTGCAACTGTTCAAAGCCGGAGTCGACGGCATCCGCAACCTCACGCACGACGTGCGGGAGATCCGGTTTGCGCTGATCGAGCCGGACGAGATCGCGTTCAAGGCCGGGCAATTCGTGTCCTTCGAGGTGGTGAACCCGAAGACCGGCCGGACGGTCTCGCGCCCCTATTCGATCCTGTCCCCGCCCAGCCGGCGGGATGCCGTGACGCTGCTGCTCAATCTCGTGCCGGGCGGACCCGGCTCGACCTACCTGTTCAGCCTGAAAAAAGGCGACGAGGCGCAGTTCAAGGGGCCGGCGGGAAATTTTCACCTTCGGGGCGACCCGGCCAAGGATCTGCTGTTCGTGGCCACCGGCACCGGCATCGCGCCGGTCTGGTCCATGCTGCACGACCGGCTTGAACGGGGCAGTGACCGTTCGATCACGCTCTTCTGGGGACTGCGCAGCCAGAGAGATCTCTACTACCAGGACGAACTGGCGGCGCTGGACAGGAAGCACGCCAACTTCACGGCCATCACAACCCTGTCCAAACCCGAGCCGGGTTGGACCGGGGCGACAGGACGCGTGACCAGGCTGATCGATGAACACGTCAGGTCGGTGGCGAACGTATCGGTGTATCTGTGCGGAAGC
>MHEU01000070.1:24704-24809 GCA_001805245.1 Nitrospirae bacterium RIFCSPLOWO2_02_FULL_62_14 | reverse complement strand
AAAAAAGGTCTCTGCCCGATCTACCGCGAGAAATACTACGACGACTCCGGCACGCCGGACGATTGACCGGTTCCTGTCTTCTATGCGACATTGCACGCCTGCGGC
>MHEU01000070.1:23609-24683 GCA_001805245.1 Nitrospirae bacterium RIFCSPLOWO2_02_FULL_62_14 | reverse complement strand
TCAAAAAGGCCTTGTCACACCCGGCCCACCCCGCGCGCCAATAGGCGCGCCTTTCCCGTGGCAAGGCCGCAGCAAGAGGCGAGACTTTTTCAACATCCTGCCAAGCAAGGAGACGCGATGACGATCGACCCCAGAAGCAAAAGCCACGACCTGCTCGATGGCCCCGGACGCGCGCCGGCGCGGGCCATGTTGAAAGCCGTCGGGTTTACCGACGCCGATTTATCGCGCCCGCTCGTGGGCGTGGCCAACACCTGGATCGAGGTCATGCCCTGCAACTATCACCTGCGCCGCTTGTCGGAAAAGGTGAAGGCCGGCATCCGCGCGGCGGGCGGCACGCCGATCGAGTACAACACCATCGCCGTCTCCGACGGCATTTCCATGGGCACGGAAGGCATGAAGGCGTCGCTGATCAGCCGCGAGGTGATCGCCGATTCCATCGAGCTGGTCGCGCGCGGGCATCTCTTCGACGCGGTCGTGGCGCTCTCCGGCTGCGACAAGACCATCCCCGGCACCGTCATGGCGCTGGCGCGGCTCAACCTGCCGTCGCTCATGCTGTACGGCGGTTCGATCATGCCCGGACAATTTCAGGGCCACGACGTGACCATTCAGGACGTTTTCGAGGCAGTGGGGAAACACGCCTCCGGAAAAATGTCCGACACGGAATTGAAGGATTTGGAGGACCACGCCTGCCCGGGACCCGGCGCCTGCGGCGGCCAGTTCACGGCCAACACGATGTCCATCGCCTTCGAATTTCTCGGCATCTCGCCCATGGGCATGAACGGCGTACCGGCCATGGACTCGCACAAGGACGACGTCGCCTTCAAATGCGGGCAGTTGGTCATGGAGCTGCTGAAAAATGACCTGCGCCCGCGCCGGATCATCACGCGCAAGGCCATCGAGAACGCCATCGCCGCCGTGGCCACGACGGGCGGCTCGACCAATGCCGTGCTACACCTGCTCGCCGTCGCGCGAGAAGCAGGCATCCGGCTTACCATTGACGACTTCGACAAGATCAACCGGAAAGTCCCGCTGCTGGCCGACCTGAAGCCGGGCGGCCGCTTCACGGCGGCGGAT
>MHEU01000070.1:20470-23557 GCA_001805245.1 Nitrospirae bacterium RIFCSPLOWO2_02_FULL_62_14 | reverse complement strand
GGTCGCCAAGCGGCTGCTGGACGCCGGCATTCTGCATGGCAGCCAACCGACCGTGACCGGGCGCACGATTGGAGAAGAAGCGGCACGGGCAACCGAGACGCCGGGGCAGCAAGTAGTGCGGCCCCTGTCCAACCCGATCAAGCCGACCGGCGGCATGGTCATCCTGAAAGGCAACCTCGCTCCGGAAGGCTGCGTCGTGAAAGTGGCGGGGCATTCGATCATGACCTTCCGCGGACCGGCAAAAGTCTTCGAACGAGAAGAAGACGCCTTCGCCGCCGTCAAGGCACGGCAGATCAAGGCCGGCGACGTAGTGGTGATCCGCTATGAAGGACCGGTGGGCGGACCGGGGATGAGGGAAATGCTCGGCGTCACTGCCGCCATCGTGGGCGAGGGACTCGGCGATTCCGTGGCGCTGCTCACCGACGGACGATTTTCAGGCGCCACGCACGGCTTGATGGCCGGGCACGTTGCGCCGGAAGCCGCCAGGGGCGGCCCCATCGCCGCCGTCAAAAACGGCGACATGATCGTCTTCGACATCGCCAAGCGGAAGCTGGACGTCGAACTGTCCGCGAAAGAGATCAAGGCGCGGCTGAAGAAGGTGAAACAGCCCGTGCCGCGCTACAAGGCCGGCGTGATGGCGAAATACGCCCGGCATGTGTCGTCGGCTTCCGAAGGCGCGGTCACGAGCTAAGAAACGGCGGCTGAAGAAGGAAGAGCGAGCTGCCGGCCCGGTCTCCCTTCGTGCTCGCGCAACGCGCGAGCAAGGGGATCAACCAGGCCGCCTATCCGCCCTTCCCCAGCTCAGACAGTCTTAAAATGAAAACAGGGACAGGCACCGGTTCGGAACCTGTCCCTGTTATGTCCTGAAGGAAACTAAACGAACTTGCCTAGCCCTGGCCGTTTTCGCCTTCCCCGCTCAGCTTGTTGACCCCCCGCGCAATGTCGAACACCAGATAGATCATCTGGGCGGCTCCCTTCATGAGGAGAAAGATCATGGCGGCCTGCACCAAGAACCACAGGCTCATGCGCACCTTATCCATCATCTCTTCCTCGATGTACCAGGCCACGCCGGCGTTGTAGACCATCACGGCCGCCAGCAGCGGCGCTACGATGGTGTAGACCTTCGCCAGCACGCGCAACACTTTGTAGGGGCGCTGGCGGCCTTCGGTGTTTCGTTTTTCGATCGCCACCACGGCTTGTTCGGCGGACGGCGTCTCCTGATTCATCTCAACCCTCCTCTTGTCTGAGCACGGCCCGTTCGGCCGACTCGCTGGTGAATTGCTCGGATCCGGTGCGCGCATGGTACGCCAACGCCCGTGAAATCGCAAAGGGGGTTCCTCCGGACGCATCACCCCGTCCGGTTCCCGCTATTGCTTGCCTGGCTTTCGGCTCGCTGATATTCTCTCCGCACACGCATCACCACGGGCATCCATGAAAATTCTCGGCCTGAACATCGGACATAACGCCACGGCGGCCCTGCTGGAAGACGGCCGCATTGTCGCCGCCGTGCAGGAAGAACGCCTCAACCGGATCAAGAATGCCGGCGGGATTCCGGCGCTGGCCATTCACGAGGTGCTCCAGCTTGGCGGCCCGGTCAGCCTGAATCAGATCGACCAGGTGGCCGTCTGCGGCACCTGGTCCAGTTACATGGTCAAGAATAGCCGGCAGGTGCTTGACGATTACGCGCAGATGCATGCGCAGGCGGGCACTGCCGTCAGCCGCGCGCGCGCGGCCCTGGCCGGACATCCGCGCCTGCGCAATCTGTGGAAGGACTACGCCACGAAGCAGCATCAGCGCATGGTCCTTGAAGAACTGGCCCGCCTCGGCATCAATCCCGCGCGCGTCCGGTTCGTGGACCATCACACCTGCCATGCCGCCATGGCCTATTACGGCTTCGGGCGCATGGACGACAAGGCGCTGGTCCTCACGAACGACGGCGAGGGCGACGGTCTCTGCGCCACCGTGAGCATCGGTCATCGCGGCCGTCTCGAACGGATCAGCGAGGTCTCCAACCACCATACGGTGGCCGGGATCTACGGCATGATCACGTACCTGATGGGGATGGTCCCGCTCGAACACGAGTACAAGGTGATGGGGCTGGCGCCCTACGGGCCGGCGGGCGGCGCAAGGGACAGCCTCGCCCGTTCGTTCCACAATCTGATCGAATGGGATCGCGCCCATCCGATGACGTGGCGGCGGCCAGCCGGCGTCCCGAGCGGCAACGGGATTCTCCCCTTCCTGGAACGGCTGATCGCCCGGCACCGCTTCGACCACGTCGCGGCGGCCGTGCAGGCGTTCACGGAGGATTTCCTGGTGGAGTGGGTGACCCGCTGCGTGAAGGAAACGGGCGTCGGCACGGTCTGCCTGAGCGGCGGCATTTTCATGAACGTGAAGGCCAACCAGCGCATCCTCGCCTCGCCCGGAGTGGAGCGCCTCTTCATCGTACCGTCCGGCGGCGACGAGTCCAACGCCTGCGGCGCTGCCGTCGCAGCCTTCGCGCAGCACCTGCAGGATCAGGGCCGCCCGGTCGCCATTCCCGGACTGACCTCGCTCTACTGGGGCGGCGAATTCTCCCATGCCGACACCGAGGGGGCCGTCAAAAATTTTCGTTTTGCATCGAAGGTCGCCGTGCAGGAGACGCCGGCGCCGGAGCCGCTCATCGCCGGCCTGCTGGCAGAGCGCCGGATCGTCGCGCGGTTCGCCGGGCGCATGGAGTTCGGCGCGCGCGCGCTGGGCAACCGCTCGCTGCTGGCGAACGCCTCCGACCCGAACGCGCCGCGCGTCCTGAACGAGACCATCAAGTCCCGCGACTTCTGGATGCCCTTCGCGCCGTCGGTGCTGCGCGAGCGGTCCTCCACCTACATGCGGAAGCCGAAACCGATGGACGCGCCGTACATGGTCATCACGTTTGACAGCGAGCCGGCTGCGCGGGAGGCCTGCCGGGCCGCCATGCACCCGCAGGACTTCACGCTCCGCCCGCAGGAGGTGGACGCCGGCACCAACCCCTCCTACCACGCCCTGCTCACGGAGTACGAGCGCCGGACCGGGCACGGCCTCGTGCTCAATACCTCCTTCAACCTGCACGGC
>MHEU01000070.1:20334-20462 GCA_001805245.1 Nitrospirae bacterium RIFCSPLOWO2_02_FULL_62_14 | reverse complement strand
GCGAGCGGCGAGGCCGCCCGCCTGGCCGCCGGATGAACGCGGTCAGGCTTGTCGCAACAGCGAGGGTGCGTTTGCAGCAGAAACGCTCATGAATAATGCGGGCTAGGGTCGCCCGGATCGAGAGACGA
>MHEU01000070.1:13006-20319 GCA_001805245.1 Nitrospirae bacterium RIFCSPLOWO2_02_FULL_62_14 | reverse complement strand
GCGCGGCGGGAGAAATCCGCGATGGTCCGGACGACGTGGTCCTGCTGGTCTCCGGTCAGTTCGGCATAGATCGGCAGGGACATGACGTCTTCCGCCGCTTTCTCGGAGACGGGGAAATCCCCCTTCTTATACCCCAGCTCCCGGTAGCAGCTTTGCAGGTGCAGCGGAATCGGATAGTAGATTTCCGAGCCGATCCCCTTTTCCTTGAGATACGTCCGCAGGTCGTCCCGTTTCTGCGCGCGGACGGTGAACTGGTTGTAGACGTGGACGTTGCCCTTGTCGGTCTTCGGCAGGATGACGCGCCCAGACAGTTTGGCGTCCGCAAAGAGCTGCTCGTACCGCCGGGCGTTCCGCTGCCGGCCCTCCACCCACCGATCGAGATGGTTCAGCTTCACCCGGAGCACCGCCGCCTGCAGGGCGTCCAGGCGGCTGTTGATCCCCGGCAGTTCGTGCACGTAACGGATCTTGCTGCCGTGCACCCGCAACATCAGGAGCTTATCGTTGAGCGACGCGGAACGCGTGGTGATCATGCCGCCGTCGCCGAACCCGCCGAGATTCTTGGTGGGGAAAAAGCTGAAACAGCCGGTGTCGCCCCAGGCCCCGGCCCTGGTTCCGTTGCGTGACGCGCCGATGGCCTGGCAGGCGTCCTCGATGACGGCCAGGTTCCGGCGCCTGGCGATGGCGTTGATCGCCTCCATGTCCGCGCACTGGCCGAACAGATGGACGGGCATGATGGCCTTGGTTCTCGGCGTGATCTTCGCTTCGATCTTCGCCGGATCCATGTTATAGGTGTCCGGCTGCACGTCCACGAAGACCGGCCTGGCCCCGCACTCCGAGATCGATCCCGCCGTCGCAAAAAACGTGAACGGCACCGTGATGACTTCGTCGCCATGGCCGATGTCCAGGGCCATCATGGAAAGCAGCAGCGCGTCGCTCCCGGACGCGCAGCCGATCGCATGCGTCGCGCCGACGTATTTCGCCACTGCCTGTTCCAATTCCGCGACGCGTGGCCCAAGAACAAACCCCTGCTCGTCGCAGACGGCTTCGATCGCCGCCATGATTTCCGGCTTGATGGCCTTGTACTGCGCTTTCAGATCCAACAGGGGAACGTTCATTGAGGCTCCACAAGTATGATTTGGTGAATTGGTGGTTTTGTGAAGTGCTGACTTCGCCCAATCACCAGATCACCCAATCACCACATGCTTCAACGCTGGGTTTGTGTAGCACAGGATTTCAATTGGCTCAAGGATTTCTACGCTTTGATTCCTACGCCCGCATTATTCATGAAGGCTTCTACTGCAACCGCTGATACGCCGCTGCGACAAGCCAGCATGCGGTTTCAGGGCATGCTGGCGGGCGGGCTCGCCACTCAGTCGGTCAACATCCTGTTTCAAGGATGCCTCCCTCCTTCGTGACTGCGCTTGCCCGTCTCGTATGGCGTCTCAACGGTTTCGTGACGAACCCTCATGAACAATGCGGGCTAGCAACCGCTCGTATTCCTGCTCGTGGCGGCGGACCATGTCGTGGATGTCGAATTCAGGCGGCAGCGACTCTCCCCGCCGCCCCATGTCGGCCGCCAGCGTCGGGTTGGCCAGCAGGGCCAGAACCCGCTCGGCCAGACCCTGCACGTCTCCCGGCGCGAGCAGATAGCCGTTGATGCCGTCGCGGACGACTTCCGCCGCGCCATCCACCCGCGTCCCCACCACCGGCACGCCGCTGGCCAGCGCTTCGAGATAGACCCGGGGCAGCCCCTCCCACAACGACGTGAGCACGAACACGTCCAGGCAGCGCATGATGGCCGGCACGTCGCGCCGCCAGCCCGCCAGCCGGAACGACTTCGCCAGGTCGAGCCGGACAATTTCGGCCTCCATGGCCTGCCGCAGCTCGCCGTCCCCGACGAACAGAAACTGCGTCTCTGGCTTCTTCTTCGCCACCCTGGCCGCCACGCGGACAAAGTCCATCGGCGCTTTCTGCGGTTTCATCGGTGCCACCATGCCGACGACCGGCCGGCCCGGCTCGAGACCCAGTTCACGTTTTTTCGCCGTGGTATCCACCTCGAGCCGCTGGATCGTCACCACGTCCACGCCGCTGCGGATCACGGCACACCGGCTTTCTGGAAAGAGCCCGATTTCCACGCCGAGCTGCCGGTTGGCCTCCGACACCGCAAAGAACCGCGTCGTCACCTTCGCGGCTAGACGCTCCAGCGCAATGAACGCCCGGCTGACAATGGCACGCTGGTACCGCGTGAACCCGAACCCATGAATGGTGTGGATGATCACCGGCACGCCGGCCAGCCACGCCGCGGCGCGGCCGAGAATGCCGGCTTTCGAGCTGTGCGTATGCACGATGGCGGGTTTGATCCGGCGCAGGAGCCATGCGAGTGCCAGTAGCGCGCGAAGATCGGACAGCGGCCGGATCCCGCGCACCAGCGAGGGAATCTGATGGAACTCGACGCCCGCGAGCTTGCGCGCCTCGTCGTCGAGCAGGCCCGGCTCGCCGGTGATCAGGACGGGCCGGAACTTCGCCGGATCCAGATGCGAGACCGTAAACAGCGTATTCTGCTGCGCGCCGCCGAGCTCCAACTTGGTGATGATATGGCAGACGGTGTGCGCCATCGTCACATCGAACGGGGTCGGTCCATCACGACGGCCTCAAGCCACCCCCGCAACACCTCGCCCAGGACCGCATGGCCCTGCACCGTCAGATGATCGACGTAGACGGGAACGCCGGACCGCTCGCGTTTCTCAAACGCCTCCGACGGATCGATGACCGGAATGTTCAGGGCCCGGCAGGTCTCTAGAAGCCATGGCTTCCAGGTTTTCCGGGACGGTTCATCAGCGAGGAACTCCGATCCGCGTGGCATGTACAACACATAAAACAACCGGCCCTCTTTCCGGACTTCCTGCGCCCATTCGGCAAGGATCGAACGGCCCAGGCGCTCCGCATACGCACGGTCCGATTCGCTCCAGAGCCCGGGGAGATCGTTCTCGCTGGGATCGGCGGCGGGACGCGGCGGGGACACGGCGTTCGACCGGGACGCCGACGCTGCAGGCGTTCCGGCCGACGGCAGAAGCGACAGACGATGCTGGACGATCTGCAGCGCGAACGAGCGGTTTTTGACGTTCCGCAGGACGCTGTAGGGAAACGTGTCCATCAGGCGATTGCGCTCCTCAAAGCTGCGGTCGATTGTGAACCCCGGCTCCTCTTCGGCAAGGAGCGCAAACGGACGCCGCGGATTCTTATTGATCCGTGCGATGTTGTCCCCGAGATCGTTCTCCACGAACACGTACACGACGGCGTCCAGATCGTACGTTTTGCTCCACACCCGCGCATTCAGGTACGAGTGGACGGTCCCGAACCCCGACATGCCGAATCCGAAGTATTCGAACGGAACGGCACGGACCAGGCCGGGAAGGCGGCGAAAGAACCGCTGCTCCAGCGGGACCTGCAGGGCTTCCACGTACGAGTCGCCGAAAAATCCCACCCGCACAGTCCCCGGCAGCTTGCCGCCCTCGTGGTCGGCATCCAGGAACCCGTCACGATTGACCGGGCTGTCCACCCGTTCGCCGGCTTTCGTGTACACGATGGTCGAATAAGGCCGATACCGGACCCCGATGGCCTGGTCAAGAACCGATCCCCCGTAATAGACGCCGGCTGGAGGATTGATGCGGCAGTACACCTCCGCCGCCGCCGCCGCCAAAAGGACCGAGAGGCACGCGGCCGCAAGGCTCAGGAGCAGCCGCCTCGTGCGAGGCCGCCAATGAGCGTCGGGGGTGGTCATGCCGTCTGCAGTTTCTCGGCGAGTTGCCTGCCCTGCGCAATCGCATCTTCCATGGAGGTGTGCTCCCACCGGCCGTAGCGCCCGATGGAATGGATGCCCCTCGATTCCAGTTCGGCCAGAATGGCCGGCAGCGCGCGGGCCCGATGCCTGTCGAACAGCACGTAGGCATAGCGGATGTCCTTCACGTCGGCGACGACGATCTCGTCGGACAGCCTGAAAATCCCGGCCCGCTCCAATCCATCCCGAACCTGCGCGATCAGGGTCGCAGGCGATACCGTCTGTTCAGGCTGGTGCGAGATCTCCACGTAGAGCGAACTACAGCCGGGACGCCCCAGGGCCGGCGAGAAGTTCATCGGGAATCCGGCCCGGTAAAACGGATACTCCCGCTCCGGAAAATAGATCCAGTGCTTGTCGGATACTTTTTCCCGCGCCACGCCCAGATTGACGTTGTACACCGACGCGCAGCGCAACCCCTCCGCGGCCTCCCGGATCGGCTTCGGCAGATCCGGGCACCGGCGAATCAATTCCGGCACCGGCATCGTGGAGACGAGCGTCTCGTACGATTCCACCCGTCCATCATGAAACGTTGCGCGGCGGTGGGCGGTGTCCACCTCCATCAATTCGCTACCATAGACGATGTCCCTGATACCGGACAGGAATGCCTTCGGCAGGATGCCGATGCCGCCCTGCGCGGGATAGAGAAAGGACGGATTGTAGCCGAAGGCCCTGTCCTTGATGCCCAGCGCGCCGTTGACGACGTCCTCGAGCTCCGGCTTGGGCACCAGCCACGAGACCCAGTCCGAGGTCAGCTCGTCCAGCGACACCTGCCAGAGCTTTTCATTGAACGGCACCATGAAGTGCTTCGCGAAGCCCTCGCCGAGACTCTCGAGGATCCATTGCTTGAAGGACCGCTCCTCCGGCTTGAGTGTCGACGGCGGAGCCATGAGCGTGGCAATGAAGCCCATCAGGCATTCGCGGACCACTTCGGGCGGCAGGCCATAGGTGTTCACCTGGTACGGATATTCGGTATAGGTCTTGTAGGAATAGATATAGGACCGGCGGGCGTGCTTTTCCAGCTGCCCGGCGAGCAGCCCTTCGACCAGGGCGCGGATCTCCTGCTGGCGGAAATGGAGGAGATGGCCGGTCATGTCGAACGTAAAGCCGTCCATCTGATAGGACCGGCAGAGACCGCCCGCCTCCTTCTCCTTTTCCACAACCCGGCAGGGCCGGCCTTTCAGATGGTAGGCGGTGCTGAGACCGGCCAGGCCGGCGCCGATGATCAGGATCATGGCAGCTTCGGCGTCACGGCGGGCGGGGATTCCCCGCGGCACGCCTCTGCAGCCGGTTCGGACATGTCGATGCGCTTCAACCAGATGGCAGCCACGATTCCCATCAGGATCGTTCCTGCCACCAGGCCGAGCGCGAGGTCGGTCTGCGCGAACATCATGCCCACGCCGACGGCGCCCAGCGCGAAGGACACCGCGTAACTCAGCGCGGCAACCTGCGGCACCGGCAGCGCCCAGCGGCGAAGACGCAGCGCAAAATGGTCCGGGCTCCCCAAAAACACCGGGAGGCGCCGCAACTTGCGGATGTACATCACGAACAGCGTGTCGAAGATCGGCACGCCGAGCACGAACACGGGCGCGAGCAGTGCCACCGGATTCACTGCCGTGTATTTGCCGATCATCGCGAGCGCCCCCAGCATGAGCCCGATAAAGAGCGAGCCCGAGTCGCCCAGGTAAATCCTAGCCGGATGGAAATTGAACCGGAGAAATCCGATCAGGCTGCCGGCGAGCGCGGCCAGCATCACGGCAATCATCATATCCTGATTGATCACCGCCACGACGAAGAGCCAGAAGCACGCCACCAGGCTGACGCCGCCCGCCAGCCCGTCCATCACGTCGATGATATTGACCGCGTTGATGACGCCGATCATCCAGAACACGGTGAGCGCAATGGCCAGCCAATCCGGCAGGGCGGCGATCTCGATCCGGATACCGCTGCGAATCAACACGAACACCGCGATCAGCTGCCCGACCAGCTTGGGCCACGGTTTTAGCACCCCGAAATCGTCGATGAGGCCGACCATGACCATGAGTGTGCCGGCCAGCACCAACCCCAGGACCTCCTGCCGGAACTCGAAGGTCAGGGCCAGGCTGATAAGAAACGCCAGGTACACCGCGAGCCCTCCGAAATAGGGCACCGGCTCGGCCTGAAACTTCAGCCGCCCATCCGGACGATCCACGACATTGAACGCGAGCGCCGCCTGGCGCGCCATCGGCACGCCATACAGCGACAGGAGCAGCGACAGCACAAAGGTCAGTGCCAGGACGAAGATGCTCACGACAAATGTGCCTCCGCGCCGCGCACCGGCCGAACCCGTTCCGCATAGCGCTTCCGCAACGACTCATATAATTGTTGATGCTGCTGGACGGCCGTGTCGATCGAAAACTTTTCGCGAGCCCGCGCCAGCCCCCTCGCGCCCATCGCCCGGGCCTGCTCGGGATGATTCAGGAGGGTGGCCAGCGCGCCGGCCAGGGCCGCCGCGTCGCCGGGAGGCACCAGGAGGCCCGTGTCTTCGTGCACGACGATTTCCGGAATGCCGCCCACGGCGCTGGCGACGACGGGACGTCCCGCAGCCATCGCCTCGACGATGGCGATCCCAAATCCTTCGTAGAGCGAGGGGCACACGAAGATATCCATCATGGGCAACACCGAGGCCACATCATGACGCATGCCGGCGAACACCACCTGCCCCGAAAGCCCCAACTCTGAAGCGAGGGATCGGAGCCGGTCGCGCGCCGGCCCGTCCCCCACCAGCAGCCATTGCCAGGGCGGGATGCCGTCCCGCCCTGCCAGATCGGCCAGCGCCCGGAGCATCACCGTCAATCCCTTCTTCGGCTCGTCCAGGCGGGACACCGTCCCGATGACGAACCCGCCCTCGCGCAGCTTCAACTCCGCCCGGCTCGCGGCGCGGGACCGGCGGAACGACTCGAGATCGACGCCGTTGTGAATCGTCAAAAACTTGGACGCCTGCCCGTTCATGTGCGCCAGCACGAATTGACGCACGGCGTCCGAGCAGCACGTCACAGCGTCGGCCCACCGGACGGCGGTGCGTTCCACCAGCCAGTGCGCCTTCGACTTCCACACTTCCACATCGCGATACGACCAGATGATGACCGGCACCCCGAGCAGCCGGCCGACCAGCGAGGCCGCCAGATTCGCCAGGCCGAGAAACGCATGCAGCACCTCCGGGCGCTCCCGCCGGATCAGCCGGAACAATCTGGAGAGCACGCGCAGGTCCCACGTACCGCGTCCGTTCAGCACCTCGACCCGGATCCCCCGCTCGCGCATCGCGCGGGCCACGAGGCCCTCCCCCTTGAGTCCGCAGACCAGCACGTTGAACCGGCGGCCGTCCAATCGTGACGCCAGCTCGAGGAGCTGTCCTTCCGTGCCCCCAACCGTCAGCCCCACGGTCAGCAGCAGCACCTTCGCCCGTCCCTCGTCACATCCGTTGATCAAGCGAGTGCCC
>MHEU01000070.1:11447-12992 GCA_001805245.1 Nitrospirae bacterium RIFCSPLOWO2_02_FULL_62_14 | reverse complement strand
CCGGATTCGATACCAGCTCCTCCGCCCGCCGCACGAACGCCTCGACCGCGCCGGCCGGCGCCGACCGGCCCGCTACGGCCGTGAGATCGGCCAGGCCGATCTCGACGGTCCGCTCACCGTCGTCGATGAACTCTTCGCAGGATTTCTCGCCGCTGGTGTCGAGCGGCGTGAGCAGGAGCGGGTACCGTCCGCCCTTCAGATCGGCTTCGACGCCGCGCTTCGCCTCCGCTTCATCGCGGTAATGTCGCGGCTCGAACCCGTGCGCGCGGAGCACGGCTTCCGCAACGGCCTGCAGCTCGCGCAGGTCCTTCTCGCCGTCTACGCGCGGCACGAGCAGGTGGCGGTCTGGCGCGCAGACGGCCGCGAGCAGGCAGATCCGCCCCGCCTCCGCCAGCGTGATGAAGTACCGGCGCGTCTGGACGGGCACGGCGAGCGGCTGACGTTTGCGCAGCCGCCGGAGAAACCCGTCCAGGAGACTGCCGTCTGAAAAAGCGACGTTGGGGAACCGGGCGGAGGTCGCCGCCGCGCGTTCGCGCGGCACTGCGCCGTCCGCGAAGATGATCTCTTCCATCACGCGTTTGCTGGCGCCCATCAGATTGACGGGTCTGGCCGCCTTGTCCGTTGAAACACAGAAATAGCGATACGAACGCTGCGTATCGCCCAGCCAGCGCAGCAGGCGCGCGCACTTGACCACGTTGGTATCGAGCAGATGCAGCAGCGAGGGCACGTCCCGTTCCGAGCGAACGTGCTTGAGCGCCGCAAAATTCAGGACCATGTCGTAGGGGGATTCTTCCCGCAGCACCCGGTGCATCACCGGCGAACCGAAGTCGATGGGCAGCACGCGGAAATCGGGGACGGGAATGCCCGGCGGGGCGCTCCGGAGATCGCGCAACAGCTCCACCAGGTTGTTCTCGCTCTGGTCCACGACGTGGAGCGAGCGTGGCGCAAACGGCAGCAGCGCGCGCACGGTGGCGCTGCCGATGCTGCCCGCTCCTCCAATCACCAGCACCCGGCGCCCGGTGACGCAGGCGCGGATGTCGGCCTCCCGCGCCTGCATGTCGGAGGCGAACAGCTCGGCCGCCCGGCCCGTGGCCAGGGCGGAGAGCGCCTCGATCGAGATGTCACGTCCCGCGTCCGCCATCGCCGTCACGCCGCCTCCCGCATCGCATGATCCCACATCGCCCGGATCGACTCCTCGATGCTCGTCACCGGTGCAAATCCGAAAGCGCGGCGCGCCTTGTCATAGCTTCCATAGTTCACCCGGACCTCCGAGCGGCGCACGCGGGCCGGATCGACCTCTAGGCGGATCGGCCGCCCCGCGCGCGCAAGCAGCAGTTCCACGACGGCCCGGACTGCGTAGGGACGCCCGGAGCAAAGGTTGAACACTTCCCCCCAATAATCGCTGCGAAGCATCCGCACATAGGCATCCGCCACGTCGCCGACGGCAACGAAGTCGCGCTGGGCGTCCAGATTCCCGACCTGCACCACCACCGGATCGGCCGCGGCCCGCGCCGCGCGCACCGCCTGGCTCAGGACCGCCCCCAG
>MHEU01000070.1:9021-11435 GCA_001805245.1 Nitrospirae bacterium RIFCSPLOWO2_02_FULL_62_14 | reverse complement strand
CGGCAGGCCCGGACCGATGACATTGAACGGACGCGCGACCACCACCTTCAGACGGTTGCGCCGCGCCAGTTCCAGGCCGGCCCGCACCGCCTCGTGCTTGCTCGTCGCATACGCGCCGACGGGCCGGCACGGATGCTGCTCGGTGACCGGGAGATCCGCCTCGTCGACGAATCCATACTCCGCGGCGGTGCCGACCAACAGCACGCGCGCCTCCGGCGCGTCCTGGCGGAGCGCCTCCAGAAGATTTCCGCTTCCCTCCACATTCACCCGCTGCACGGCTGCGTCCGTCCCCTCCCGCAGCCCCGCCAGATGCACGACCCAGTCAGGCTTCGTCTTGCGCACGATCGCCGCCAGCGCGCCGCGCTCGCATACGTCCGCCTGTAGATAGTCGTCCAGCCTGATCCCGGCCGGAGGCTGAGCGCGCAGACCGGTACCCACCACCAGGCAACCGCCCTCCTGATCCAGCCTGGCTGCGACGTGCCGGGCGCAGAACCCGCCGACGCCGGTAATCAGACACGTCGTCACGATTTCGCCTTCATGTCCGGCAGGAATCTGGCCGGATCGCGCTCAAAATCCTCGCTGGCGCGCTGGTAATCGTCCATCCGCCCGATATCCTGCCAATAGCAATCCGTGTCGTAGCAGAGCACCGGCTTGCCGGCCCGCTGCATGGCGAGCATGAGATCGGGCATATCGAACTTCCCGGCGGCCGGGATGAATGCGAGCGCCTCACGGGAGAGCACGTTGATCCCCATGCTGACCGCGTAGTCAATCGTCGGTTTTTCCTGGTACTCCTTCAGAAGTCCGCCCGACCCGGACACGATCACGCCGTAATCGATCCGCACCTGCCGCTTGGAGACGGCGATCGTCCCGAAGGCGCGGCGATCGATGTGCGCCGCGATCAGTTTCCGGTAATCGAGCGTCGTCAGGAGGTCACCGTTCATCACGAGAAACTGCTCGCCGAGATTCTTCGCCAGACGCAGCGGTCCGGCCGTGCCGAGCGGCTGCTCCTCGATGCAGTAGTCGATGTGGACGCCCCAGCGCGACCCGTCTCCGATGGACGCCGCGAACAAGTGCGGCATATACCCCAGCGCCACGACGATCCGCTCGATCCCCGCCGCGGCCAGCTGGCGGATCACCACTTCCAGAATGGGTGTCTCGCCGAGCGGCAGCAATGGCTTGGGAATCGTCGCCGTAAACGGCTTGAGCCGCGTGCCGGTCCCGCCCGCAAGAATGACTGCAACCATACCGTTTATCCTCCGGCAGGCCGGGGTTCGCCCCCGGCCAGCTCCCGATAATACCGTTCCATCCGCTCCATCTCCCGATCCTGGTCCGCCACGTCCTCGACGAGGGCCCGGTTCCGCTTGGCCATGCCGTCTGTGATCCCGGTAGCGGTCAACGCCTCGATCAGCGTGCCTGCCAGGTCGCCCTGCTCCGGATCGACCAGGAATCCATTTGTACCATGCCGGACCAATTCTGCATATTGCGGCAGCCGATTCAACACCGGCACGGCGCCGCAGGCCATGGCCTCCAGCAGCGTAAGCGGCAGCCCGTCCGACGGCGGCACCATCACGACGGCCTCGGCCAGGTTGAACCACTGCGGCATCTCGGAATCGGGCACGACGCCGAGAAACCGCACGTGGTCCGCGACGCCCAGGTCGGACGCCAGCCGCTTCAGTCCTTCGACGTAGCCGGGTTCGGCCGAATGCCCGCCGACGACGAGAAGCGCCTTGTCCACTTTTGCACGCACCGCCGGCAAGGCACGGATGACACGTTCATGATTGTAGAACGACTGCGCCAGCCGCGGGCTGAAGATGACCCGCCGCCCCTCGCCGATGTCCCATTGCCGGCGCAGCGAGCCCACCTCCAGGCCGGGCCGAAATCGTGTGAGGTTCACGCCCCATCCGATCCGGACGATCGGCGTGCCGGACGGCGCGAGCAGACGGACCCGCGTCTCCAGATAGGCCGACGGGACGGTCACGGTGTCGGCGCGCCGGAGCACCGCGCGCGTCAACGACCGGCTGTACCATTCCCGGAACGCGCCCTGCTCCTCCAGCACATCGCTCCCCCATGGCGTGGCCACGCAGGGAAAGCCGCCCGCCAGCGGCAGGCCCCAGGCGAGTCCCCTTATATAATGGGCATGGATCAGATCCGGGCGCAGCCGGCGCACGGCCGCCGCCATCCGGGCCGCGGACAGAATCCGTCCGAGCTTTCCCAAGGCCCGTGGCGCGCTCACGTCGATCTGATGAAACGCCGGCGCTTCCTGGCTCGTGTCCGGTTCGACCGTGATCACCGTCACGTCATGGCCACGGATCGCAAACCATTCCACCCACCGCTGCAGCGGCACGGCCCTGGCCGGTCCCACAAAACACAATCGCAGCTTATCCATCCGGCGCCTGCGCGGCTCGTTCGTGCCG
>MHEU01000070.1:8283-8966 GCA_001805245.1 Nitrospirae bacterium RIFCSPLOWO2_02_FULL_62_14 | reverse complement strand
AGATCGTGGTGGCCCTTCGCATACTCCCAGGCGCGCCGTCCCATCTCGGCCCGTTGCGGCTCCGCTGCGCACAGGCGCTCGGCGTCCACCGCCAAACGTTCGAACGACCGGCCGGCGCACAAACCGATCCGGTGCCGCGCCAGCACACGATCGGGATCCACCGCCCACGAAAGAATCGGCGTGGCCCGCATCGCAGCCTGCACGAACGTGTTGGGGAACCCTTCGTAGGTGGAGGTGTTGACGAACAGCTTGGCGTCGGTGAACAACCGATCGACCTCATCCCAGGGCAGGACGGCCTCGCGGACCGTAACGTTCTTCAACGCGGCGGCTCGCGCCAGGACCCGCTGCCACAGGTCGGCATGGCGCTCATCCTTCATGATGAGCATGGTGCACCGCTCTTTGGGCAGCCGTTCGGCCAGGTCGAGAAATACATCGGGCTGCTTGAGGGGATGACCCCTCCCGACCCACAGGAGGCCGGCCTTGCCGCCGGATAAGGCCGTCTCCGGCAGCCGGTCGGGAATTTCGTAGCCGGTGCGGACGAGCACACTGTCCCTCCCATACCGGGCCTTGAGCGAAGCCTGATGCTCCTCCGTCTGGCAGATGATCGCGTGGGCCAGCCGCAGTCCCAGCGGGTACAAATGTTTCAGCGCTCCCTCGACCTTGCCGTAGGGCTGGTCGAGATC
>MHEU01000070.1:4474-8253 GCA_001805245.1 Nitrospirae bacterium RIFCSPLOWO2_02_FULL_62_14 | reverse complement strand
CGCAGGAGACGGCAGATCAGCGCGTAGGCGCCGACTTCCACGCCGGCCCCCCCATGCACGTAGACGTCGGCGTCGATCTCCCGAAACAGATTCCGCATCTCCCGAAACGACGCCCAATAGCCACGCCAGGCATCCAGGCTCAACAGCCGCGCGGCGCGCGGGCCCTCGGCCAGCCGTCCGCGGGCCTGACGTTTGATGACGGTCACCCGGCCGCAGGCTTCCGTGCCCCCCGGCTCGTTGACGGTCGTCAGGACCGTCACCGCGTACGCGGGATCCCGCGCCAGCTCGCGCGACAACAGATAGAATTGCACTTCCGCCCCGCCGAACGGGTACTTGCCTTCAGGATTGTAGAGGCCGTAGCCAAGCGGAGAGATAAAGCAGACCCTGATCGACCTGCCGGCCGTCTCGTCACGGCCGACCGCGGCCGGATCAGGACTGGACGACGCCGGCTTCTGATTGTCCTGAGTCGTCATGCCGGAGTCCTCTGAAACAACCTGCCTTGCTTGAAGCTCTCAGTCTGCCGAAATCCCAGCCGGTCCATGGCTTCAAAAAACCGGCTCCAATCTCCCCCTTGAAAATACCACTTGTCGTAACCGCTGTTGTTCTCGGAGTAGACGAAGACGTACTTCAACGAAGGCTCCGAGAGAAGAGGAATGTAGGGGTCGGGACCCGTCGGATCCCAGGAGTTGATAAATTTCAGATCGACCGGTCTGGTCCGGCAATACCAATGGACTCTGTTCTCGAGCGGAGGAATCAACAGGAGGCCGTCCCCCGCGCTCACCGCCGCGCACAACGGCGTCAACCCCCGCACCTGTTCCTTCGTCGTCCACTGCGTCGGCGACGCGAGCTGCGCGGCCGATTCCCTGATGAACTCGGCCGTGCCGGTGACCGTCACCCCCACCAAGGCGGCGAAGCCCAGGACGAGGACCGGAGAAGGGAAGCGAGCCGCAGCCCGCGCATGCCGCCTGAGCCATTCGCTCACGAGGTAGATCGCAAGACCGGCCGCAATGATGGCGGAGGGCAGCAGCAGCATCGTGTAATGTAAATAACTTCTCTTCCAAAACTGAAGCAGACTCCCGAGCGCGGAGAACACCGCCAGGCCCAGCGCCAGCATCACGGCATCGGAGACGGCCGGACCCCGCTCACGCATGACGGCCATGACCGTCCACACGGCACACCCCGCAAGGAGCAGATCGGCAATCGGCCGGGTCGCCCCGTACACCCGCGCCAGATGGTCGAACCAGGAGCCGTGCGGCAGATATCCGTAGGCGGCCAGCAGTCCTGTTTTCACCGCCGCAATCCCTCCCCCCTCCAGCGCGATGGCGCAGAGAAACACGGCCGCCGAGCCGGCGGGAAGAATGAGGACATCGAGCGCCCCGTACCGGCGTTGCGGATCGTCCCTCGTCAGCGCCGGCAATAATCCGATGGCGCCGAGCGCAAGCAATCCGCCCTGCTGTTTCACGTAGAGGGCCAGGCCGAACCCCGACGCCAGCGCCATCAGCCCCGCGCGAACCTTTCCCCTCCGGTCCAGCACCAGCCACAGCCAGAACCCGATCAGGAACGGAAGGGCGGCAATCGGCTCGGTGCATCCCGCAAATCCCTCGATCCGGCTGGCTTCGAAGAGATACGCAGACGCGGCGAGCGCACCCGCCTGCCAGAGACGCGTCAGCGTCGCAAGGATCACCCCGACGAGGACGGCATTGGCCCACAGCACGGCCACGTAAGCCCATTGGAGCGAGGCGAGGCTGCCGTCGGAAACAGAAAAGACAGCCTTCCAAAAACTGTAGACGCCCGGGAAGTAAAAGTATCGGAGCGGCGAAACGTCCGGCGCTCCCTGGACCAGGTCACGGGCGGTCACGATGTAGTAGTAGAAATCAAGCCCGCCGATAAACGGCCTCGCGACGATCGTCAATTGCACGGCGAGCGCGCCGGCCATAATGGTGGCTGCCGCGATCATCCCCAGGAACAGTTTCCGCAGGAACGGACGGCCGGACGCCAGCGCGGGCATGATCTCCTGCGAGATCCAGCGTGCGGGTCCGTCCAGTGCGCCTTTCATCGCTCCTGCCTCATCAGAGTCGAACGCTTGCGACGGCGGCGACCACGCGCTCGAGCTCCCCGGATGTCAGCGCATTGTGGAACGGCAACCGGAGCAGGCAGTCGCCGGCCCGCTCGGTCACCGGAAAATCGCCGGTACGATAGCCGTACTGCCGCCCCATCCCGGACAGATGCAGGGGCTGGTAATGGAAGACGCTGTTGATGCCCTGCTGCGCGAGATGCTGGATCAAGGCCTGGCGCCGGGTTAAGGACGGCGCCACCAGATAAAACATGTGGTAGGACTGCTCGCAGTGGGCCGGCACAACGGGAAGCCGCACGCCGGCGCTGTCGCTCCAATCGCGGAGATGCTCCGCATAATACTCCCAGATCCCCCGGCGCCGGACCTGGATCTCGTCCCTGACTTCAAGTTGAGCGTACAGGAACGCGGCCTGGATTTCAGACGGCAGGTAGCTCGATCCGATGTCGACCCATGTGTACTTGTCCACCTGGCCCTTGAAAAAACGATGCCGGTCCGTGCCCTTTTCCCGGATGATTTCCGCCCGGTCGAGGTAGCGGGGATGATTGACGACGAGCGCTCCGCCCTCGCCGCACGTGATATTTTTCGTTTCATGGAAACTCTGCGTCGCCAATGCCCCGAACGTGCCGAGGCTTTTTCCCCTGTACCGGCCCAGCAGGCCGTGCGCGTTGTCTTCGACCACCGGGACTCCATGTTTCCCGGCTATCTTCAGGATGGCGTCCATCTCACAGCCCACGCCGGCGTAATGGACCACCACAATGGCCTTTGTACGGGCCGTGATCAGGTTCTCCAGCTTCGTCTCGTCCAGATTGAACGTGTCAGGCCGAACATCGATAAAAACCGGGCGGGCGCCACGCAGGACAAAAGCATTGGCCGTGGACACGAAGGTGAAGGAGGGAAGAACGACCTCGTCGCCAGGACGGACGTCCAGCAGCAGCGCCGCCATCTCCAGCGCATGCGTGCAGGACGTCGTGAGCAGGACCCTGGGGACGCCGAGACACTGTTCCAGCAACGTCTGGCACTGCCTGGTAAAGGGGCCGTTGCCGGAGAGATGCATGTTGTCGATGGCCTGCCGCACATAGTCGAATTCCCTGCCAGCCAGAGCGGGGCGGTTGAATGGAATGTACGGCACGATTCACCTCCGGCCACGTCTGGCAACGACAAGCAGCGAGCCGCCCGCGGGCAGGGACAGCCCCGTCGCGATCAGGCACCGCTCAAGATCCAACGCCGATTCGAACACGGTATTGACCCATGAGGGAATTTTGTATTCTGCGAGGGGGTCGGATCCGGCGGACGATCCGACCCGCCAGAGGCGCGACAACAACAGCATCGGCAACAACAGGAAGACGAATGAAGTCACGCGGAGGACCTGGAACCCCGCACGCTGAATTTTTTCCAGCAATGCGTCCCGCCCATAGCGCCGCTTGTGAAAAGAATAGTCATCCACCGCGCTCCACAACCATCGATGTTGCGGAACCGTCAGCACGATTCCGCCTCCCGGCGTGACGGCTTGAAACATCTGTTGAAGAACCGCAGCATCGTCTTCGACATGTTCCAAGACATCAAAGGCCCCGATGACGTCAAACTCGTCCGCGAAGGGTATCCGGCGAGCATCCATCTGGAACAGCGCCACCCCGGGGAGGCGCTGGCCGGCAAACGCGAGCCCATCGCTGAAGATCTCGCTCCCATGCAGCCGCAGTTCCGGAAA
>MHEU01000070.1:0-4459 GCA_001805245.1 Nitrospirae bacterium RIFCSPLOWO2_02_FULL_62_14 | reverse complement strand
ATCCCGGACAAGACGAACCCTGTCCCGCAGCCAACCTCCAGAAACGTTTGCATCGCGGGGAAGTACCGTCGCAGGGCCCAGCAGACCAACCGATTCCGTGACCGGAACCAGAAATGTCCGGCCTCCCGCGCAGCAAGCTGGCCGAAATAGTCCGCTTGAAAACCGGAGTTGGCGTCCGCCAACTCCGGCGCGAATGACACCACGCCGTTCCGCCTTGCGGGTGCGTGCCCGCACACAGGGCAGCGCCATTCCTCCATGTCGAATCGCTGCGCGCATGCCAGACAGACCTTCATCTCCGACCGCCGACAACGCCTCGTCTCACCCCTGCCCCTTCCAATGCAGCCGCTCGTGCTCGGGACGATAATACTCGCCCGGACTCGTCACCACGTTGCACGCTCAGCGTGCGCCTCGACATGGTCATCGGGTCGCCCTCAGTCTTCAACATGGACGGCCAGCCCGATCCCGGTCTTCCCGTACCCGTTGCCGTTATACAGCATGTACCGCGTCCCGCCGTGGTCGAACACGAACGGGTAGGCGATCATTTCCGAATCCCAGCCGGACGCCGACACGACAATCCCCGCGTCATCGTCCTTCCTTGTCCAGCCAATCCCATCCTGTGATTCCGCATAGCCGATCCTATTGACCTCGCCGCGATACGCGTACCACATCTTATAATTGTCGGCGTCCTTCACGATGCACGGCCTGGAAATGGCGTGTTCGTCCGGCGAGCGGTAATCAATACACACGACACCTTTTCGTTTCCATTCGATCCCGTCGGAAGATTCTGCATACTTGATGTGGTAATAATGTCTGGCCCCCTGCGATGTCGTCTTCCAGCCTGTTCCGGAGACATACCACATCCTCCACACTCCGCTTTCAATCAGAACACAGGGAGAAGCGGTCAGGTAGGGATCGACGTCGGTCCGATCAAGAAGGGGGGCTTGCGACACTTTCTCAAAACTCTTGCCCCCGTTGGTGCTGACGGCGAGACCCACCTGAAGGTAAAACGGGACCGTTCGCCCCAAGCTCCATCCCGTATAGTAGTGGTATTTGTTGTCGTTCCGGGTGACCACCCAGGAACCCGTGACGCCATGGTCGTCGAATGTCCCGACCGGACCAATGCTGATCACGGGTTGCTCGCTGACCCGGAGGATTGCGGCGGGGTCGGCAAGATCAACTTCAAAGAACCCGACTTGCGCCCGTCCCTTTTCATCCCGACCGCTGAAATAGATACGGCACCCCGTGTCGAGTTGATCGACGCAAGGGAGCGCCGCGTGCGTCGCCATCCAGCCGAGATCGCGCGGCGGCTGAAAAATCACGCCCATTTTCTTCCATCTCATCATTACAGGTTCTTTAATTTGGAGCTCTTGAAGGCCGCCGCTTCGGTGCCGTGCACCCCGTAGACGCCCTGCGCAACCGTATCCTTCAGGATGAGCGCCCCGGCGCCGATGACGCACTCCGGAGCGATCGTGACGCCATCCCGGATGGTCGCGTTGACGCCGATGAAGCAGTGCGAACCGACGCCGACCCTCCCCGAAATCACGGCATGGGAGGTGATAAACACATGGTCTCCGATGGTGGCATGGTGCCCGATGTGATTCCCGCTCCAGACAACGACATCGTTTCCAATCGTGGCAAACGGCTGGATCACATTATTCTCCAGGATGAAACAGTTGTCCCCGATCTGGATTTTCCCCCAGTGAACGGCCTTTGAATTGACGTAGCTGATCAACGTGTAGCCCCGGCTCTTGCATAGGTCATAGATGTCGGCTCGCGCCTTGTTGAGCCGCGTGAACCCGATCGCCACAAACATGTCGTACTGCTGCGGGGGGAACTGCTCCTCAAGACGTTCGAACGGGACCACCGGCTTCCCCAGCAGGTGCGGCGTGTGGATGAATTTCTGGTGCGCCGTAAACGCGGCGACCTTGTACGGGCTGTCCTGCTCAAGATACACGCAGGCGACCGAGGCGAAATCGCCTAATCCGAAGATCACGACCTGGCGTGTCATGCTCCGCCTGCGCGTGTGGGTGCCGGGCGACAGAGAGCGCTCATCTCATTTCCTTACGATGACGGTGAATTCATAGAGCCCATAATCGTGGAGCAGGGCTACCTGCTTCGAGAAGCGGGTCTTGCACTGATCAAACACCCGGCAGGGATCGGCGTAGTACAGATCGGGGCGCATCCGCTCCGGGTCGGAATATTTCGTCAGCATGTTGAACGCGAAGCCTTTTTCACTCAGCTCGGACAGCCTCTCCAGCGCATGCGTCACATAGTCCTGCCACTCGCTGTCGCCGATCCCCAGCCGCACGTTAAAAATGCCGCTGGCCACCGTATAGTCCATCGCGGCCAGGCCGGAATCCTCGTGAACGAACGTGCACTGGCTGCGTCCGCGCTGCAGTTCCATGGCCTTCGACAGCATGTCCGCGGAGATATCGAATCCGCAATACCGGAAGGTACACCCTTTCCGGGTCATATACTCGGCCAGCGCGCCGTAGCCGCAGCCGTAATCATTGATCGAGAAGGGTTTCGCGAGATCGCACACCTTCAGCAGTTGCTCGAATCGCAATTCCTGCGACTCGGGCGAATTCCAATCCGCCCCCCTGGCCGTGGGGCCGAACGTCCTGACTTTGTCGCTGTAGTAGCGGCCCACGTCGGCCAGGATGTCATGGAAACTCATGCGGGGCGGTCCCCCCTCCGCTCATAGATCTGCCTGATCACCGTGTAGGGCCGCTGTTTGGTCTCCATGAAAATTTTCGACACATAGATGCCGATCACGCCCAGGCAGAAGATCGTCAGCCCGCCCAGGAGCCAGACAGACACGATCAAGGACGGCCATCCCGCAAGAAGGACGCCGAAGAACAGCCTTCGTACAATCAGGTAGAGGGCTCCGATGCCGGCGGTCAGAACGATCGCGCAGCCCAGATAAAAGATCAACACGAGCGGCGTATTGCTGAATGAGGTGACCGCGTTGACCAGATTCGCGATCCTCCGCCTGAAATTGTAAGTCGAACTGCCCTTGCTGCGTTTGTCCACGACGACGGGGATCTGTGTAAAGCCGGTGATGGCCCACAGCCCGGCGAGAAACAATTCACGATCCTTGTGCTCAACGAGGCTGGCGACATAATGTCGGCTCATCAATCTCGCCGTCAGCTGGTTGGCCGGCACGGCATAGCTGGAAACAAGGTTGAAGATCAGGTAAAACAGATCCCCGGTGACTCGTTCAATAAAATTACCTTTTCGGGCTCGTTGCACTCCGTAGATGACGTCCGCACCCAAGCACTTCATCTCCGCATGGAATTTCCCCAGCAATTCCGGCTCTTCCTCCAGATCGCAGTCGACGAGGAACACCAGGCGCCCCCTGGCATGGGCCAGCCCCGTCATGATGGCCTTGTGGTGTCCGAAATTCCGTGACAGATCGATCACCCTGACTCGTTCGTCCTTGGCGTAAAGGGAGAGGGCGACGGCCAGCGAGTTGTCGGGAGAGCCGTCATTCACCAGGATGACTTCATAGTCCTGCGTGAGGCGCTCGGCCTCAGCACAAACGCGCGCGTAGAACTCCTCGAGATAGGGAGCCGAGCCGTACAACGTGGTGACGATGGACAGTTCCATCTTAGAAGCTCTTCATGTATTGCGTGGCCGCGGGCCCTTCGTTGAAGATGAGATCAAGCATGCTGACCCGGTGTTCGAACGGCGGGAAGAGCTGCGTATACTCCGGGTAGCCGGCATAATCCATGTAGCTGAGCACGATGCCGGCCTCCCTGAATTGCTCTTCTGCAATGTATCCCCTGGCTGTGGGCCCCGAGACGTACTCGGTGGCATGGGCCTGCCGGCACAGATCCACCAACCGCTCCGTCCGGCCGTCCTGAAGACGGTAGTCCGTCGACCAGGTGATCGCCGTCCGGATGCCCAACAGATCGCACATGGCTCCGATGAAACGCGCGTTGATCCGGCTCAGGAAGGTCTCGTCCAGGCTCAAGTACAGGCTCTCGAACATCGCCTGATAAGTCTGGAAATGCCTCGCCTTCGAGTAGTTGCGGACAAGCGTCTTCCAGTGCCTGACATTCCACGTCGGGTCGCTCACGGTCGTCTCGTTGATCTTCTGAAGATAGTTGCCCTTGGTCGCGACTGGAATCGTCAGCCACGCCGGCCCGCGCGCCGTCTTGATGAGATTGCGATTGCGCCAGTCCCGTCGCGTGTACTGCATATCGTCGAACAGGATAAATTCATCCACGCGATTGATTAAGTCAAAATACCCCTTCCACGGAATATAGTTGGACTGGACAATCGCGACACGCTTCCCGGTTAAAGTTCCCGCTATGGGACCTTTCGCGAGGGACGACGGCTGCTGCGCCGGACTGCTCGCCGCCCCTGCCGCATTCTTCTGCTGCGGCATGGTCAGACGTGGCAGAGCCGAAGAATGTCGGCCGCCATCCGATCCGCGCTGAATCTGCTGAAGACA
>MHEU01000069.1:23871-33530 GCA_001805245.1 Nitrospirae bacterium RIFCSPLOWO2_02_FULL_62_14 | reverse complement strand
TGTGCACCGTCACGATCTTGCGGGGGGGAATCCGCCCCCAGCTCATATAATCCTCGCGACAGGCCTCCGAGCAGGCGATCACCCGATCCACCAGCCGCGCCGTCAGCATCTCCAAGGGCCGCTGCCAGACCGGCAGATGCGCGGGCAGTCGCGCAGGGCTTTGGCTTTGGATGGACTGGAACACACGCGGCACGCCCACCAGGGAGGCTGCGATCGCCGTGAACACGGTAGCCCAGGGATGCCACCCGATGGCCGCGTCGGGACGCTCGTCGTAGAGACGCCTGGTCAGCGCCCAGATGATCTTCCAGTAGGGAGGGAAGCCGCGAGGACAGGAGAGATAGGTGAGCGAGACGCCCATCTGCCTCACGGCCGGCTCGAAAAACTTATCCGGCTCGTCGAGCGTGCAGACGCTCACCTCGCACTTCCGCCGGTCCATGCTTCGAAGCAAGTCAATGAGCACGGTCTGTGCCCCGCCGAGGCCAAAGGAAGGGATAAAGATGAACAGGCGGAGCGAGGACTTCGGACGCTCCGCAAGGTGACGCCCCAGCGGATGCAGGCCCGCCGCTCTCAAGACCGCCGCCCCACATGCCAGGACGGTCAGCATCGCGATCACGCTGTTGTCCAGGGCGTTTCTGAGAAATCGGACCAGCGGCTGCGCAAGTCGCAGCGCCGAACATGCGACGAGGGTGCTCAGGACCCACGTGCTCCATCGATAGGAGCGAGCCGCACCGCGGCAGTTGATGGCCACCACCCCGGGGATGCCGGCTCGAATCGGCAGGAGACGCCAGCGCCACAGCCGGACCCCGAACCGGTCGTCGTAGGACATGACGCAGAGATCACATCGTTGCTCGCGGACCTGCTGGAGCAGCTCGGTGGAAATCACGGGCCGGCCGGCGGCATCACTATCGCAGACCAGCACCGTCCGCCCCTCGGCGCCAGGCTCGCTGCCGGCAACCGACTCCTTGTCTGCCAAGGTGACGACAGACGCCTCCGGCCATCGAGCGCGGACGAGGCTCACCGCCCCTTGCAATCGATCACGACCGCCACTTTGAAGTACCAACACTTTCATGCTTTTCTTGAGCCCAACCCGGCGGAGTCGGCCGCGCGCACGGCCACCGTCCCCCGCCCTGACTCTGAGGCCCGCAGGATCTCCGTAGCCATGCGCTCCGCCGTAAACCGTTCCAGTACATGGCTTTGACCGTTCCTCCCCAAGCGACGCCGGAGCGGCTCATCCTGGAGGAGTTGGATCATCCGTGCCGCCAGCTGCTGGCTGTCCCCGCAGGGCACGATGAACCCCGTTTCCCCCTCGCGCACGGTCTCGCGCGCCCCGCCCGCATCCGTCGTGACCACCGGCACCCCCAGTGCCTGCCCTTCCAGCAAGACCGTGGGCAACCCCTCCGTGCGGGAAGACAGCACCAGCACATCCAGACTCGCCAGCAGCGCCATGATCTCCGCAGGGGCACCGAGAAACGTCACCACGCGCCCCAGCCCCAATCGCTCCGTGGCCTTCCTCAACGCGCGCTCGTCCGGCCCCTTGCCGATGATGATCGCCGCCACCGACGGCACCGCCCGGTGCACCAGGCGCATGGCCTCCAGGAAAGTCTGATGATCCTTCTCCGCCGAGAGCCGCCCCACGATGCCGACCAGCGGCCGGCCCTCCACCTGCAGGCTCGCCCGCACCGCGCGCAGCTCCGCCTCCGGCGGCCGCCGCACCCGCGCCAGGTCCACGCCGTTGTGCACCGTCACGATCTTGCGGGACGGAATCCGCCCCCACCTCATATAATCCTCGCGACAGGCCTCCGAGCAGGCGATCACCCGATCCACCAGCCGCGCCGTCAGCATCTCCAGGGGCCGCTGCCACCATGGAACCGCCTGAAGCCAGTGGGCAGGGCTCTGACTATGGAGAGACCAGACAATGCGCGGCACGCCCACCAGGGAGGCTGCGACAGCGGTGAAGATCGTTGACCAAGGTCCCCATCCCCATCCGATGACGATGTCGGGAGACTCGCGATACAGCAGCCTGACCAGTTCCCAGATGCATGTCCAGTGTGGAGCCCCGCATTGGTATGACAGATACACCAGCGTCGCCTGTTTTCTCAGCTCCGGCTCGAAAAAATTATCCGGCGTGTCCAATGCGCCGACAGTGACCCTGTATCTCGCCAGATCAGCATGTCGCAGAAAGTTGCTCAGGACATTCTGAACACCACCCATCGCCAGTGAAGGAATAAACACGAACAGATGGGGAGGCCCATGAAGACGCTGCCCCTGTCGAATCGCCAGCGGGTGGAGCCCAACGATCCGCAGGCCGGCCGCCAGGAGCGCCAGCATGCCGATGATCGATGGCCTCAGGACTTCATCCAGCAACGCTTGCCACATGGTCTGCACGCTGTCAAAGAGCCTCAACACCGTGCAGGCAAACACCGTCTCGATACACCACCGGAACCTTCGGCAATCGGAGACCCGATGAAACGTGTTGATCGCGATGATCCGGGGGATTCCTGTCAGAATCGGCAGCAGACGAAATGCCCAATACCGGATCCCGAACCGATCGCGGTAGGATAAGGCACACAGGTCGAACTGCCGGGCTCGAATGTCTTCGTATATCCCGGCCGTGATATGCGGACGATTGTTCTTTGCCCGGTCATACACCAGGACGCGCACGCCTTCCAGCCAGGGCCTTGACCCCGCGGCCAACTCCCGATCAATGAGCACGGCGACAGACGCCTCAGGCCAACGGGAACGGACAAGACCGAGGGCCTCTTGCAACTGATCGGGCTCGCAGCTTTGGATAACGAGCACCTTCATGGACGTTTCTCGAGGACGCCGGCTTCAGGCACCGGGCCGGCCGTGCTCCACTGGTGATCAAGCCCGATCAGCCCTTCGTCAGGCTGAACAGGCTGCACCACAAATTTTCCCGCCCGGTCCCGCACGTCGTACGGGGCATTCCAGTTGTTGCCGGATGTCACGCCCGCACGCAGCCAGTATGTGCCGGCGAGCAGCGGTAATCGGGGATACCGCACGTCGATCGTCCCGGCGCGCTCAGCCAGCCGAACGGGAACCGCTTTGATCACGGTGTTCGTGCCATGAATGCACACCCCGTCATCGGAATAGATATTCATGCCGAACATCGGCTCGTGCACCGGACCGTTCACCTGGTAATGCATACGGACGACCAGATCTTCGAACGTGCGGAAGACGCTTCGCGCGCGCCCCTGGGCATCCAGGATGTCCACCGCCGTCACTTCGATTTCCCCGCTTCCCCACCGGCCGGCGCCCGGTTCGGTCTGCAGCGGCCTGGCCTCTCGAAGGTTTCGTTCCCGGTCCTGCTCCACGGACCCCAGATAGGCTTCAATGGCCGGCTCGGGCGCCCCATCAAACTGGATCCGCCCGTTTTTCAACCACAGCACGCGGGTGCACACCCGTTTGATAGCATGGAGATCATGCGAAACAAAGCACACGGTGGCTGAGGCTTTCAGCTCCTCAAATTTTTTGAGGCATTGCCGCCTGAACGGGGCATCACCGACCGCCAGCACTTCATCCGTGAGGATGACGTCGGCCTTCACGTGCGCGGCAATCGAGAACCCCAGTCGTGCATACATGCCCGAAGAGTAATACTTCACCGGCACGTCCAGAAACTCCGCAAGACCGGAGAACGCAACGATGTCGTCGAAATGCCGGTCGACCTCCTGCCGACTCAATCCCAGGACTGCTCCGTTCAAATAAATATTGTCACGACCGGCCAGATCCAGGTTGAACCCTGCCCCAAGCTCGATGAGGCTCGCCACGCGCCCGGTGACGGTCAGGCGTCCGCTCGTCGGCGACGTGATCCCCGCGATCAGCTTCAGGACCGTGCTCTTCCCGGCGCCGTTATTGCCGATGATGCCGACCGTCTCCCCTCGTGCAACCGCAAAATCCGCATTGCGGACCGCCCAGATCTCTTCAGGCGGGGCCGGCGCGCCCGAGCCATTGTTCCCGCCGAACCGGCAGAGGAGCCGGGACAGGGCGTCCTTCAGCGTCCGCGGGCGCCGGACATAGCACTTGGACACGTCCTCGAATTGAATGGCCACGCCAGATGATCGCATCGGTCTACATCACATCCGCGAACTTCATTTCGACAGCCTTGAAGTAGGCGTATCCGACCACGAGCACAACGGCGGCCACGATGAATGCGGAAGTCACGGTCCCGGGAGACGGAAGTGTCCCGAATAAGATGGGGCTCCGGTACGCTTCCATGATGAGGGCCATCGGGTTCAGCATGTACAGCGTCTGATAGCGCTCAGGAATCAGGCTGACTGGATAGACCACGGGACTCAGAAACATCCAGATTTGGAGGAGCAAGGGAAGCATCGTGCCGAGATCGCGCTTTAACACATAGAGCGCCGACCCCCAAAGCACCAATCCCATGACGAACATGAGCTGGATCACTGCAATGCCGGGGACCACGAGCAGCACGCTCGAGACCGGAGCCTCGTATGCAAGCAGGAGCAGCGCCAGCACCCCCATGCCGACCAGAAAATCGAATCCCGTTGTCAGGAGCTTGGACAGCGGGATAACCTCCCGCGGGAACCCGACTTTTGTGACCAGATTCATGCTGGCGACAATGCTGGGAAGCCCCGCCGAGAGCGAGTTAGCCAGAAACATCCAGCTCACGATACCGGTATAGGCAAAGAGGACGTAGGAGGTTCCCTGCACGGACACTTTGGCAAAGAACGAGAACACGACCGTGAAAATCAGCATCATGGAGACCGGCTGGACCAGCGCCCAGGCCACGCCGAGGAACGTCTGGCGATGCCGGGCCTTGAACTCGCCGAGGGCAAGAGTCCAGAGCAACTCTCGGTAGCGGATCAGTCTGGGGAGGTCGTGCATCATCCCAAAAGCCCGGGTGATTGTCGGTACTCCGCGGGAGTCCTAGAGCAAGACGACGTGGCTTCGATTCGCCTTTACATGTCGGGTGCCGTTCCTGGTATCGAAGACCAGCGGGGCCTGGCGGACGATCAGATCGTAGTCGAACGCGGAATGCGCCGTCAGAATCACGACGCAATCGCTGCTCTGCAGCCGCGGGGCGGTGACGTCCATGCCCTCGAAGGAATGCGCCCCGACCGTCACCGACGGCGTGAACGGATCGGCATACGACAGCGCCGCCCCCTCGCGCAGCAACAGCTCCATTACTTTGATCGCCGGCGTCTCGCGCCAGTCCGCGACATCGGCCTTGTAGGTCACACCCAGGACGAAAATGTTGGCCCCGTTCAGGCACCGCCCGCGCTGGTTGAGCAGGCGCTGCAGCTTGGCCACCACGTAATACGGCATCCCCTCGTTGATTTCCCCGGCCAGCTCGATGAAACGGGTATGGAGATCGTACTCCCTGGATTTCCAGGCGAGGTAATAGGGATCCAGCGGAATGCAGTGCCCGCCCACGCCGGGACCGGGATAAAACGGCATGAATCCGAAATTCTTCGTGGCGGCGGCGTCAATCACCTCGTAGACGTTCAATCCCATCCGGTCGCAGAGGACGGCCAGTTCGTTGACCAGCGCGATATTGACGGACCGGAACACGTTCTCGAACACCTTGGTCATCTCAGCCACGCGCGGAGACGACACGGGATGAATCTTCACGACCGATTGCTCGTAGAACGCCTGCGCGATCCGGAGACAGGCCGGCGTCACCCCGCCGACCAGCTTGAAAGTGTTGTGGGTCTTGAAGGACCGGTTCCCGGGATCGACACGCTCCGGCGAGAATGCCAGATAGAAATTCTGTCCTGCCTTCAACCCTCCGGCCGACAAAATCGGCAGCATGACTTCTTCCGTCGTGCCGGGGTACGTCGTGCTCTCCAGGACCACCAGCATCTCCGGATGCGCTCGCCGGGCCAGTTCGCGGGTCACCTTGAGAATGGCGCTGATGTCAGGCTCTTTATTCTTGGTCAACGGGGTGGGCACGCAAATCAACACGATGTCGCACGTCCGCAACGCGTCGAAATCCGTCGTCGCCGTCAGCCGTCCGGAAGTGACCGCCTGCCGCAACTCGGCGTCGTCCACATCCGAAATATAATTCTCACCGCGGGTCACCCGCTCGACCTTCTCACGCGCTTCATCAATGCCGACCACGCGATAGCCCGTCTTGGCCTGCAGAACCGCCAGGGGCAGGCCGACATATCCTAGCCCGATGACTCCGATGACGGCCTCGCGGCGTTGAATTTTATCCAGGAGCGGCATCGTCATGGCTTCCTGAAGGTCAAAAATCCCGTCGCTGGAAAATGATGCAGGCTCCCACCAGCAGCGCGGCGGTATAGAGCAGCCCGTACAGGGACGCCGTCGCCTGGTAGGCGTACGGGACTCCCACCCCGACCGCCGCCTGCGCTTTCACGTTCAGCATCTCGAGATTGGGGAAAATATAGTAGACGGAATTCGTCACCGCCTTGACCGTTTCGCTCTGACTCTTCTCGGCGATCCCCTTGAGATCCATCGTCAAGTGCCCGACCACAAACATGCCGATCGTGAAACTCGCGCTGAGCGTGGAGGTGGTGAAGGTCGAAAAAAACAGCGCCATCGCGGTCACCAGCAGCACCTCGACAAAGATCAGGGCCACCGCCTGCATCAGCACACCATGAACCGGCGCGCGATAGAGCCAGAGCGTGGCCAGAAACACGATCACCATGACGGCCATGTTGACCCCCAGGGTCATGACCAGCCCGAGATACTTCCCGAGAATGAATTGCGTCCTCCTGATCGGCCTGGCCATGATGGTATAGACCGTCCGGCGCTCGATTTCCTTCCCGACCAGGCCGATGCCGACGAAGATGGCGATCACCACGCCCACGACATTGATCGCGGCCAGGCCCATGTCGGTAATCATCCGATGGTGCTCCATGATCGTCAAATCAGCCAGCAAGGTCGACGCCCCGATCAGCAGCAGGGCAAAAAAGACCAGGTTGTAGAGAATCTTGTCCCGCAGGTTCTCGCGGAATGTGTTGAGCGCGATGACGACGACGGGCCACATGGCTACGCCCCCATCGCGGACCGGGCAGGCGCGAGCGATCCCTGGCCCTGGCCCTGGCCCTGGCTTTGAAAAAACAGTTCCTCGAGCGAGCTCTTGTGCGGCGTGACTGAAATCAACGTGCCGCCCTGCTTCCGGATTTCTGCCAGGGCGCTTTCAAGGGGGGCGGGCCCCGGCAGCACGATCAGCGATTGGGAGCCGCGCTGCACGACCCGGGACGCCATTGCCTGAATGGCAGGGATCCGCTCTACGGAGATCCCCTGGCAGGCGATCTCCACCGACTGGGTATGCCCCTGATTGACCAGTTCATCCACGCGGCCGGTCGCCAGCAATTTTCCTTTGACGATCACGCCGACCCGGTCGCAGATCATTTCCACGTCGGGAATGATGTGCGTGCTGAAGAACACGGTCTTCCCCTGATCGCGCAGCCCGAGGATCAGATCGCGGACCTGCTTGCGCCCGATCGGATCCAGGCCCGACATCGGCTCATCCAGAATCACGAGCTCGGGATCGTGGATGAGCGCCTGCGCCAGGCCCACCCGCTGGAGCATGCCCTTCGAAAACTTGCGGAGCTGGCGCGTCCGGGCTTCGACCAGGCCGACCACCTCCAGCAGGCGCGACACGCGACCTGCCAGGCCGGCCCGATCCATTCCCGCCAGATGGCCATAGAACATCAGGAACTCCTCCGCCGTGAGGTAATCGTAAAAATACGGCGACTCCGGGAGAAACCCGATCCGGCGGCGCGTCGGCACATCACCGACCGGCTTCCCCAGGAGCTCAACCGAGCCGCTGGTCGCCCGGATCAATCCGATCAGAACCTTGATGGTGGTTGTCTTCCCGGAACCGTTGGGCCCGAGGAATCCATAGATCTCGCCCTGGCGCACCGACAGGGACAACCCGTCCAGGACGGTCGCGGGCGGGCGTCCGGGCCAACCGGACGGAAATTGCTTCGTCAAGCCTTCGATGCGAATGGTCTCCATCATGTCTCCCCTGTCTCGTCCTGCGCCGAATGTCTCCTCACGACTTCCGGAAAACCTTCAACCGTCCGGCAAACGCAGTGCTCTTCACGGTTCCTTCCGGACTTCCCAAAACGTAGGTGCCACCCAGGGGTTCCGTCGGTATTGCAGCGATAATGTCTCTGCGTACCAGGTCTTCCAGTCTCGCCGGCCACCGCTTGTACCGCGCACGGTACTGCCGGACCCCTTCTTCCAGAAATTGGATGTCCCGCTCGATGATCACTTCCTTCATGCGCTGCACCAGGGCTTCCCGCAAACGCTCATCCTGCACCTGCGCATGAAGCCGCTCGAGAAACTCCAACGCCGCCGCCGGATCCCCGGCTTCGACCGTCATGCGGGCCGCCAGTTTGGGAAGATAGGCCGGAGCGCCAGGCAACGCCGATGCCATCCGGAAATACTTCGCGGCCGTCACCGGATCGTTCAATTCATAAAAATAGTCATACCCCAGATAGAACGGCAGCGTCCACACATTCGGGTTATGTTGTATGCCCTTTTCAAGCAGCATGATGCTTTCCTGGACTCGCTGCGCCCAGACTCCCAGGACGGCCCCTCCCGCTTCGTACGCGGCGACAAACTGAGGATCAATATCGGTGACCACATCCATGACGTGATAGGCCCAGAGCCACCCTTTCTTGGTCTGATTGATCTCGCCAAGATATTGGACCGCCTTGAGCCAGATCAAATCGCTGGCGATCTGGCGGTAGCCGAGAACCGCGACCTTGATGTACTGACCCTTCGGCAGATACGCCAGCTCCAGCGCCCGGACTTCGGGCGGTCGCATACGCTCGGCGGCGACCAACGCACCGATGGCCGCCGCAATAAGACCGGCCAGAAGACCGCTCACCAGCAACCATTGCCTGATTCGTGTCATGCTGTTGGATACCCTCATGCCGGAGGCCGGTTCCGTCCTAACGCCGCTTCCAGACCAGCCACATCGGCTGCCAGGAACCGCTCGTCCGCTTCGCTCTTGTGCCAGCCGGCAAACCGCTGCCGGCGCTCGACGATTTCGCGATATTCACGCACGGCGTCATCTCTCCGGGCGGAGCCCAAATACAGCATAGCGAGCCACTCCCGCCCAGGCAAGAAATTCGGCTCGATTTCAACAGCCTGGCGGACGGCGGACTCCGCCTGCTCGCGATGTCCTAATACAAAATGAAGGCGGGCCGCTTCCAACCGGTAATACGGATTGTACGGCTCCAAGCGAATGGCACGCTCGTATGCCGACACCGCGATTTTCCGCCAGGCCTCCCGCTGCGCCTGCCGGTCCTGCCCTGTATTGGCTGCCGGAGATGGAGCTGCAGCGAGCGCCACATACACGGCCCCCAGCAGCCCCGGGAGCCGGCCGTCCAGAGGATTAAGCGCCATCGCGATGTTCAGCTCGGACGCGGCGCGATGCGCGCCGGTTGCGTCGCCGGCCTGCTCAAACCGGCGAAATTCGGCCGCTGCCAGCGTCCTGTGATAGAGCGCCTTTCCGGCATCCAGCGCAATCGCCTGCTGAAAAAGGCTCACTGCCAGACGGTCATCTCCGGCAGACATGGCCGTCAGGCCGGCTTCGTGGACATGCCAGGCTGCGCCGATCCTGACGACAAGAACGCACAATGCCACAATGACGACCGCCGCGATGCCGGCCCACAGCAGCCGGGCTCTGACCG
>MHEU01000069.1:12465-23825 GCA_001805245.1 Nitrospirae bacterium RIFCSPLOWO2_02_FULL_62_14 | reverse complement strand
GCCAGCCGGCGGGCCGACAGCACTATGCCCGTATAGAGGACCAGGACAACGACAATACCCGGTTCATGCAAATTGGAGTCAATTGCGGCATGGACAAGAATGGCCACGATCCCTCCGCATAACCCGACGGCGACACCACGCTGCCATCGCCGTAGTCGCTGCCGGAGCCACCAGGCTGCCTCCCGCGCAATCCCTGCACAGCCCCACCCGAACACGACAAGGCTGGCCACGCCGAGCTCCACCCCCATCTGCGCATATTCACTGTGCGGAGTTTGCGCAAGCTTTCCGTAATGGATGATCTCCTCTTCGACCGGAAACGCATAGCGTGGATAGATATATTGATAAAGTCCCACCCCGACGCCGAACGGGTGTTCGATCATCGTGCGGGCTGAAGACTGCCACATCTGCCACCGGGCGTATCCGACCGGATCGGATTCATGCTCGGCCTGAATCCGCTCGTGCAGGGGATTGGGAATCACCAGCGTGACCAGAACCAATCCCACCGCCAACAACGCGATCGCCCTGCGCCCGAATCGAATACCAAGCACGACTGCGGAGCCAGCCGCCAGGGCCAGCATGCCCCCCCGCGATCCCGTTTGCAGCATCACCAGAAAGAGGCCTGCCAATAGCACCACGCAAGCCAGTTGAACGCCGGCAGATCGTCGGCCACGCAGCAGATTGTTACTGGTTATGCGGAGATGACTGAGGATGCCCAGCGCAAGAACCCAAATGGCGGCCAAATAGCCGGCCAGAAAATTCGGATTGAAAAACGTTCCGGTCGGACGAGGAAGCCCCGTCTGCCATTGCTGAATCAGCGCCCAGCCGGCCTCGAACAACCCCATGCTCACCACAACGGCAAGCAGCACGGCAACCTGGCTCCAATCGGAAAGAAACGCCACGACGACATAGAGGATCAGGGCGTACCCGAACAGCACGATCAGCCATTGAACGCCCTGATTGGAATACGGCGACATCGCCGTCGAAACCACGGCCAGCCCAAGATAGGTCAGCACCGCCGGGCCGGCGGACAGACGATGATACGCCATCACTCCGGTACGGAACCCCTGCCACAGATAGATACTCGCAAGGGCAAGAATAAGTACCCGGATGATAAGCGCCGCGAGATGAGTCGTTCCGCCATCAAGTAGCGGCGCAAAGACCACTAGAAAGCTGAGGAGAACAAACTGGGTACGAGGAGAATGCCGAACGCCTTGGGTTACTTCCTGATCACGCGGTGGATTGGGGATCTGATGAAGAACTGCAAGGAAGAACATGGTGGAAAACAGCAGGAGCAACTCATGTCAGCACACACGGGAACGGGTCAGGAAAAACACGGAGGGGAGAGGGGAATCCCCCCTCCCCTCCAAGGAGCCTTATGTCACGTCGTTGTTATCCGCACCCTGCGGGAAGCCAGTCTTGGCATCAGAGACATGCCACTGATCGACCGCCGTATCGCTGTCGATGTTGCCTGCGGCTGACACGGTGAACGCACCTCCGGAGTTCAAAGACCCCGGCGTACCCTCAGTAGCCGGCGAGGTGGTCCCGGTAATGGTCGTTGCGGTCGCTGCCACACCAATGGTTGTCGCGCTGGTGCTGTTTGGAATGCGATAGGTATAGCGGCACACCTGGCAGCTTCCGTTGGAAACCGAACCGAGCGTGAATCCGATCTGTGCGAAGTTGCCGAATTCGCCCTGATCGCCGAAGAAGGCCACTTCAGCCACATAAAGGCCGCCCAAGTTGGTCTTCGCTTCAGCCTGCCGCGCCCTGGCCTGATAGGACAGGAAGTTGGGGATCGCGATGGCCGCCAGAATTCCAATGATGGCCACCACAATCATTAACTCGATCAACGTGAAACCCTTTTGACTTCTCATCTTCGCAATCATACTCAAACCTCCCTTTGGTTTACTGAACCTCTTCCTAAAACAATGTTAACTTTTTACTTTCGGCTAGTACTAAAGCAAATTCAATACCCAGACTTTCATAAGGCTTTTTATTATATAAGTACTTGAAAAACATATGTATTTTTATAATCTTAAATTTTTGTGCTTTTGAAATAATATTGATCATATTGTTAATTATGTCATTCTATTACAAAATTTGTCACTTGGAAGCTCTGCTATACCGCATCGTCTGAGTCTGGAATCTGCATCCCGATCTTGATATCGTTGAGATGCCACTGGTCTACCACCACATCGCTGTCGATATTGGCTGAAGCTGTCGCTGTAAACCCACCGATACTATTCCATGCAAGCGTGGCGCCCTCCGGCTCGATCGTGCCCAGCATCGCAGGGAGCGTGTCCTGCAGCGTACCCGGAGTCGTGACATTCGCATTCGCACCTCCCGCAGAACCGGCAGCTCCGGTTCGATAGGTGTACCGGTTGGTCCCCCCGGACAGCAGGAAGCCGATTTCACCCAGCCCTCCGTAACGACCATTCTCGGCCCAATGAAGGTTTTGTCGGATAAAAATCCCGCCCAACGTCGTCTTCGCTTCCGTCTGTCTGGCCTTTGCCTGGTATCTCATCATGTTGGGGAGTGCAATAGCCGCTAGAATGCCGATGATCGCCACGGTAATCATCACTTCGATTAATGTAAACCCTCGCTGGCTTTCAATCCTCAACATCCTATTCCTTCTCACTCTCTCGACTGATGAACCGCCTTACCCCCAAAACTTTGCGAGAGAACATTCAGCGCCTTGCATTAGCAGATAGTATTAGCATGTACCGTGCCACAGCGAAACACATTTGTAAGTATTGATAAAAATAGTTTGTAATGAACTCTCACAACAAATCAATGTCTTGCGTTCAGACCGGAAGAACGAGCACAGAGCCGTATCGCAAGACGCTACCAAATTTTGGCAAGGGAAGAGTTCTGGACGGATCCTCTGCACGGCACGAACGTGAGCCGGTTACGGCATCGTTTGCGAAGACGGTGCTTGCTGGGGAATTCGCCGCTTGGCCTGCTTCACCCGTTCCTCGATCGTGGGATCGCCCAGGCCCCGCTCGCGATACCGATCGATCAGTTTCACGTTGGACGGGTCCAGCTCGAGCGAGCGCAGCCAGGCTTCCCGCGCTTCCTTGACCTGATTCTGCTTGTGATAAATCTCGCCGAGATGTTCGAAAAGAACCGGATCATCTCCGACCAGCGTGATCGCGCGCTGAATCTCAGCCTGGGCCTCCTTCAAGAGGCCCATTTTGAAAAACGCCCACCCGAGACTGTCCACGTAGTACCCGTTGGTCGGCTTGAGCGACACGGCCCGCTTGGTCAGCGACAGGGCTTCGTCGATCTTGATGCCCCGGTCGGCATAACTGTATCCCAGATAATTCAACGCGTCCGCGTGCGACGCATCCAACTGCAGTGCTTTTTCCATGGCCCGGACCACGTCGTCGAACCGGTTTAATTTGTCGTAGGCCGTGCCGAGGTTGAAGTAGAGATCGGCGCTGTCCGGGTTGTGAAGAATCCCCGTTTCAAATGCCTCGACCGCCTTGTCGTAGTGCTCGGCCTGAAGATAGGTCAACCCCAGCAGAACGTGTCCGTCGGCCTGTTTGGGGTTCAGCCTGGCCACAGCCGAAAAATGCGGGACGGCTTCCTGATACCGCTTCTGGCGGTAGAATAAATACCCCAAATGCATATGGCCGTCGGCATAGCTGGGCTGCAGCCGTATGTTGTACTCATACGCCTGGGCGGCTTTCTCGAACTCCTTCGTCTCTTCGTACATCAACCCGAGATAATCCCGGACCTTCAGCTCGGCCGGACGCGCGGCCAGGAGCGACGTCAGCCGCTCGATGGCCTTGGGATAGTTTTTCATCTCGCCGTAGACCAGCCCCACTCGGAGTTGCGCATCCAGATCGTCCGGATCGTCCTGCAGTATGCGCTGCAACTCGGCCAGCGCCTCCGGATAGGCTTTCGCGGTGATGAACAACCGGACGAGGTTGCGGCGGATGTCCCGGCTGTGCGGATTGACCTTCTGCAGATATCGCCGGTACACCTCCGCCGCCTTGTCCCGCTCCTGCTGCGATTCGTAAACGGACGCCAGCGCCAGATAGCCGGGCTCGAAGGCGGGGTTGACCGCGATGGCCCGCTCATAGCTGGCGATCGCTCGGTTGAACTGCTTGAGCTCGACATAGACGCGGCCCAGATAGTAGTGCCCGACCGGCGAGTCCTTGCTCCGCTCGATGCCCTGCTGCAGCACCCGCTCGGCCTCGTCAAAGCGCTTTGCGTTGATCAGCAACAGCCCCTTCCAGAAATAGAGTTCGCTGTCGCCGGGATTCCGTTCGATGGCCCGTTCGTAGAGTGCCAGGGCCTTGTCTCCCTGCCCGGCCGACGCATAGATGCTCGCCATCTGAGCGAGAACCGCAGCTTCGGGCGGATCGGCCTCCACGACGCGGTCGGCAAATCGCACGGCGTTGGCCGACTCGCCGACCGAAAAATACAGCAGTGCCAGGCGTGTCTTGAGATGCAGGGATGAGGGATCGACCCGCAGGGCCGCCAGGTACTCCCGGATCGCCCGCTCCGTGTCCTGCGCCAGTTCCGCCTGATAGCCCAGGATGAAATGGTAATAGGCTCGAGGATCGGCGGCGGTGACCGGCGCCGCGGTCCGGGCAATCGGTTGAGTGGTGACGGATGGAGGAGCGGGCGGAGTCGGCCCGGACGGCTGCGGTCCCACGCAGCCTCCGGCCAGGAACCATGCGGCGAGGAGCCACGCCGCCGCAAGACCCGGCCCCGTCCGTCTGAGCCGGCATGCCGGGATGGTCAGAGTGCTGATACGGACTTCCCGGCTCACGATCGAGGTCTCCCTTGCATACGATGATCGGCGTGTGACACGGGAGGATGACTGCGCGGTCGGCGCATTATACGAAGGGGGTCGGAAGGGTGTCAAACCTTGCACCGTTCGGAACGCGGCGCCGTCTCCACCCCGCAAGACCCGCGCACACCAGCAGCCCCAGACCGGTCAATCCTGCCCCCGCGATCAGGAGCGGAGTCTGATACGAAAACGTCACTGTGTGCGTCCCGGCTGGAACCGTAACCGCCCTCACGAGCGCATTGGCTCGCCTGATCGGAAGATCCTCACCGTTCTCCAGGGACGCCCGCCAGCCATCCTCGAAGGCATCAAGTAAAATGAGCACGGCTGACGTTGGACTTTCCACTAAGATCCGAACTTCTTCGGGCTCGTATTTTTCGATTGAAACGCGCCCGTTCCGAGTGGAACCAGGCAACGGCCCATCCGATGTCTCAATAAAATCCGTCGTTCCGTCCAAGAAGTCAGGTCTGGCCATGAGCGTCGACAGATCCATTCTTGCTGTTGAAGACTGCGGATGCTCAGAGAGATACGCCCGCGGCTTGGGAGCGATCGGATTTTTCACCAGGACCAGCTGGTAGGAGGGAAGAACGGCGACAACCTTTCGCGAAAATGGTGGCGTGACTAAAAATTCCCTGAAACCGATGAAGTAGGCCGTGTTATATCTTGCGTACGCATTCTCCCAGAGACCTCTTCCCACGGTACTGCTTAAATTCGCGATCTCAACTCTTTGCCCCGGCATATAGACATTGATGGACTCGATGTGAAATTCGGCATTCAACTCAGTATAGAGAGCCTGCCTAAGCACCAGCGATGAGGTCGCCATAGCGCCCAGCGATTCTCGAAAACGCGTTGGGACATAATCAATTTCGTTCGATAAAATTCGGAAGTGCCCGGCTCCCTCTGTCCCGGAATCGCTTCTCAGCGCCGCCACGAGACCAGGCGCAACTGTCGCAATCTCTGTGGGTCCCGTATAGTATGCCTCCTGGTTGGCTCGCGAGAGATCCAGCATTATCACCGCAACAAGGATTCCGACCAGGACGGTCCCGGCTATTCGGCTCCGATCCATTGCAATACCGACTATTCCCACCCCGGATGCCGCTACAGAACTGAACAAGAACGCCTGGGCCAATGAATCCGTGACCTCGCGCGTCACCGTGATCGGCGCGACAAAATTTACCGCGCACACCGCCGCCAAAGTTTCTGTTCGAAAAACCACGCCAAGACCGACGCACAGCCCGGCGAAAGCAAACCAGACCAGAGGATGACCACGTCTGTTGCGAAGCTCATCCACTCCGGCTCCCGCAAGCATGGCACCAGCGAACGACACCACGCCCATGAGCTTTTCAGGATAACGGAATGCGGACCAAAGCGGCACGACATGGTAAAACACCTCGTAGAGTCCGCCATAGCGACCAAGAGCCAGCCAAAAAGCCACGAGGCTCAGCCAGGCTAGCCCTCGCAAATCCCGCCGATACCAGGCTCCCAGAATAGCAAGGCCGATAACAGGCACGCCCACGTACAGACTGTCTGTCAGCAATCCAGGCAATGGCTGATCCAGCGCATCGCCTCCAAAGAAAAAATGTGCGACGTCAAGCTGATTGCCTTCGTTGGCGACAGGAGACGCGATCATCGTCAGCACACGCAGGGGATGCATCGACCAAGACAGGGCGATCTCGTGGAAGAGAACCGGATCCGTCCGCGGGCTCGCCAGGAATGCGGCCCATGAGGGAGCCAGTTGGACGCCTGCGAGCAAGCCAGCCAGGATTCCTACAGAGGCCGTGCGCACGAAGGCCTGCAAGGGAGGGGCGGCTGTGCAAACCATGGCCCACAGCAGCGCGATGAGGCCGTAGTAATACCCTGTCTGGATGTCGCCGCCTAAAAAGACCGTTGCCCAGATCGCTGCGGGGACGACCATCCAGGCAGGGCCCTCCTCCACTGCCTTTCCGAGCGCTGCGCAGAAAAACGGCAACGCGCAGATTCCGTACAGATACTCGATGGCCTCAGTCGTCGACACGACATAGCCGGAACAGGCAAAGGCCAGACCCGCAACCATCGCACCGGCCCGGGAAAACCGCAGGATGCGCCCCAGGACAAAGGCGCCGAGACCGCCCATGAGACAGGCCAGCAGCGTCGATAGGCGCAACGCATCATAGGCGGGCAGCGCCAGATACAATGCCGTGAAGGGATGGAAAACGCCGGTAACGGTCGACCCGATCAGGGAGCGCCCGAGTGACTCGTACGGAAACCACTGGGGAAGATCTCCGACCAGAAGTCGCTCGGCGATATATTGCTTGATGGGAGCGAAGAACCTGAAGGCGTCCCGCTTGATCAGAATCAGGCCGGGCCACCAGAGACGGTAGTAAAACAGAAGGAGCAGGCCCAGAAGAATCGTCCCGCACAGTGCGGTGCGCCGCCGTTCAGCATCCTGCAGCCAGCCGGCCATTCGCCCGCCGATCGCGTACCCCTGTCGGCTGGATGCGCGATCGCCAGAAGGCCATTGCGAAAATTCGCTCAAACGACCTCACACGGCTTCGTGCTTGGACAGATCCGCGAAGCTGGCGTATTTTTCCAGGAAGACCAGCTGCCGGTCCCCCGTGGGCCCGTTCCGATGTTTCCGCACAAGAATTTCGGCAATGCCCTTGTCGTTGGTGTCGGGATTATAGACTTCGTCCCGATAGATGAACATCACGACGTCCGCGTCCTGCTCGATGGCGCCCGATTCGCGCAGGTCGGCCAGGACGGGCCGTTTATCGTTGCGGCTTTCAACGGCCCGGCTCAACTGGGAGAGCGCCACGACCGGCACATTGAGCTCCTTGGCCAGCGCTTTCAACGACCGCGAAATGTCCGAGATTTCCTGCTGGCGCGACTCGGCGTCGCTCCGGCCCTGGACCAGCTGCAGATAATCCACGATCAGCAGGTCCAGCCCGTGTTCCGCCTTGAGCCGGCGGGCCTTGCCCCGCATCTGCTGCACGGTCAGCGAGCCCATGTCGTCGATGAAAATTTTCGCATGTTCCAGCCGGCTGGCCGCCTCCGACAATTGCACCCAGTCCGTTTTCTGGAGTTTTCCGATCCGCAACAGATGGGAATCCACGTGGGCTTCCGAGCTCAGCATGCGCAGCACCAGCTGCGCCTTCGACATTTCCAGGCTGAAGATGCCCACCACCTTCTTATGGTTCACGGCCGCGTGCTGCGCGATGCCCAGCACAAGACTCGTCTTCCCCATGCTGGGGCGTCCGGCAATCACAATCAGATCGGACGGCTGCAGGCCGGCCGTCAGATCGTCCAGCTCCGCAAACCCGGTGGGCACTCCGGTGATGTGCTCGTTGCGCTGGAACAGCGTGTTGACGAATTCGAGGCTCTCCATGATCGCGTGCTTCAATTCCGTGAACGACCGGCCCAGTTTCCCCTGGGCCAGGCTGAACACGGACCGTTCGGCAAAATCCAGCAGATCGTCCACCGACGACGTGCCATCGTAGCCCCGCGTGATCACCTCGGTGGACGTCCCGATCAGCCCCCGCAGCAGGGCTTTGTCGCGGACAATCTTGCTGTGGTAGCGGATATTGGCGGCCGTCGGGACCGCCTGGACCAGTTCCGCCAGATACGCGGCTCCCCCGACCGACTCGAGCTCGCCCTTGCCCTTGAGATGTTCCGTGAGCGTGATTTGATCGATGACCTCTCCGTGCTCGGAGAGATCCAGCATGCCCAGGTAGATTTTCCGGTGGGCGGTCTTGTAGAAATCCTCCTCCGTGAGGATTTCCATCGCCTTGCTCATGGCGGTGTTCTCGAGCAGGACGGCGCCGAGCACCGATTGCTCGGCTTCAAGATTCTGCGGCGGCAATCTCGGATCCAGGACGTCGGCGGATGCCATGGCGATCGCGGTCGGTGCCCTCCTTACAGCAGCTCGGGGAGATCCTTGATCCTGACCTGTTTGCGTCCCTTGACCGATGCCCCGGCGATCACGACGGCATCGTCGGCGCCGGTGGCCGGCATGCCGATCAACGCGACCACCGACGCCCGCAGTGCGAGGCCTTCCTCCGCAACGGCACGAACGTCTGCCGGTCCCGTGCCGGCCAGCGCACCCTGCACGACGCAATAGCCGGCCGCCCGCAACGCCTGCGCGGCACGGAACAGCCGGTCGCCGGCCCGTGCCGGCGCGGCGAGAAAGAAATCCGCGGCCGGCCGGACATACCCGTTGCCCCCGGCGTCCATCGCCTGGAACAGCCGGTCCATGTCGAACGCAAAACCCGTGGACGGCAGATCGCGGCCGAAGCGTCCCACCAGATGGTTGTACCGGCCCCCTCCGCCCACCTCGCAGCCGAGCCCCTTGGCGAACACGTCGAACGCCACGCCGTCGTAATAATCGAACCCGCGAAATTCGCCGAGATCGAGGAGGAGCTGTTCGTGCTGGCCGGAAGTTTTCAGCAATCGATACACCTGCGCCAGCCGGTCGAGCGTGGCCAGCAGCGCAGGATCGCGCCCGGCCAGCGTGCGCCCTCGCGACAGCACGGCTTCTCCTCCGCAGAGACCGGGCACTTCGAGAATCGCGCGCGCCTTCCCGCGCGGAATCCGCTCCTCCGCGCAAATCTCCTCCAGGCGCGGCAGATCTTTTCGCGCCGCCGCCTGTTCCGCCCGTTTCTGGCCTTCCGGAGAGAGGCCGGACTTGGCCACCAGGGTTTTGAAAAACCCCACGTGGCCCAGGGAAATGGTGAACGACGTGAGCCCGATCTGAGTCAGGCACCCGATCATCAGCGCGATAATCTCCGCATCGGCGCTGACACCGTCCATGCCGATCAGTTCCGCCCCGACCTGGAAGATCTCCCGCTCGCGTCCGGCATGCTCCGGCGCGTGGCGAAACACGGTCGTCCGGTAGCAGAGCCGGTGCAGCGAGGCCGTGCCCGCCATCCCCATCGCGACAATGCGGGCGATCTGCGCGGTGACATCCGGACGCAACAGCAACATCCGGCCCGTCGTCCGGTCCGCGAATTTATAGCATTGCTCGATGACGTCCGGCTCGAGGCCCGGAGAGAGCACATCGAGATATTCAAACGTCGGCGGAATAATTTCCTGATAGCCCCAGCGCGCCAGCGTCCCCAGCAGGACGGTCTCCATCTGGCGCACCCGCTGAGCGGCATGCGGAAGGATGGTAGCCATGCCGGCAGGGATCAATGCACGTTCCTGCTTTTTCATCAATGCATCCTCAGAACGATTGCCTGAAGCCCATTCCTGTTGCGATGAACCGGGAGTGCCTGCTCCGAACGGCGCATCCATTGGACTGGTGCGGAAGAATGGTGGCCATGCCGGACGGCACGAGCGACCGCTCGTTTTTCTTCATCTGTGTCACCTCAACCCGCATCATCCATAAATGCTTCTACTGCGACCGCCGATACGTCGCTGCGACAAGCCTGCGTGCTCAGGGTCCTGCCCGCAGGCGGGCGGGCTCGCCGCTCGGTCGGTCGACGTACTGTTTCAAGTACGCCTCTCTCCCTCGCGCCTCCACGCGCCCGTCTCGCCTGGCGTTTCAGCGGTCTCGTCACGAACCATCATGGATAATGCGGGTTAATAATGGATCGCCCGGCATACACCGGGCAGCGCAATCACAGCGCAGGCGCGACGACGGCTTGCGTCAATGCGAGAGATCGACCAGCTTGACGGAGAGAATGTGCTTCCCGCGCTTGATGGCCTCCAGCACCTTGGCCGGCAGCGAGGCATCCAGGCCGAAAATCAGCAGGGCGTTGCCTCCCCGATCCTCGCGGGCACATTGCATCCGGGCGATGTTGACGTTGTGATCCCCCAGCGCCTGACCCACCGCCCCGATCACCCCCGGCTTGTCCTCGTTGAGAATGAGCATCATGTGCCCTTCCGGCACCACCTCGACCTGGAAATTGTCGATCTCGATGATGCGGGGCTCCTTGCGGTTGTGGAGGGTCCCGGCCAGGCGGTGCGCCTTCTTGCCGGCTTCGACACGCACGCGGATCACGCTGGTGAAATCGCCGGCATCGCTGCTCTTGACCTCTTTGACTTCGATGCCGCGCTCCTTGGCGATCACGGGCGCGTTCACGTAATTGACGACGTCCTCCAGGATCGGCGTCAGCAGGCCCTTTAGCACCGCGATCGTGAGCGGAGCCACCGAGAGGCCGGCCACTTCACCATTATATTCGACCGTCACCCGCTCCAGGCCGCCCTCATAGAGCTGCGACTGCAGCATGCCGATCTTTTCGGCCAGCGTCAGGTATGGCTGCAGCGTCGGCAGCAGGTCCGGCGGGATGGACGGAATGTTGACCGCTCCACGCGCGATGCCCTTCGTGAAGTAGTCCACGACCTGTTCGGCGATCCCGATCGCGACATTTTCCTGCGCTTCGCTGGTCTGGGCCCCGATGTGCGGCGTGCAGATAAAATTGTCCAACGCCAGCAGCGGATTGTCCGCCTTGACCGGCTCGTCCTCGAACACATCGAACGCCGCGGCCGCCACCTTCTTCGACTTCAGCGCCTCCACCAGGTCCGCTTCGTTGATGATGCCGCCGCGCGCGCAGTTGACAATCAGCACGCCTTGTTTCATGGACGC
>MHEU01000069.1:0-12447 GCA_001805245.1 Nitrospirae bacterium RIFCSPLOWO2_02_FULL_62_14 | reverse complement strand
CCGGAACAGCTCCGGCAGGTCCACCAGCTCCACACCCATTTTCTCGGCCCGCTCCGGCGCCAGATAGGGATCGTAGGCGATCACGTTCATCGAGGCGCCCTGCGCCAGCTTCGAGAGATAGCCGCCGATTTGCCCGATGCCCACGACGCCGAGCGTCTTATTATAAAGCTCCACGCCCATGAACTTGTCCTTTTCCCACTTGCCGGCCTTGACCGACGCCGTCGCCTGGGGAATCCGCCGACTCATGGAGAAGATCATCGCCATCGTGTGCTCGGCGGTCGTGACCGTATTGCCGCCCGGCGTGTTCATGACGACGATACCGCGCTTGGTCGCCGCCTGGGAATCCACGTTGTCGAGGCCCGAACCGGCCCGGCCGATGACTTTCAGCCGCTGGGCCGCCGCAATCACGTCGGCCGTGACCTTCGTGCCGGACCGCACGATGAGGCCGTCGTACTGTTTGATCTCCTTGATCAGCTCTTCCTTCGGCAGCTTGGTCTTCACGTCCACCGTAAAGCCGGCCTTCTCCAAAATGGCGATGCCCTGCTTCGAGAGGCTGTCGCTGACCAGAATTTTCATGGCGGCGCTCATCGGTTCTCCGCTTACTTGACCATTAAAATTTCTTGCGCCCTGCCGACGCCGCTGCCGAGCTTGACCGGATGGCCGAGCCCCTTCAGCACCATCTCAGTTGCCGCTAAAGCGGCAATGACGTCGAAGGTATCCGCGTACCCCATGTGGGAGAGGCGGAAGATCTTTCCCTTCAGGTGATCCTGCCCGCCGGCCGCCGTCATGCCGTAGTGCACGCGGAGATTCTTGTACACGGCCTGGCCGTCGATCCCGTCCGGCGCGCTGACCGCCGTAAGCGCGTCGCTCGGCGACTCCTTGGGAAACAGCGAGAGCCCGGCGGCCTTGATGCCTTCCCGCATCGCCTGCGCAAGCCTGCCCTGCCGCACGAACATCTTCTCCAATCCTTCCGCCTTCATGATCTTGAAGACTTCCTGCAATCCGATGATCAGGGAGATGGTCGGCGTAAACGCCGTCTGGTTCTTGGTCTGGTTCTCCCGTTCCTTCTTGAAGTTGAAATAAAACGCGGCGTTCTTGGCTTTCTCGGCCAGCCGCCAGGCCTTCTCGCTCACGCTCACGAACGCCATGCCCGGAGGCAGCATCAGCGCCTTCTGCGAGCCGGTGATGACCACGTCCAACCCCCACGCGTCGGTCTTGATGTCGAAGACGCCGAGCGCCGTGATGGCATCCACCACGAGAATCGTGTCGTCGTGCGCCTTGACGATCTCGCCCAGCGCCTTGACGTCATGCGACACGCCGGTGGACGTTTCGCTCGCCTGCACGTAGACGGCCTTGATGGACGGATCTTTTTTCAGCGCGTCCGCGACGGCCTGCGGGTTGACCGCATGGCCCCACTCCACCTTGATCTCCGTCGCCTGCACGCCGAAGGTCTTGCACAGCTTGCCCCACCGCTCGCCGAATTTGCCGCCGTTGACAAACAGGGCCTTGTCGCCGGGCGACAGGAAGTTGGAGACGGAGCCTTCCATCCCGCCCGTGCCGGATGAGGCCAGCATCAGAACGTCGTTCCTGGTTTGAAACAGCCACTTCAACCCCTCCCGCACCTCGGCAAAAATGGGGTCGAACTCCGGCGCCCGGTGATGGATCATGGGCCGGGCCATGGCCAGCAACACTTCGGGCGGCACCGGCGTCGGTCCAGGAGCGAGCAAATACCGTTTCAGCATGGATGGTCCCCTCTAGTACATTCCAGATCGTGTTCTGTCGGCAGGAAGGGCGCTACGCTATCATAGGATTCCGCCCTCGGTCAAGGTGACCGGGCGCCTCAAAAACAGGCTCGCGCGAAATGCACGCCGTGTTGTTCGTGCCATTCGCGCGTTCGCACCGCCGAGATTCACTTGACAAGTTCCGGAACCGCCATTACGCTGATTTTTTATGCGGAGCGGTGCGTCACCATTCGCCGGACGGGATCTGCGCGGCCGCGTGCCGGCGATCGCGCTGGGCGCACTGCTGATCGGCCTGCTGGCAGCGGCCGGCGGGACGCCGGCCCTGGCCGAGCGGCTCGACCTCGGCCTCCAGCCCTTCCGCGCAATCACGTTCGACGACATGGCGCTTGAGCCTACCGCCTCCGAAGAGGCTGCCTCCGAACAGAACGCAACCGAACAGATTGCAAACGATCAGGCCGCCTCAGACCAGGCCGCGATCGAAGAGAGCGCAACCGATCAACCGGTGCTTGCCGAATCCGATCCAGTGGACGCGGCTCCGGAGGGATCGGAACCGGATACCGCAGACCCGGCGGACAACGAGTCGCCGGACGGCACGGAGACCGCATCGGAGGCGGCCCCCCCGGACGGCGAGCCGGCGGAAGAAACGGACACACAGGAGGAGGAACTGGTCGCGGACGCCGAGACGGCCGACCAGAGCGCGGAAGCATTCGGGGAACTTCCCGAGCCCCAACCGCCCCAACTCCTCTGGCGGTTCAAAACCCTGTTCGCCGCCAAGGATGAAAGCGACGGTTCACAGGACACGATCGAGGAACTCGAAGAACACCTCTCGCACATTCCGCTGATCCGGACACCGCGCGTCGAGCGCCACATCCGCTATTTTCAGACGTCCAAACGCGATCATTTCGACCAGTGGCTCGTGCGCCTGAATCATTACAAGCCGCTGGTGGAGAAAATTTTTGCGGAATTCCAGTTACCGGACGATCTGATTTTTCTCTCGCTCGTCGAAAGCGGCTTCAACCCCAAAGCCTATTCCCGGGCGCGCGCCGCCGGGCCCTGGCAGTTCATGAAGGCGACCGGAAAAATCTACGGGCTGCGCGTGGACCAGTACGTGGACGAACGCCGCGACCCGATCAAGTCCACCGTCGCGGCCGCGCGTTACCTGCGGGACCTGTACGATCTGTTCGGCACGTGGCCGCTGGCGATGGCCGCGTACAACGCCGGCGAACGCAAGATCCAGCGGGCGCTTCGGAAAGCCAAGGCGGAAACGTTCTGGGAAATTGCGCAGACCAAGTTCATCCGGCGTGAAACCAGGGAATACGTGCCCCGCTTCATGGCGGTCGCCATCATGGCGAAGAACCCCGAGCAGTACGGTTTCGAGGAAGCGCCTGCGGACATTCACGAGTTCGAGGAAGTCGTCGTGTCGAGACCGCTGCTCCTGCGTTCCATTGCGGCCGCCACCGACATCCCCTACTCGGAACTGCATCGGTTGAACCCGGAGCTGCGCCGGGATGTGACCCCTCCCGGTGATCCGGCCTACCATCTCAAGGTGCCGGTGGACAGTCGTGCAACCGTGGAGCAGGCGCTGGCTTCCATCAAGTCTTGGACGCCGACGGCCGTTCTGGTTAAGGCCAAAACGAATCGCGGAGTGCGTCCCGGCCGGTATCGCGTGCAGATGGGAGACAACCTCGGCAAGATCGCCAAGCGGTTCCGGCTGACGATCGACGAGCTGAAAGCCCGCAACAAGCTCTTCGGTCGCTCGATCAAAGTCGGCGATCTGCTCGTCGTCGGACGATAAGGCGTTGATCCGGCTGTAGCCCGGGCCGGGCGATCAGCGCTTGGCGGGCGTGTCTGCGGGCGGCGGGGTGACGGGGGCGCCGCCGGGAGTCTTCTTGGCTTCCAGTGCTTTCATCCTCACCGTCGCTTCACCGGCAAACGGCGAGTTCGGAAACACCTTGACCAGATCCTGGTAGTGAGCCAGCGCCCCTTCCGGACGGGAGAGGGACTCTTCCAGCTTGCCGAGTTCGAACAGCACGTGATCCTTGTTCAGCGTCCCGGGCAGCGTCAGGACATTCAGAAACGCCTTGACGGCCGCTTCCCGGTCCCCGTTGAGCAGGTGCGCGTAGGCCAGCCGCTGGTAGACCAGCCCCAGCATCATCTTGTTCGTGCCGTAGGTCGCCACATACTTGCTGTAGGCCTCGATTCCGCCTTTGACGTCGTTGATCTGCACCAGCGCGTTGCCCAGCTGGAACAGGCCGAGCTGCGCGCTCCGGCTGCGGGGGTACTGCTCGGTCAGACGGCGGTAGAGTCCGATGGCCTGCTTGAGATCGTCTTCCGCCTTGGCGGGGTTGTCCGCTGGACGGTCGAGCACGAGTTGCGTGGCCTTCCGGTACACGTCCGCCGCCGCGGCTTCCTGTTGCGCGTCGTACCAGAGCGCCCCCCCGACCGCGGCGATCGCAACTATGGCCGTCAGCGCGCCGATGAGCACGCTCCGGCGGTTCTGTTCCAGCCGGAACAGGAGCCGCTCCATCCCGCTCAACAGATGCGCTTCATCCGCGTGGATAGTCTTCGCTTCGTGTTTGATCCGGTAACTCATGTGTCGGTCGCCGTCGCGCTTATACTCAGGTCGCTGCGGTATTGTCAATGCGTACACAGGTTCCTTTCCAACATTGACAGCATTGTCCCATGCAGTATAGCGTACCCCCGCACGTGCAGCCCCCGACCCCGTCCTCGCCCGGTGCCAGGCAGGATATGTTCGAACAACGTCTTTGCCAACTTGAACAGCAACACCTTCTCCGCCGGCTGCGCACGATCGAATCCGCATCCGAAGCCGAGGTCACGCTCGAGGGCCGACCGGTCATTCTGATGGCCTCGAACAATTATCTCGGCCTGGCCACTCATCCCGCCTTGAAGCGCGCTGCGATCCAGGCTACGGAGCGCTTCGGCGTGGGTGCCGGCGCGGCCCGGCTGGTCTCGGGCACGTTGCCGCCGCATGAAGAGCTGGAAACCACGCTCGCCAAATTCAAAGGAACGGAGGCGGCGCTCGCCTTCGGCTCCGGCTACCTTGCCAACCTCGGCGTGATCCCCGCCTTGATCGGCGCGGGAGGCCTGATCTTCGCCGACCGGCTCTGCCACGCCAGCCTGATCGACGGCTGCCGGCTCAGCGGCGCCAGCCTCCGCGTCTATCGGCACAATGATGTCGCGCACCTGAAATCCCTGCTTGCCAGGCGTCCTTCCAAACGGGACACGCTGATCGTGACGGACGGCGTCTTCAGCATGGACGGTGACCTGGCGCCGCTGCCGGACCTGATTGAACTGGCGGACCGGTATAATGCGAGACTGTTCGTCGATGATGCTCATGGCACCGGGGTGATGGGCGCGCAGGGCCGCGGGACCATCGAACATTTCGGGTTGGAAAGCCGGATTCCGTTCCACATGGGCACACTGGGAAAAGCCCTCGGCACAAGCGGCGCCTACGTCGTCGGACCGTCCGCCATGATCCAGTATCTGATCAACACGGCCAGAACCTTTCTCTTTGCCACCGCCCCGCCGCCGGCGACGGCGGCGGCGGCCATCGCCGGACTGCAGGTCCTGCGCAATGAACCGGAACGGCGCGTGCGGCTCTGGGAGAACCGGCAGTATCTCCATGCCGGTTTGACGCGCCTGGGCTTCCGGCTCACCGGCAGCGCCAGCCCGATCCTGCCGATCGTGGTCGGCAACGCGCAGAAGGCCGTCGCGATGGCCGACCGGCTGCTGGAACTGGGCGTCTACGCTCCGGCTATCCGGCCTCCGACAGTTCCGAAAAACACCAGCCGCATCAGGGTAACCGTGACATCGGAACACAGCCGCACGCAGCTGGATCGCGCGCTCGAGGCCTTCGGGCAGGCCGGGCGCGAAGTGCGCGTGTGCTGACACCGGACCGGCCCCGCGCCTCCGGCCGGCGCTGAGAATATTGAGGAGGGACTTGCACCAAAAACCGGTTTGAGTCACAATTTACCCGCCTTCGCAGAAAGCCACGGGTGTGAGCCCGTGGATGAATGCGAAGCGGGTATCCGCCGAAGCCTTGGCGAGGGCGGATACGCTTCGGCGGGTTACGCTGAAATCACGTGGGGCCACGGGTATAAAATCATGGGGCTCCACTCCGGCACCTGGTCTTCGTGAAAAATTGAGCTATATTTTATTGTAGTAAGCTGATAGCGGAGGCTCCTCATGGATATCACTCAGCTGCTCACCTTCGGCGTCCAGCAGGGCGCGTCCGACTGCCATCTGAGCGCGGGCGAGCCGCCCATGCTGCGCATCCACGGGGAACTCAAAAAACTCGAACACCCGGCTCTCTCCAAGGACGAAGTCCATAACATGGTTTTTGACATGATGAACGACACGCAGCGGAAGGTCTTCCAGGAAACCCGCGAATGCGACTTTTCATTCGAGATGGGCGAGATCGCCCGTTTCCGCGTCAACATTTTCAATCAACGCCGCGGGGAAGCCGCCGTGTTCCGGACCATTCCGACGAAGATCCTGGCGCTTGAACAACTGGGCATGCCGCCAATTCTAAGAGAGTTGTGTGATAAGGAAAAAGGGCTCGTCCTCGTGACCGGGCCGACCGGATCCGGCAAATCCACGACGCTGGCCGCGATGATCGACTACCTCAACGACACCTTTGAGGGCCATATCCTCACCATCGAGGACCCGATCGAGTTTGTTCACAAATCCAAAAAGTGCCTGGTCAGCCAGCGCGAGCTGGGACCTCATACCCTGTCGTTCGCAAACGCCCTCAAGGCATCGCTGCGCGAAGACCCGGATATCATCCTCGTCGGCGAGATGCGGGACCTCGATACCATCCAGTTGGCGCTCACCGCAGCCGAGACCGGTCACCTAGTGTTCGGCACGCTGCACACGTCCAGCGCGCCCAAGACGGTGGACCGCATCATCGACGTGTTTCCGCCGACTCAGCAGGCCCAGATCCGCGCCCAGTTCGCGGAATCCATCGAGGGCGTCATCACCCAGACCCTGCTCAAGAAAAAGAGCGGCGGCCGGGCGGCGGCCTTGGAGATCATGGTCGGCACCAACGCGGTGCGGAACCTGATCCGCGAGGCCAAGCTCCATCAAATCCCCGGCATCATGCAGGCCAGCAAGAAAGACGGCATGCAGACGATGGACATGGCATTGATCGATCTGGTGACCAAGGGGCTCGTGACCAAGGCTGAGGCCCAGTCCCGAAGCATGACGGCTAATCTCTTCGGCGCGCCCGGAGCCCCCGGTGCGCCCGCTGCGCCGGCCGCATGAACGGAGCCGTGCCGCAGGCTGTACGACCATGAAGCACCACTGTAATTCTGGAGGCAGGCGATGAACATCCGCGATATCTTGAAAGTCATGGTGGAACGGAACGCGTCGGATATTTATCTGACGGAGGGACTGCCGGCGATGTACCGGATCGAGGGTGTCACCCAGCCGGTCGGCGCGGCCCCCTTCACCAACGAGATGCTGGAAACGCTGGCCAAAGACGTCATGCGGGACAAGCAGAAAAAGGAATTCGAGGAAAGCAACGAGATGAACCTGGCGCTCTTCTATCCGGACATGGGCAGGTTCCGCGTGAACATCTTCCGCCAGCGTGGCAACGTCGGATTCGTCATCCGGCAGATCAAGGTCGAGATCGTGCCGATCGACAAGCTGGGCCTCCCGCCGATCGTCAAGGACATCATCATGTCCAAGCGCGGGCTCGTCATCGTGGTCGGCGCCACCGGTTCCGGCAAATCCACGTCGCTGGCGGCCATGATCGACCACCGGAACGCCAACTCGCCCGGCCACATCATCACCGTGGAGGACCCGATCGAGTTCGTCCACCGGCACAAGCGCTCCGTCATCACGCAGCGCGAAATCGGCTTCGACACCATGTCGTACCATGCCGCGCTCAAGAACACCCTGCGGCAGGCGCCCGACGTCATCCTCATCGGCGAAGTCCGCGACCTGGAAACCATGGAGGCCGCGATCGCCTTCGCCGAAACCGGCCACCTGTGCCTGTGCACCCTCCACGCCAACAACGCCAACCAGGCGATCGAGCGCGTCATGAATTTCTTCCCGCAGGAGCGGCACGCGCAGATCTATCTGCAGTTGTCGTTGAATCTGCGCGCGATCATCTCGCAACGGCTGATCCCGGGCCTGGACGGCAAGCGTGTCGCCGCGCTGGAAGTCATGATGGATACCCCGCGCATCAAGGACCTGATCAAGAAAGGCGAGATCGACACCATCAAGGAGGCCATGGAGCAGGGCGTCCAGGAAGGCTGCCAGACCTTCGACTACGTGCTCTTCAACCTGTATCGCGAGGGGAAAATCTCGCTGGATCAGGCGATCATGAACGCCGACAGCGCGAACAACCTGCGTCTGAAGATCAAGCTCGCCGGCCTCAAGACCGATGAGGAGCCCGTCGCCGCGCCCAAGCCCGCGGCACCGGGAACCGCGCCCAAGCCCGCTTCGGACGTCGGCACCTTTACGCTGAAAGGCACGACGCCGGGGGCGATGAAAAAAATGTAGCGCTCTTCCCCCTCGCGCGCCCGGCTTCCTCGCGTTCAGGAGTCTTCCGCAAGGGCTTCGAGGTAGGCGGCCATCCTGCCCATGGCCTCGGCGCTCAGCTTCTGCCCGTACCACCCCGGCATCGTCCGATCCGGATAGCCGCTCACCACATACGCACCCGGCTCAAGCACCGACTCGACGATATAGCCGCGCACCGTCCTGGCCCTCCCGCGGTAACGCGGATCGGCCAGCCGCTGCGGTCCGGTCGTGCCGAGGACGAGCTTCGGGCCGACACGCCCGTCGGCCCCCTGTATCCCCGGGATCGCATGGCACACCGGGCAGCCGGATTTGATGAACAGGACATCGATCGGCTCTTCGCCGGTCACCAGCGGAATCATCGCCGGATCGAGCCTGGGAACGGATGAGACAGGGACCGGCGGCTGAGGTGAAGGCACAGGCCCGAGCAGGGAGTAGGTCACGCCGAGCAGGATGATGCCGGCGATCAGTAACGTCCAGGCGCGTTCATCGAGAGCGCGACCCGCCACCGGCTATCTCCACTTGATGGTGCAGCCGATGGCATGCGTCTGCGTTTCTGCCGGCGCACGACCGTCGAGCAGCGCATCGAGCACCTCCCGCAAATACCGGCGTGTGACCGCCTTGGGGTTCTGCCAGTTGTCGTCGATCTTGCCGGTGTAGCGAAGTCTCCGATCCCGATCAAAAACAAAGAGCTGCGGCGTGTGCGTGGCGCCATAGGCCCTCGCCGTTGCCTGCGACGCATCCCGCAGGTAGAGAAAATTGAACCTTCGGGCACCGGCGCGCGCGACCATCTGTTCGAAGCTGTCTTCTGGATAATGCACATCGTCATTGGAATTGATGGCAACCAATTGGACGCCGCGTTCGGCATAATCCCTCTGGATGGCCACCAGCCGGTCCTCATAGGCCTGGACATAGGGGCAGTGATTGCAGGAGAACACGACGACAAGCACCGGCTTGTCGGACAGACCGTCGAGCGAATGCGTGCGCCCGTCCGTACCGGGCAGCGAGAAGGCAGGAGCGGGATCGCCGATCAGGAGAGGCATCGATAGAGAGCGGATGGCTTATGGCGTATGGTTGGAACAGAATTCATGGAGAATCTTGCTATATGCTATTCGCTATCAGCTATACGCTCTTCTACTTCGCGTCCATCGCACAGCGAAAGCCGATGGTCGAGTCCTGATAATCCTGTGTCGCCTTGAGACGGGACGTGACGCGGAGGTTGCGGGGCGGATCGTTCCAGCTTCCTCCCCGGATCACTTTCTTGTCGCCTTTGTCCGGTCCGGTCGGATTCTCCTTCGGACTCTTGCCGTAATACTCGGCATCATACCAGTCCGCCACCCACTCGCTCGCGTTGCCGGACATATGGTACAGGCCGTAGGGACTCGTGCCGCCTGTCTTCAAGCCATGCCGGATGCTCATGCCTTCGAGCCCGCTCGTGACGGCCACCAGCGTCACCGGATAACTCACCCAGATACCGCGGTTATAATTGACGATGTCCACGAACGGCTGCATGTCTCCCCAGGGAAACCGGCGAGCGTCCGTGCCGCGGGCCGCTTTTTCCCATTCGGCTTCGGTCGGCAGCCGTTTGCCGGCCCATTTGCAATAGTCGGCCGCATCCTGCCAGGTCACGCCGACGACCGGCCGGTCGCTGGCCGACGCCGTGGCATCCTCATCCCACATCGGCGGATCGTGCTTGGTGGCTTCAAGAAATTTGTCGTAGCGATCCACCGTCATCTCGAATTGATCCATATAATAGGCGCGCAACTTGACGGCGTGCTCCGGATTTTCGTTGGGATTCCCCTGGTGCCAGCCGAATCCCACATCACTGGTGCCCATCGTGAACTCCCCTTCGGGAATGAGCACCATCGGCGCCGCATCCTTACCCTTCGGTTCGCCCGGAGGCACCGCCGGCGATTTTTTGTCGTCGGTGGCGCCGAGGAGAAGGACGCCGAGAAAAAGGAGGCCGAAGGTTTGGGTGAGGGTCGTGCGCGGAATCATTGCGGGGCCTCTGATGGATGAAAGATATATGAAGACGCAATCTTTCTTCTGAAAAACACTTGATGGTTTTATCCGGCGGCTCAGTTCCGATAAAGCGAGAGTTAGCCGCCGGTACTAGCAAGCTATCTAAGCCTGCTGGAGGCAAAGTAACTCTCCGCCGCGAAAACCTCGCATCAGAAGCACTTAAGGGTTTTCTCCGCGGCCCCACATTCGATGCAGCGATAATTAGGCCGCGGTACTAGCGAGCTTGGTGGTGTCCCCAACGGGATTCGAACCCGTGTTGCCGGCTTGAAAGGCCGGCGTCCTAGGCCAGGCTAGACGATGGGGACGCTGTGTGACCTGAACCCGCAGCATCCATGAGCGCTTCTGCTGCAATCGCGGATACGCCGCTACGACAAATCTGCGTGCACGCATCGGCACGCAGATGAGCGGGTTCGCCATTCGGTCGGTCAACGTACTGTTCCAAGTACGCTTCCCTTCCTCATGGCTGCACACGCTCGTCTCGCACGGCGTCTCCTCGATTTCGCGACGAACCGTCATGCCTACTGCGGGTTTTGAAGATCGACGCGTCAGTGTATCGCAACCGACGCTCGGAGGGGAAATCTAACAGATGGACCGGGGCTAGTCAACGAATGAACTTCGATCACAGCCGGCCTTCATCCAGATCAATGGCCTCCGCCCACGTCGTCACGCGCGGGAGCGATTCGACCGGCACACCGCGTTTGGCGGCGATCTCCGCCAGCCGCCCCTTGAACCGTTCCCTGGCCGCATCATCCTTCGGCTCGCCGGTCAGCACTTTGATATTCCACATCCGGATCTCGGCTTCTGAAAGGGTCTTTCCGTTTGCCTGCACCCAAGAGAGCAATTCGTCGTCCGTCCCGCCTTGCAGCACGCGCCGTTCGAGGTGCTCTCCTTTGAGCCCCAGCATGTCGAGCAGGTACTTGTCGAATCCGGCCGTGAGGTAATTGTAGTCCTGAATCAACCCCTTGTGGCGCATCCGGATCTTGTCGAACAGCCTTCCCAAATGGGCCATGCCGCCGACCTTCTCCCTGGGACTCCGCGGATATTGCGAGGCTGCCATCGGGCACAGTTTCGCACATCGCCGGCCGCGCCTCAACCGGGTGGGACCCCTTGCACTTCGGCAAGACGCAGCAGTATCCTGAAAGCTGTTTCACGGGCGCTTATTGCATTGATTCCACCACGTCATTCAAAGGAGGCCGGCCATGGCACTGCGATTGGGAGATGAAGCGCCGAATTTTACGGCGGACACGACCGAAGGCAAGATCACTTTTCACGAATGGCTGGGCGGCGGCTGGGCGGTCTTTTTCTCGCACCCGAAGGACTACACGCCGGTCTGCACCACCGAATTGGGCACGGTCGCCAAGATCATGCCGGAACTGAAGAAACGCGGCGTTAAGGTGATTGCGATCAGCGTGGACCCGATCGACGCCCACAAGGGCTGGATCAACGACATCAACGAGACGCAAAAAACCACGGTCAATTACCCGATCATCGCGGACCCGGACAAGAAGGTGGCCCAACTCTACGACATGATCCACCCGAACGCACTCGACAACATGACCGTGCGCTCCGTGTTCATCATCGGGCCGGACAAGAAGGTCAAGCTCATGCTGACCTACCCCGCGTCCTGCGGGCGCAATTTCGACGAGCTGTTGCGCGTGATCGATTCGCTGCAGCTGACCGCCAAGCACAAGGTGGCCACGCCGGCCAACTGGAAAAGCGGCGAGGACTGCATCATCACGCCGGCCGTCAACGATGAGGAAGCCAAGAAGCTGTTCCCCGGCTTCAAGACCGTGAAGCCCTACCTGCGCTACACGTCGCAGCCTAAATAAACAGGGCGCGGGGCTCGTGGCGTAGACAGGACGGAGCTGCATATCGAGCGAGAGCCGCTCCGATCGACGATCGGGGCGGCTCTCGTGCTTTCAGACGAGGAGCAACCCCGCGGCACTCGCCTGCTTCCACGCAGGCGATCGCAGCAGCGCATCGACCCCGCGGACGCCTCCTGGATGCCGCGCCCGCATATCCTGCAACGAGGGATACCGCGTTCCGTTGGCCGGCGTGGCGTTTCGAATCACTTCCACCAGCCATGCGGCCTGTTCAGAACCCATCCGCAGCCATGCGGCCTGTTCAGAACCCATCCGCA
>MHEU01000068.1:17174-19812 GCA_001805245.1 Nitrospirae bacterium RIFCSPLOWO2_02_FULL_62_14 | reverse complement strand
CCGCGCCGCCTTTTCCCATTCGGCCTCCGTCGGCAGGCGCTTGCCTGCCCATGTGCAGTAGGCCACCGCGTCGTGCCAGTCCACATTGACCACGGGATGGTCGAGCAGCTTCGCCTCAATCTCGGTGCCTTTCCAAAGATTGTACGAGGGATCACAGCAGTGCTCGGGTGTCCGATGCCGGGTGGCTTTCAGAAAGACTTGATAGCGGCGGTTCGTGACCTCGTAGCGGTCCATATAAAAGGAAGAGAGTGTAATCGTCCGCCGGGGGTGCTCATCCGCATCGCCCTGGCCATCCGGATTGCCGCGCAGAAAAGGCCCTTCTGCGATCAGCACCATCGGCGCCCCGTCCTTGCCGATGAAATCGGCTGCCTCAACGGGCGAGAGAAAGTACAGGAGGAGGAGGAGAATGAGGCCAAGCATGATTGTCTGGAATTATAGGAGGAGGAGCGGGGGCCTGGCAATCAGCGAGGAGAAGAAACGGCTCGTGACACCGTTGATTTCACTGATTGAGGTGGAAGGGCAAATATGATACAGAGGTTTCACAATCACACGCAGCTGTTGAAGGCACACAACCGCGCTTCCCACCATCTCGAGGAGGGCACCATGAAACTTGCAACGGGAATTCTGGCAGGCGTTCTTGCAGTCATGCTCGGGTTGAGCGGGTGCGCCACATCCGGATCTTCCGGCGGAGAAGGCCCAGCCACCGGGAACTTTCTGATTCTGAATGACCAGTTGGTGGCTCAAATCAAAGACGGTGTCTCGACGAAAGAGGATGTGAAGGCGCTGCTCGGAGCTCCATGGCGTATCGGGGGGGCCAAAGAGTTCCCAGGTTTGACGGCCGAGCATGAAGTCTGGTCATATTCTGCCGCCACACAGACGAATGCCTTTGGCTTGGGCGTCGTGTTCAAGAACGGTATTGTTGAGGCGCACAGCAAGAACGTCCAGCCGATCGCACGGTAAGCCCGCAGAGGAGACTGTATCTTTGTGAGGGAGGGGCTCGACAGGGCGTGGGCGATCGCTGCGGTCCTCTGCGTCACCTTCGTCTTGGCTCCGCCCGCGCCATCAGCAGCGGAGATCAAGCATTCCACGCCGACCCTTAAGTTCGATCTTTCTTTGAATAATGAAAACGGGCTGGTCGATCCCGGGCAGACCTTCGAGTTTTCGGTCCGTCTGAAAGGATTGAAACCGGGACGGGGAGAGGAGTTGGTGGCCGTCTTCGAAAGCCTTGCGTACCCTCACCGGCTCGTTTCGCTCACGCCTGACGAGGCATCGGCGGACCTCACCGCCTCCACCAGATTCGAACCGAGGCCCATTGCAGCGGGAGCAGGCCAGCCCTTGCGGATGGAGGTGGTCGTGGCCCGCCTGCGTGGGATGCGTCTGGATTCCGTATTTTCGCGCACGGTCTATCTCACCACGGGACCGGCACCACCCCCGCGCTCCGGATCGGTCCCCGCGTCGTCTCCCGGCACGGCCATGCTGGACGCCCTTCTGGAAGAGGCCTCTGCAACTGATCGGCATGGACGGCCGGTGGAGCCCATTCTTCTCCCAGATAAGATAACCGTGGAGGAGTCGGGTGGAAGTTCGGCGGATGTGTCAGGCCCCGTCTATTGGAAGAACGTCAGCGACTCGGTCGCGCTCCACTGGCAGCAACGGCGTGCGCAGCTGCGAAAGGACCAGGCCGGGCGCGGCCTGCGAGTTCAATTCCGGCTGTATCCACAGGGATTCGCGCAACTGGTTCAGGTCGAACGCAGCTCAGGCGATCCGATCGTGGACGAGGCCGGCCTGCAAACCGTCCTCAGCCTGCATCCCTTCCCTCCCTTTCCTCCAGACGTCCGCGAGCCCTCGGTCGACGTCCACGTCGACCTCCCCGGTCTCCGCCGCTAGCAAAAGTTTCTTGGCGCCTTTATTCTTTCCAACGGGAGATATTGGATCTTATTCCGCTCACAAGGTTGCCGAAGACCTTGGCGAGATTCACTCTTGAAGCAACTTCTTTACGATATTCCTCGAGCTTCCCACTATCAAAGCTTGCTCCCAGAACAACGTTTCCATCTGAAAAGGACATGTGCGTTGCGATCATCAACTGACTCGGATGGCTAAACTCGTGATAAAAGTCCCTGGTACGCCTTAAAACCTCGATGGCGTCCGCGTTTAGTTGAAGTCTCTTGGCATGACGAACTGCGTCCCTTAACGCGTCGTTTGTAGAGTACTTGTCTTGCATGAATCGATCCAAGATATCGAGATTCTTGGCTGAGCATAGACACGCTAAGGCTATTGTCTCCGCAACTTGCCTGTAAAGGTTACCAGCTGGAACTGTGTGGCCAGATAGGAACAATTTCATCGATAGAATGTGAAGTGCAACGGCGCAATAGATCAAGGCTGACACGTACGCTTTTCTCTCATCCTTGCCCAGTTGGCCGTCAAGTGCGCGCCATTCAAGAAAAGCACGAGACATAGCATCAGAAAATTCTGCTACCTGGTGACCGAAGTGGTTGAGGTACTGTGACCTGGTGTCGGAATCATCAGTAGTAAGTTGAATTGTTATCGTTTGTCGAACTTCGTCGAGGGTTTCCATTTTTATTCCTTTGTGGACCTTCAAAGCGTATTCCCGCCCATGAGGAAAAGCAATACAAGGGCTGCT
>MHEU01000068.1:4072-17146 GCA_001805245.1 Nitrospirae bacterium RIFCSPLOWO2_02_FULL_62_14 | reverse complement strand
TCGGCATGGCGGGAGCGGGACGTACTAGAGGAGATAAGGTGCCGGTCGCCGTTCTGCTATTCCGGTGAGGCGACCGGCCGACAGTACGGCATGGGCAGCCGTGAGAGTTCAACGCATCATGCCGACGCCGGAGCTGTCTGCCCTTCGTCAGCCGGTGTTTGGATTAGGTCGCTCCGAGAGGTGCGGAAGCGAACAGCCATGCCACCATAGCCAAGCCCTTCGGCTTCGGAACAGGGACAGGCAACTTTTCCGATGGTGCTTGGAAAAGTAGCCAGCCCCTGATGGGCTACGGTGTGAGCCAGTCCCCTAGGATTGATAGCTCTCCATCGGCGGGCAAGTGCACATGAGGTGACGGTCGCCGTACGCGTCGTCGATCCGCGCGACAGAGGGCCAGAACTTGTGGTCCCGCACCCAGGATGTCGGAAACGCTGCCTGCTCGCGGCTGTAGGCATGCTTCCAGTCCGAGGCCGTCACCGCGTGCATCGTGTGCGGCGCGTTCTTGAGCGGATTGTCGTCCTTCGGGAGGCGCCCGTCGGCGATGTCCTGAATCTCCGCGCGAATCTTGATCATCGCCTCGCAGAACCGGTCCAGCTCGGTTTTGGATTCGCTCTCCGTCGGCTCGATCATGAGCGTGCCGGCCACCGGGAACGAAACGGTCGGCGCGTGGAAGCCGTAGTCCATGAGCCGCTTGGCGACATCCATCGCCTCCACGCCGGTCTGCTTGAACGGCCGCACGTCGAGAATGAACTCGTGCGCCACGAACCCCTTCTTGCCCGTGTAGAGCACCGGGTAGTGCTTCTCCAGCCGCTTGGCCATGTAGTTGGCGTTCAGGATCGCCACCTTGGTCGCTTTCGTCAGCCCCTCCGCCGCCATCAGGGCGATATAGACCCATGAAATGGACAGGATGCTGGCGCTGCCGTAGGGCGCGGCGGAAACCGGCCCGATGGATTCCTTCCCGCCCAGCTTCGTGATCGGATGGCCCGGCAGGAAGGGCGCCAGATGCGCGGCGACGCAGATGGGGCCGATGCCGGGACCGCCGCCTCCGTGCGGGATGCAGAAGGTTTTATGAAGGTTCAAGTGGCACACGTCGGCGCCGAAGTCGCCGGGCCGGCAGAGCCCGACCTGCGCGTTCATATTGGCGCCGTCCAGATAGACCTGCCCGCCGTGCGCGTGGACGATCTGGCAGATTTTCCGGATGCCTTCTTCGAAGACGCCATGCGTGGAGGGATAGGTCACCATGAGCGCGGCGAGTGTATCGTGGTGCTCCTTCGCCTTGGCCTCCAGATCGGCCAGGTCCACGTTGCCGTGGCTGTCGCAGGCGACCGGCACGACCGTCATCCCGGCGATCACGGCACTGGCCGGGTTCGTCCCGTGCGCGGAGACCGGAATCAGGCACACGTTGCGATGCCCCTCGTCCCGATGCCGGTGATAAGCCCGGATCGCCATCAGCCCGGCATACTCGCCCTGCGAGCCGGCGTTGGGTTGCAGCGACGTGGACGCAAAACCGGTGATTTCGGCCAGCCGGTCTTCCAGTTGCCGGAACAGTTCCTGATAGCCCAGCGTCTGCTCCACCGGCGCGAAGGGATGGAGGCGGCTGAAGCCTTTCCACGTCACCGGGATCATCTCTACCGAGCCGTTGAGCTTCATCGTGCAGGAGCCCAGCGGGATCATCGAATGGACTAGCGACAGGTCCTTGTCCTGCAGCCGCTGGATGTAGCGGGTCAGCTCGTGCTCCGAGTGGTACCGGTGGAAGACTTCGTGTGTCAGGTACTTGCTCGTGCGCGCCAGATGCCTGGGATAGCCGAGGGTGACCTTGCCGGCCAGTTCTTCCACGGTGAAGGGCACCGGCTGCCCGCCGGCGAAGATCTCGAACATGGTCTGGATTTCCGAGGCGGTCGTCACCTCGTCGATCGAAATCGTGATGAAGCCGTCCTCGTGCCGGCGGAAGTTCATGCGGCGCTCGACGGCCCGCGCGACGATCCGGGCCACGGATTGATGCGGGGCCCGGCCCATCGGCCTGATGTGCAGCGTGTCGAAGCTCGGCGTCGGGCCGACTTCATAGCCCAGTTTCCGCAAGCCCTCGGCCAGCACGACCGTGAGGCCGTGCACGCGTTCCGCGATACGCTTGAGCCCCTCGGGGCCGTGGTAGACGGCGTACATGCTGGCCATGACGGCGAGCAGCACCTGCGCCGTGCAGATGTTGCTGGTGGCCTTGTCGCGGCGGATGTGCTGCTCGCGGGTCTGGAGCGTGAGCCGGTAGGCGGGTCTGCCGGCCGCGTCTTTCGAGACGCCGATAATGCGCCCCGGCATCTGCCGCACGTGCTCGGTCTTGCAGGAGAGAAACGCCGCGTGCGGTCCGCCGAAGCCCATCGGCACCCCGAACCGCTGCGTCGACCCCACCGCAATATCCGCACCTGATTCTCCGGGCGGCCTGATCAGCGTGAGCGCGAGCAGGTCCGTGGCAACGACCGCCAACACTCCGGCCTTGTGGGCCCGTTCAATCAATTCGTGATCGTCACGGATCGTCCCGTCCGTGGCCGGGTATTGCAGCAGCAGGCCGAAAAGATCCTGCTTGGCGAAATCGATATGCTCAATGCGGTCCACGTGCAGCCGGATGCCCAGCGGTTCCGCGCGGGTCTGCATGACGGCGATGGTTTGCGGGTCGCAATCCGCGGACACGAAAAAGCCGTGCTTCTCCCCGCCGCCCTCGGCGGTGCGATGCGCGATGCGCCGGCACATGGTCATGGCTTCGGCGGCCGCCGTTGCGTCGTCCAGCATGGACGCGTTGGCGCAGGGGAGGCCGGTCAGGTCCGCGACCATCGTTTGAAAATTGAGCAGCGCCTCGATCCGACCCTGGGAGATTTCGGCCTGGTAGGGCGTGTACTGGGTGTACCAGCCTGGATTTTCCAGGATGTTGCGCTGGATGACCGCCGGGGTGATGCAATCGTGGTAGCCCATGCCGAGGAACGAGCGGAACACCTGGTTGCGGTCGTGCATGGCGCGCAGCTCGGCCAGCACGTCGAACTCGCCCCGGCAGGTGCCGAACGTGAGCGGCTGGCGCATCCGGATGTCCTCCGGGACGACTCCGTCAATCAAGGCGTCGAGCGACTTGAGGCCCAGCATCACCAGCATTTCCTGGACGTCGGCGTCGGTCGGCCCGATGTGGCGGTGTACAAACGTGTCGGAAGGGTTCAGGAACGACTGAGGGCTCATAGATCTCCCAATGAGAACGGGGACAGGCACCGCAAAGCGGAGCCAGTCCCCACATTTTGCATGGCGGGCACGACCGAAGCAAGGCCTCTCTTGCCACTGCCGCCGTCCTTACGCCATGATGCAGGACATCGTGAGGACGCGACCAGCCACAGCATGAAAATCCACGATCTGCTCATTGTCGGCGCCGGGCTGGCCGGTATGCGGGCGGCGCTGGCGGCGCCCCCGCAGCTCGACGTCGCGCTCGTCTCCAAAGTCCATCCGGTCCGCAGCCACTCGGTGGCCGCGCAGGGCGGCATCAACGCCGCGCTGGGCGAGAACGATTCCTGGGAAGCCCATGCGCTCGATACCGCCAAGGGCGGCCATTACCTGGGCGACCAGGATGCCATCGAGGCCATGTGCCGGGAGGCGCCGGCCGATATTCTGGAGCTGGAGCGCATGGGCGTGATCTTCAGCCGGGACGAGCAGGGCCGCATCGCGCAGCGGCCCTTCGGCGGGGCCGGGTTCCCCCGCGCCTGCTATGCCGCCGACCGGACCGGCCACGCGATCCTCCACACGATGTACGAGCAGCTCATGAAGCGCGGCTGCCAGGTCTACGAAGAATGGTACGTGACGTCGCTGATCGTGGAAGACGGCATCTGCCGCGGGGTCATCGCCTGGGATATCGTGCGCGGCGGCCTGCACGCGATCGGCGCGAAGGCCGTCGTGCTGGCGACCGGCGGCAGCGGCCGCGTGTTCCACACCAGCACCAACGCCGTGATCAACACCGGCGACGGCATGGCCCTGGCTTACCGGGCCGGCGTGCCGCTCGAGGACATGGAGTTCGTGCAGTTCCATCCGACGACGCTCAAGGACACCGGCATTTTGATCACCGAAGGGGCACGGGGCGAAGGCGCGTACTTATTGAACACGCTGGGCGAGCGGTTCATGAAAAAATACGCTCCGGAGCAGATGGAGCTGGCGACACGCTCGACGGTCTCGCTGGCGATCGGGCAGGAAATTCTGGAAGGGCGTGGAATAGACGGCTGCGTCCTTTTGGACCTGCGGCATTTGGGCCGGCAGAAGATTCTTGAACGCCTCCCACAGATCCGCCAGCTGTCGGTGGAGTTCGCCGGGGTGGATCCGATCGAATCGCCGATTCCCATCAGGCCTGGCGCGCATTATCAGATGGGCGGGGTCAAGACGACCATCTGGGGCGAAACATCAATGCCCGGCCTCTACGCGGCAGGGGAATGCGCCTGCGTGAGCGTGCACGGAGCCAACCGGCTGGGAGGGAATTCACTGCTGGAGACGATCGTCTTCGGCCGGCGGGCCGGCCAGAAGGCAGCGGAATATAGCGCCACTGTTCGACCGAGGGCCCTGCCGGATGCGGCGCTCAAGCGGGAAGAGGTTCATCTCCTGAGATTGATGGATAATCGCGGGTCGGAGCGGGCCTGGCAGGTGCGGGATGCCCTGGGCACGGTCATGAGCACGAACCTGGGCATTTTCAGGACGACACAATCCATGACCGATGCCTTAAAGGAGATACGCGAGCTGCAGTTCCGCGCGGAAGCCGTGCGGCTTCAGGATAAGGGAAAAATTTTCAACACCGACCTGGTTCAGGCCTTCGAGTTAAGTTGTCTCGTCGAGATTGCGGAAACCATCGTCGCCGGCGCGCTCGCACGCGAGGAAAGCCGCGGCGCGCATTACCGGCCCGATTTTCCGAAGCGGGACGACGGCAAGTGGCTCAAGCATACGCTGGCCACGAAGACAGCCGATGGGCCAGCGCTCACCTACGCGCCGGTCGCGATTACAAGATTCCCGCCTCGCTAGCGGATGTTGAAAATGGCCGCCAACTGCGTTCTCGCATCGCTCGGAGGCTCAACGTACCGAAAAACGTACGCTTCGCCTCCTCACTCGCTGCGGCCTTGCCGAACAGCCATTTTGAACATCCGTCAGATACAAAATGATCAGCGGTGCAGGATCGCAGGGGCATGGCGCGGGACAATGGGCGCTGAAGAGGGACTGTTCACGACGTGTCCGACGAGGTCGAACGTCGTGGCGTCGGTGATGCGGACTTTCACGAGATCGCCGGGCTTCGCCGTTCCATCGTTAATATAGACGACGCCGTCAATCTCAGGGGCGAGGCCCTCGTGCCGGGCTTCCAGGAGATGTTCCGTTTCATCTGACGCGCCGTCCACCAGCACTTCGAGCGTGCGCCCAACGAAAGCCCGGCTTTTGGCGAGCGAGATCGGCTCCTGGACCGCCAGCAGTTCGTTCTGCCTTTCCTGCATCAGTTTCCGGTCCACCTTGCCGTCCATCCGCTCGGCCGGCACGCCCTCCTCGTCGGAATAGAGAAAAGCGGCCATGCGATCGAACTCCATGTCCTCGACATAGGCCTTCAGTTCATTGAACGCGGCTTCCGTCTCTCCGGGAAAGCCGACAATGAAGGCCGTGCGGAAGGTCAGGCCGGGGATGCGCACGCGGAATTTCTCGACCAGCTTCGTAATGTCGGCCTTCGTTCCCAGCCGGTGCATGCGCCTGAGCATCGCATCGTTGATGTGCTGGAAGGGCATGTCGATGTACTTGGCGAGTTTCTCTTCGCCCGCGTAGAGCGCGACCAGCTCGTCCGTGACCTGCTGCGGGTAGAGATAAAATGGGCGAATCCAGCGCAGGCCCTTCACTTTCACCAACTCTATCAAAAGCGCCGTGAGCCCCTGCCTGATGCCCAGATCCACGCCGTAGTTCACCGTGTCCTGGGAAATCAGATTGAGTTCTTTCACGCCCTCAGAGGCAAGCTGTTTCGCCTCCGCCACGATGGACTCGATCGGGCGGCTCCGCTGCTTGCCGCGCATGATGGGAATCGCGCAGAAGGAACAGTTCCGGTTGCAGCCCTCGGCGATTTTCACGTAGGCCGAATGGGAACGGCCCAGCCGGATGCGCGGGGCCATCTCATCGTACAAATAGGGAGGCTGGCTGATGAAGACACGCTGGTGGCGTTTCCCGGGCTGCAGCAGCGTTTTGCAGATGTCGGCGATCCTGCCGATCTCGCCTGTGCCGACCACGCCGTCCAGTTCGGGCAATTCTTTCAGCAGGTCGCCCTGGTATCGCTGGGCAAGGCAGCCGGAGGCGATCAGCACCTTGCAGGAGCCTGATTTTTTCAGTTCGCCATGTTCGATGATCGTGTTGATGGACTCCTGTTTGGCTTCCTCGATGAAGCCGCAGGTATTGATGATGACGACTTCGGCCCGCTCCGGGTCCGCCGACAGCTCGAAGCCGTTCACCGCCAGGGTTCCGATCATAATCTCGGCGTCCACCTGGTTTTTCGTGCAACCCAGATTGACGAAGCCGAGGGTCGTTTTTTGGGGACTGGCCCCAGCCGTAGCCTTCAGCGAAGGCTGGTGGCTGTCCCCTTTTCCCGTGGCCATGGGAAGCGTTTTGCGTGCCATGAGGGCAGTCTACGGGACGGTTGGAAAGACTGTCAAACGAACGGGCCCTGAACAGCCCGCTTGATTCGTTCCGTCCGTTCCCTTACAGTTTCTTCAACTTTTCACTTCCGCCGGAGGCGGTATGATCCGTGCGTTTCAAGGCGTTCTGCCGGTGGTTCCCAAGTCCATCTTCGTCGAGGACACCGCCGTTGTGATCGGCGACGTGGTGATGGGGGAGGACTGCAGCATCTGGTTTCATGCCGTCGTCCGCGGGGACGTCAACTACATCCGCATCGGCGACCGGACCAACGTGCAGGACCTCTGCATGCTCCACGTCACACATGACACCCATCCGCTGGTCATCGGCAGCGATGTGACGATCGGCCACCACGTTGTCGTGCATGGCTGCACGATCAAGGACCGGGTGCTGATCGGCATGGGTGCCATCATCATGGACGGGGCGGTGATCGGGGAGGACTGCGTCGTCGGGGCCGGCGCGCTGGTCACGGAGAACACGATCGTGCCGCCCAGGAGCCTGGTCCTCGGCTCGCCGGCCAAGATCAAACGGCCGGTGACGGATCAGGAGCTGGCCTGGATCAGGGAATCGTCGCAGAACTACGTCAAGTATGCCCGGCAATATCTGAGCGATCCGGCGAAGGAGAAGACGGGGTTTCGTATTTAGAAACCCCGTGTCAGAAAGTCATAAAGTCGAAAGTCCTAAAGACAGGGACTTGATGACTTTAAGACTTTGCGACTTTGCGACGTTCACGTTCGCCGATCCGGATGAAACACACCGGATCTTCCACGGTCGCGGAGGGGTAGCTCTCCGGCTCGACCATACACGAAATATTCCGCCGCAGGCACCAGTCGGTGATCCAGTTGATTTCCTCGGTTGAAGTCGTCACGAGGCTCGGCAGTTGGAGCTTGCGCAGGCAGTGGGCCGCCAGGGCGACGACCTCCTCGCGCTCCTTCGTGAACGCCGCCGTGTCGAACAGCACCGGATTGGCGCGGCCGTAGGAGAGGGCCGAGAGTTCGGGAAACCGCTCCGGATCGTTCAGCACGCTCACGATCCATACGTGATCGAACGCGCCCTCCACGTCGCCGGCGTCCTGGTGAACAAAACGAAAAGGTACGTCGTTACAGGCCTGGTTGAGCACGGTGACTTCGTCCTCGCGCAGGTTGCAGGCGGTCACGGCCCGGCCCAATTCCATCGTCTCCATCGCCAGCACCGGCAGTTCCGCCACCCCGGCGCCCACGTAGAGGCTGCGCCCTCCTTGTTTAAGCCGGCCGCGCAGTATCTCCGCGAGCTTGATGCCGAGCGTCTGGCAGGGCCCCCGTTTGGCCTTCCAGAAGGCGTCGCCGCCTTCGTCGCAATAGATGCGGCCGAGCGCAGGGTAATCCAGTCGCTTGAAGAGCGTGCGGATCATGGCGCGGGTTTGGGGAAGCAGGCGTCTGGCCGGCGACACGTCAGTCCTCGTGGTCGACCGGTTTCAGGAGCTTGATCCGTTTTGTGAGACGGATGCCGTAGGTCCGCGCGCCGGCCAGGATGGCCTGATGCGTTTCGCGCGGCAAGGCCTCGGGCGGATAGGCGCCGGGCAGTTCGCGCGGAAAATTTTTGATGAACAGGGCGGCCAGATGCGCGGTCGCCCAGGCGATCGGGGAGGTGAACCGGCCGCGTTGACGAATCTGGTGGAGCGTGGGGAACCCGGCATCCCAGCGAACCATCGCCCTGCGCTCGCCCTTGATTCCATGTGCCACCACGGCCAGCGCAAACCGCGCATGCCAGAGCCGGCCGTGCCGCATGAGTTTGGCAACCTGGCGCGGGGTCGGGGTCTTGGGAAAGTGTTTCACGGACAAACCCCGCGATTTGCGCAGCTTGCCCAGGCGGTACCAGCGCCGCAGCCGGTCGAAGTCGTTGCCCCCGATTTTGACGTCCAGCGCGCGCATGGGAATGACGCGCGGCAGGGTGCACACTTCGTCCTGCGCCGCCAGGACGACGCCGACCGGTCCGATGGGCGGCGGGAAGCGGAAGACCTCCCGCTCGCCGAAGCGCGCGCCTAAATGAAACCGGCCGTTCCGGTAGACGCGCGGCCGCGAGACCGCTTCATCGAACGACGAATCGGGAGACCACTGGGAGACGGGATCGTCGCTGTCGGTGCTCTCATAGAGGCGCACCTGGACGGTTTCCAGCCCGTCCAGCAGGTCCGCGCTGCGGGCCACCAGCAGATTGGTGAGGCCGGGGGCTACGCCGGCGTTGATGACGGCGGTCCGGCGTTTTTTCCGGAAGTCGGCGTCGAACCGGAGCTGTTCGACCTGGAAGGGATATCCCGTCAAGTGCGAGGCGGTGTCGAGATAGTGGGACCGCAGGCGAAGCGCGGCACGGAGCGCGATTTTATTGAGGACAGCCGGCGAACAGTTGACGAGCAGATGGCAGCCCTTGGCTGCCTTGACGATGCTCCAGAGATTTCGGGCGTTGACCGGCTTGACCGGAATCCGCGAGCGTTTGCCCAAAAAACGCTGCGCGCGCGCAGGGTCCCTGTCGCCGCACCAGACGTGATGGCCCTGGCGTGCCAGCAGTTGCGCGAGCAACGAGCCGGTGGCGCCGGCTCCCAGAATAAAGATCCGCATGGGGGGTCACTTTACCATAAGGGGAGGAGGAGAAGACAAAGACCGGGAAGGGTATTTGATTACTAGGCTTTGAGCCTGGTGGCGAACTGTTTCCGGAATTTGGCGACTTTCGGACCGACCACGTAGGTGCAATAGCCCTGCAGCGGATTGCGGACGAAATATTCCTGATGGTAGTCCTCCGCCACGTAGAACGTGGTCGCGGGGACAACCTCCGTCACGATGGGGTTCTCATAGATCTTGTCTTTCGTGAAGGCGGCGATGACCTCTTCGGCGGTCTGTTTCTGCTCCGGCGAGTGATGGAAAATGGCCGACCGGTATTGCGTTCCCGCATCGTTGCCCTGGCGGTTCAAGGTCGTGGGATCGTGAACCACGAAGAATATCTCCAGCAACTCCCGGAAGGAAATCGCGGCCGGGTCGAACGTGATCCGCACCACTTCCGCGTGGCCCGTGCGGCCCGAGCAGACCTGCTCGTAGGTCGGGTCGGGATTCATCCCGCCCATATAGCCGGATTCGACCGACGAGACGCCTTTCGCCTGGTCATAGACCGCTTCCAGGCACCAGAAGCAGCCTCCGGCCAATGTCGCGATCTTAGCCATGCTCGTGCCCCTGAACGATGAGTCGGCCGGGTCACTATAATCTGTCAGGTTATCTGTCACAAGGCGGGAGGGAGGGGACGGTGCAAGGACCCGCCGTTCAGCCTACGAGCTTTCGTTGAATAAGCTCCTGCCACTTGAGGCCGTAGACGGGGAAGACCTCTTCGGCAAATCCCGCAACCGTGAACGAGCCGACCCGCCAGGTCAGCGGCACCCAGGCGGCAGGCAGGGTCTTGTAGATCTCGGCGGTCAGAAAGATCCGGTTGATCTTGGGAAAGTCTCCGGTCAGGGTCCCGACCACCTGCTCGGAGGCCAGGCTCTGCAGGCGGTTGGTCAGGTGGATCGGCAGGCCGAAGAATTGGGACTGGTCGGACGAATGCAGCACCGGCGCATAGTGCGCGGCCACGCGCACGTTCAGCGGCATCAGCCCCTTCTCCTGGAGCTTCGGCCGGAGCTGCTCCAGATCGGACAGGATCTTGCAGCAGACTGCCAGGCAGTCCTCCGGTGATTTGAACGTCGCGAACACGGCGTCCCCCGGCTTCAGGACGTGCAGCACGTGGTGCGCCTGCGCGTGCCGGTCGAACAGGTTATAGAACGCCTGGAAGGCTTTCCCCATCTGTTTGTTCGCCTGGTCGGAGCCCTGGGCCTTGGATACGGAGTAGGCCTGGCCGGTGGAATCGCACACGTCCGCCATCATCAGGGCCTGCGTCTCGGATTTGAACATCATCGTCGGCGGCACGAGATCGGAAAGCGACTGATCGTGCGCGGGCGGGCCGGATGCCTTCACCGTGTCCGCCGGGGCGGCCTGCTGTCCTTCCTCGTAGAGATCGGTTTCCATCTTGCCGAGCAATGCGCTGATGTCACGCAACGCCAGCACCGTGCCGCCCACCATGATCTTGCTGCGGTTGGCGGTGAGGCGTGCCGGCGTTCCCTGTTTCACGGGCGTCCCGTCCACCCTCACCGGGGGGTCCGGGTTCAACGCCGTGAGCCACAGCACGCCGTCGATGGAGAGAATTTCGCAATGCGCCGGGGAGACGGCGGGATCAGAGAGCCGCACCTGATCATTCTCGCTCCGGCCGATCCGCGCGGGAAATTGCGTCAGCATGAACATGTGCGGCTGGTCGGGCCCCGTCACGACCATCAGCGCGTACTGTCCCTTCGGTGTCATGGGGAGGGAATATTAGCACAATTCCCGATGGAAATTTCACTCGGCGCGCCAAGTCCTATTGAAACTTGACCCGTCCTGCGCATCCTCCTACTATGATGCCACTCATTCCTGCTTTTCCCGCTCTGTATCGGTACGCGGCTTCAGCCCAGGAGGTGCTATGGCCGAGACCCCGCCCTATTGCAGCGAGTGCTACAACGCCCATGCCCGCGCCAGCGACGCGCAAGTCAAGGCCGCCGAGAGCGCGGGGAAAATCCCCATGACCAAGCAAGGGACCTGCACCAAATGCGGCAAGGCGACGATCGTGGTCTATTATGAAGCATGAGGCCGGCGGGACCTGCTGATGGATCTGCACTTTGATCCGGCCATCGCCGCACAGGTCGCGTTTCAGCTCGCGTCGACGCGAAACGAGCTGGGACCTGATCGGGAGCTGGCCCACGAATTGGAAGCGACCTTTTCGGCGAGCGCCGGCGAGGAGGCGACGCAGGCCTACCGTCAACTGCTCATTCTCGGAGACCGTCATCACGATGCGCAGGCCTTCCAGGAATTCCTGATCTACAGCACCTGGCAGCAGGCGGCCGAAGATCCCATGGCCGAGCATTTTCACCGTGGACGGGAACTGTGCAGCCGGTTTCTCGCCCGGGCGGAGACTGCCGGGGCCGTGAAGAGTCTGGCGCAGGTTCGAGCCCTGCGGGCGTCGTTCCTCAGTGCCTTGGGGGAGAAAGAGGCGGATGAGATCGGAGACGAATACGACCGGGATGCGATCAAGGGAGGGGATTGACTGCGAGAGAGCTTTCCGAAATGAAACCCCGATGCCTAATGAATGTTGGTCTTGCCTTCCTGCAGATCCACAATGAGTTTCTTCAAGCGCTCCTGTTCCTTGGGGTCCATGTCCATGAATTCCACGCCGAAGTCCTGACCTGCCGACCACGTCACCCCGGCCCGCCCCACATGAATCGGCTCCCTGTGTGTGGGAACGTACACACGGAGCGTGACCGTTGTACCAACTTGTACATGGGCTCCACTTTCAATCCCGCAGCCGCCGAGGGAGAGGTTGAAGAGCGTCCCTTTCCCAACACCTTGATTTCCCTCAAAAGAGATGGGGTACTGCACCTGCACCCGCCGGTCCCGTCGTTGCTCCACAGATTCCTCCTCGCCGGTTAAACGACCCTGTCCGTTAAGGTCTTGCAAAATGACGCAAGGGCGGTGCCAAGTTCCCCTGCCGCTAAATTCTCACGACAGGAGCGGGGTCCAAGGACTATGAGTCCCGTCCGTTGTACATTGATACCCCTCCAGCGAGGTGGACGGCTGCGGCAGTCACGGCATCGGCAACGCGTGCCAGAAACTTGAGGCTCAGCGTATCGAGCGTGTCGGTGGGCCGGTGATAATTTGGGTTCCTGAAGTTGGCGGTGTCGGTCAGCATGACGGAGGGAAATCCGTAGTGCCAGAACGCCGCATGATCGCTGCGGCGCGTGTCCGGCAGCGATTCGCCGCTGCCGGGGATCACCAGCGGGACGACCGGCACGTGCGGCTCAGCGGCACGCGCGACGGCGGCCGTCAGGGCGGCTGAAGCGGCGTTGCCCACAATCGCCAGAAAATTGCCGATTGTCGGAACGGTGAGCGGCAGGCCGGCCGGCGCAGTTTGCGAACCGTCGTTGTCGCTGGCGAACCCCACGCATTCGAGCACCAGGGCGCCGACAATGTCGCGCCCCGCGGCCCTCAGTTCTTCCGCGTAGGCCAGGCTGCCGAGCAATCCTTCTTCTTCCAGGCAAAAGCCGATGCAGTGGATTTCGCGCGTCCGGTCCGCGCTGCGCAGGCGCCGCGCGGTCTCCAGCAGGACGGACAGAGCGCTGGCATTGTCGTCGGCGCCCGGCGAGCCTTCGACCGTGTCGTAGTGGGCGGCCAGGATCAGCGGGGCGGCCGGCGTGCCGTGCCCGCGGCCCTGCGTCTGATGGGTCGGCAGCAGAGTGGCGACGACGTTGCGATAGGTGCTGCCCATGGCCTCGAAGGGATGGGTGGACACGTGCAGGCCAAGTCGCTCGAAAGTCTCTGCAAGGTAGGCCTCGGCTCG
>MHEU01000068.1:851-4056 GCA_001805245.1 Nitrospirae bacterium RIFCSPLOWO2_02_FULL_62_14 | reverse complement strand
GTGGGACAGCGCGGGTCATCACGTCTACATTCTGAACAAGCCCGAACAGTTGCGTGGGCCATTGAGCCCGCATCGCAAGGCTGGGACACAGAATAGGGGAGCCTGGTTCTCTGGTCCGTCAGTGGTGGCATGCGTGCCTCTGAGCACGCAGGGGCGCCCCTGCGTGCTTGACAGTCAAGACAGTTGCTGTCCCCTTGGGCGCAGAACGGGGACAGGCGCCAGGAAGAAAGGCGCCAGTCCCCAACAGGACGTTGACCGACTGAGCGGCGAGCACGACGGTCGCAGCAGCGTATCCGCGATTGCAGCAGAACCATTCATGAATAGCGCAGCCTAAGCAATAATCTCTGTGCCGATACCCTTGTGCGTGAAGACTTCGAGGAGAATGGCGTGCGGCATGCGGCCATCGATGATGTGGGCCTTCTGGACGCCGCCGTCGAGCGCCAACAGACACGCGTGCACCTTCGGCAGCATGCCTTCCCGGATGACGCCTTTTTTGATCAGCCGCTGCATCTCTTTCCGCGAGAGGGTGGAAATGTGGCGGCCCTTCGCGTTGCGGATGCCCTTGACGTCCGTCAGCATAAGGAGCTTCTCCGCCTTGAGCGAGGCGGCGACGGCGCCGGCCACCAGATCGGCGTTGATGTTGTAGGTGTTGCCCTCACGGTCCGTGCCGATCGGCGCGATGACCGGGATGAAATTGTCCTGCTGCAGTTTTTCGATCAGGCGCGGATTGATGGACTGAATGTCGCCGACGTAGCCGAAGGTGTCGTCTGTCGAGCCGTTCTCTTCGACGTCCATGTCCATGCCGAGACTTTCGATCCAAGCCTTGACGGTGAGGGGCTTGGCCGTGATGAACCCTCCGTCCTTGCCGCTGACGCCGACGGCCCGGCCGCCATGGCGGTTGAGCAGATCCACGATCTCCATGTTGATCTTGCCGGCGAGGACCATCTCGACGATTTCCATCGTCTTCTCGTCCGTGACCCGCACGCCCTGCTTGAACTTGGCCTCGATGCCGAGCCGCTTGAGCATCTCGTCGATCTGCGGCCCGCCTCCGTGCACGATGACCGGGTTGATGCCGACGTACTTCATCAGCACGATGTCCTGGGCAAACTTGTGCTTGAGCGAGTCCTCCATCATCGCGTTGCCGCCATACTTGATGACAACGGTCTTGTCCGAGAACGCCCGGATGTAGGGCAGCGTCTCGACGAGGATGTTCGCCTTTTTGATCAGTTTATTCATGGGTGCCATCGTGTCGCTCGCATCTTACAAAATAGTTCGGCACAACACAATTGATTCTTGCTTCACGATTTGTTCTTGCCGGCCGGCGTCCGTGGGCCCGGCGTTCGACCCGCCCGGGGATGGGCCAGGTCGTAGACCTTCATGAGCTGATCCGTCGCCACGTGCGTGTATTTTTGCGTGGTCGAGAGCGACGCGTGGCCGAGCATTTCCTGGATCGCGCGCAGGTCGGCGCCTTCGTCGAGCAGGTGCGTGGCGAAGGAATGGCGCAGCGCGTGCGGGCTCACGCGCCCGCCTGCGAGCCGCGATGAATAGTTCGCGACGAAGCGGGCCACGCTGCGGGCCGTCAGCCGGCCGCCGCGGGAGTTGCGGAACACGGGCTGCCCGTGCGTTGAGTGACGAGTGCCGAGTGACGAGTGACGGGACAGCGCTTCCTGGTATTCCTTGATGGCCTCGATGGCGACGTCGCCGATCGGGACGATCCGCTCCTTCCGTCCCTTGCCGCGGAGCCGCACGAGCCCGTCGCGCACATCCAGGTCCTCGCGGTTCATGCCGACCAGCTCGCTCACGCGTGCGCCGGTCGAATAGAGCGTTTCAAGTATGGCGCGGTCGCGCCGCGCAGACGCACCCTCGCCTTCGGGAAACTCCATGAGCGCGTTGGCGTCGTCCTTGGTCAGGACGCGAGGCAGGCGTTGCGGTTGCTTCGGCGTGCGGACCTCGGCGGCCGGATTCACGCGGCGGGTGCCGCCGCGGTTCAGATAACGGTAGAACGTCCGGAGCGCGGCGAGCTTGCGTGCCATGGAGGATTTCTGCTCCTGCCGCCTGTCCAGCCAGTACAGATACTCGCGGACCAGCATCGGGTCCACGTCCGCGGGTTTTAACGACGCGGCCCCGGCGGGACGCTTGGAAGAGGCAAAGGCAACAAACTGGCGAAGGTCGGAGTGATACGCGCGGATCGTTTCGGGCGAGGCGCCGCGTTCGTTCCGGAGGAACGCTACGAAAGCCCGGATGTTTTTCTCCATCCGTCGAAATCCTCCAGCGCCCGCTGCACGATGCGGCGGCGTTTCTGCTCCTTGTCCCGGACGCGGTCCGGCAGCGGCGGGAACAGCCCGAAGTTGGTATTGATCGGCTGGAAATGCCTCGGATCGGACGTGGTGATGTAGTGCAGCAGCGCGCCGTGCGCGGTGGTCGGTGGCGGCGTCACCAGCGGCAACCCGGACAGCCCCCGCGCGGCGTTGAGGCCGGCCAGCCCGCCCATCGCCGCCGATTCGGTGTAGCCTTCGACGCCCACGAGTTGCCCGGCAAAGAAGGCGGTGCCGCGGGTCTTGAGCTGCAGCGTGTCGCGCAGCAGCTCGGGTGAATTGATGAAGGTGTTGCGGTGGACGCTGCCGTAACGGAGAAATTCGGCCTGCTCCAGTCCGGGGATCATGCGGAACACGCGCTTCTGCTCGCCGTAGGTGAGCTTGGTCTGGAAGCCGACGATGTTGTAGCAGGTGCCGTGGCGGTTTTCGGCCCGGAGCTGCACGACGGCATGAGGTCGCGCGCCGGTTCTGGGATCGTCCAGGCCGACCGGTTTCAGGGGGCCGAACAGCATCGTCTGCCGCCCGCGCTCGGCCATGACTTCGATGGGGAGGCAGGATTCGAAGTAGGGCGTGTCCTTCTCGAACTCCTTGGGCTGGACTTTCTCGGCGGCCATCATCGTGTCGTAAAACGCGTTGAATGCCGGTTCGTCCATCGGGCAGTTCAAATAGTCGGCGCCGCCCTTGTCGTAGCGCGAAGCGCGGAAGACGACATCCATATTAATGGAGTCGGCGTCGACGATCGGCGAGATGGCGTCGAAAAAATACAGGTGCTTGGACTGGGTGAGTTGCCGGATCGACGCGGCCAGCTTGTCGGAGGTGAGCGGTCCGGTGGCAATGACGCAGACGCAGTCGGCCGGAATGTCGGCGATCTCCTCGCGGAGGATGCGGAT
>MHEU01000068.1:0-814 GCA_001805245.1 Nitrospirae bacterium RIFCSPLOWO2_02_FULL_62_14 | reverse complement strand
AGCGCCTGCGTGATCTTCTGCGAAAACTGGTCGCGGTCCACCGCCAGCGCCGAGCCGGCCGGCACGCGGACCTCGTCCGCCACCCGGATGATGAGCGAATCGAGACGCCGCATTTCCTCCTTCAGGAGACCGGGTGCGCTTGCGTCGTCGGTGGAGCCGAGCGAATTGGAACACACGAGCTCGGCGAGGAAGCCGGTTTTGTGGGCCTGGGTTGATTCCTTGGGACGCATCTCGTAGAGCGTCGCCCGGGCTCCATGGGACGCCGCCTGCCAGGCTGCTTCGGACCCGGCCAGCCCGCCCCCCACGACGACCACATCCTCGCGCATCTGAGTGGGACTCCGGAAGTTCAAAGATCAGGGCGGTCCGAGCATTACAAAACACTTGAGGTGTTTACTGCGGCGTCCTTTAGATTCGAAGACGCCGCACCTCGCAAGCGCGGACAGAAAGTACAAGATCACTTGAGGGTTTTATCCGCCGGCAGCAAATTTCGATACAACGATGAAAAGCCGGCGGCTCAAGCGAAGCTTGATTTCAATCTACTTGAGGCAAAATACCTCTCCGCCGCGATTTGATCGAACGCGGCGGCTCAGCAAGCTCGGTATGGTGGGCGATACTGGTCTTGATCCAGTGACCTCTCCCGTGTGAGGGGAGCGCTCTCCCAACTGAGCTAATCGCCCACGGGGCGAAAGTCTAACACGGCACTTCCTGCAGATCAATTGCGGAGGGAGAGCCTGTCATCCCACTTTAGAAATGTCCTCTTCCTCCCACAGTAGAAATGTCCGGTTTATCTTCTCGGTGTCGCCGCCATGGGTCT
>MHEU01000067.1:73094-75597 GCA_001805245.1 Nitrospirae bacterium RIFCSPLOWO2_02_FULL_62_14 | reverse complement strand
TCCGGTACTGGAACTTCCGGCGTGCGAGCACGGGGGACAACTGGTATCGGGCAGCCCAGAACGCGTACTTTGTCACCTCAGCTACCAACAAGGCTGCACACCTGGCGGACGAAATCGACATCATCTACACCCTGTTCTTCAAGGGGAACAAGGTGTCCTGGCAGACCGGCTACAGCTACTTGATTGCCGGCTCGTTCCTGGACAACGTGGCAGTAGCGGCCCAGGGAGCAGGAAGCAAGGCTGTCGACCAGCAGTGGGCCTACACGCAGCTCCACGTGAACTTCTAGCCTAACCGGCAGAAGGACGCTCTAAGAGATCCCGCCGGGGGCGATCCCCCCGGCGGGATTTTTTTATCCGCCTTCGCAGCCAGGCTGCTTCGGCGGACGAGTCCACCCCGACAAGCTGTTTCGGTAGGCCAGCCACGTTACTCAAGCTATCCGATGGGGAGGGGGAGAGCGCTCAATCTCGTTGCCTGCCCCGCGCGTCAGCTCTTCAGTCGATCACATTCACAGCGCGGTCGAAAGCCGGAAACTCTAATGTTCGAAGCCTCCATCGACTTTACGACCTTATGACATGATGACTTTTGGACGTTCGATTCAGCCTCGTGCCTGTCCCAGTGTGGCGCAGAATGGGGACAGGCGCTAGGAAGAAAAGCGCCAGTCCCCACGGCCGAAAGGCTGAAAGTCCATCTGAATTTGTGTCCATCAAGTCAGAAAGTCCGTCAAGTCCTAAAGTCAAAATGACTTGAAGACTTTACGACTTTAGGGACTTGATGACTGGAAAGAAGGCGTGATGACTTTCAGACTTCCGTCATTTCCGTAGGAATGGGAACGGGCGCCATTACAGCTCCGGTTCAGGACCGGAGTGTTTCAGATGCGCAACTAGTGCGATGGCCATGCCTCCTGGCGCGTATTGCGCGAGAAGACGGACCGGAGGTATTCGACGTTACGACTTTATGACTTGATGACTTTCAGACTACTCTGTCACTTGCGCTGCGTGCTGAGGGGAATGGCGAGAATGGCAGGCGAAGGGGGCAGTGTCGGATAGGTCGAGGCTGTGCCGCGCAGAGAATGCAGCCACTCGGAGAGGGTCACGCGCCCGTCCTGATCTGCATCCGCGCCGCCGGCCAGGCCATCGACGGCCCGGCTGAGTCGGCCACCGCCGGGGCGGTTCGTCACTACCTGGATCACTGTACCGGCGCCATCCTTGAGCCTGGCGTTGCCCAGTTCGCCTGCCCAGTTGGCCTGCTTGCGGGAGCCTTTCTTTGCGCCTGCTCCTCCGACCTGCGTTACCGGCGCATCGAGCACCGCCACCGACAGTTTGGCCCCAAGACTTTTCAACCGTTGTTGGAGCAGGCGGAGCGGCAGCCAGCGCGCGCGTGACGATGAAGGGGTGCCGTCGTGCGGCAGCAGAAAGACCTCCCCGGTCCTGGCGTCGGAGACACTGTGCCCGGCAAAGTAGAAGAAGACGACCGCGTCGGCAGAAACCCGCTGCGGCAGCCAGCGGGCCAGCGCTTCTTCAAGGTCGGCCCGGCCCGCCAGTTCATCCTGGAGCAGCAGGATGTGCGCATCCGGGACTTCCAGCTGATCCTTGAACAGGCCCACGAGTTTCTGGACGTCCGATCCCGCCACCCCCTTGAAGCCCCGCCAGGGCGTCCGGTAGTGGGACAAGCCGACGATCACCGCGTACCGGTCCACCTTGCCTGCGGCTGCCGGGGAGAGGGTGGACCCGACAATGTTCGTCGGTGGGCGGGCGGCCGCGACAAGCACGACAGGGCGGACGGCAAATCCCTCGCCCGAGACCGCGGACAGGGTCAGTTCGATACGTTCGTCCTGGATGCTTGACGGCATTTTCCCCGCGACGTAGGTGGCGCGTGTTTCTCCCGGCGGGATGGTCCCCATGAGCAGCGGTGCGCCAGCGAGCGTGGCGGCGAACGCCGCGATGATGCTCGGGGAGCCCGACAGGGAGATGGAAAGGGACCCGATCGGCGCCGGCCCTTCGTTGGTCGCATCGAGGCGAAGCGTGACCTTCTCGCCCGGCTCGAGGAGCTGGTTTCTGTTCTCGTCCTCGATGGTCCCTCTGAGAACGAGCGCCTCTGTCCCCTGCGCCGAAGCCGGCCGTCCCGCCACCGGAGCCCCGATTCCGGTCTCCTTCGCAATGTCGGCCACGACAACGGTCATTTTTTTGGCCAGCGCGTCGCCAGCCTTGTCCATGGCTTCATCCAAATTATTTGTCCTGCACTGGGTGCTGGATCCTTCCGTCGGCGTGTGGATCGAGATGGTCTCGTTGTAGGTCAGCGGGCCGTGGGTGAGCACGCGGCCCTTCACATCCTTGAAAGTGGCCGCAAGTTGAACCGTGAGTTGCGCCTGAAAATCTTCAGAGGCCCCCATGCGCGTCTTGGCCTCGAAGGACTTGTTGGCCAAACGCAGATCTACCGTGATGTCCGGGGGAGCGCCTTCTTTCTCTGCCGTGCCCATGCGCACCCGGGCGTAGCGTCTCTGCG
>MHEU01000067.1:57150-73063 GCA_001805245.1 Nitrospirae bacterium RIFCSPLOWO2_02_FULL_62_14 | reverse complement strand
GTAGCGTCTCTGCGCTTCGCGCTCGAAGGCCTCCACGATCGACTTCCCGAGTTGCCCCTCCCAGGGCGTATCGGCGCAGACAGTCTCTTGCAGGGTGGCCGTGCGAAGCGGCTCGTCAAAGTTCAGCGCGACGGAAATCGGCAAGGGTCGAACGGCCTTGGGGGGATCGCTGAACTGCGGGAGAGTGACGTGATCGCAGCCTGAGACGAGCAGCACTCCGGCAAGCCACCAGCGGAGCGCCCGGGAAGACTCACCCCTTCGTTCCATGGGGGCTACCCTACCGGAATAGCTTCTCCCGCGCAACTGGACATTGCGCCCTGTTTTCCGTTCGTCGTTTGATGCCCTCGCGTGCGGTTCTTCGGGGCCTTGACTCCGGCGCCAGTAGGTTGGATGATGAAAGGTAGGACGAAGGAACCACCGCCTTAATCTCACTCACTGGAGGCAAAATACCACTCCGCCGCGATATGACCCGTCGAGAGCCTCTGGGTCGAACGATCGAACGCGGCGGCTCAAGCGAAGCTTGGTATGGAGGTGCACCATGCGTCCACTGACTCTTCTGTCGGCGTTTCTTGCCGGCGCGGTTCTGTCGGCCGGCTGTTCCACGAAGCCTCCGGCCCGGATTGCGGCCTACCTGGGTCCGGCGGTGGAGAGCGCTCAGACGACACCGGCGGACCTCCGCGCTCTCGCGGAAGTCCAGTGGCAGGCCGGGCTGCTCCTCATCAACGATACCTCCCACGCGGAATCCGCGCCGGCCTTGTCCGAGGGCAGCCTCGCGTTTCTCTCGGATGCGGTTCGGCATCGGATCGAGCAGAAGACCCCGATCCGCATCACCAAAATCCTGCCCTCGTCGGGCCTCACTCCGGACACCGCTCAACAGACGGTAACCAGCCTCGGGCGGGAGCAGGGGGTGCCGTATATATTGGTGGTTGTCTTCTCCAGCATGGAATCGGAAGTCCCGCTCATGCTTCCGTTTACCGGCGATCCGGAGCAGGGAGGCGGGCGGCCGGGAACGCCGGGATTCGAGGCGGTCAATTACGCGCTTGCGGAACTGGCGCTGCTGGAGACCGGGACCGGCAAAGTGGTGGCCAGATCCGATGGCCGGGCCTGGTCGAGGCTGAACCGGCTCTATGTCCCGGTTAAATCGAACGCCTACCCGGTGATTCACCGCTCGCTACGCGTCGCGCCGATTTATCCCCAAGAAGAGAACGCGAAGGACGTGCTCCGGAGCGTCGCCGGCGATGAGGCTCTGGAGCAGGCGGTCTATCAATGGGAATTGGCCTGGGCGAAACCTGCCTGACCGCCTAGCTTCTAGACGGGGACTGGCTCCCGACGCAGCTTCGCGAAGGCGGGTGCCAGTCCCCACCACCAGGAGGTGTGACATGAAATCTCCTCTCCGCGTCGGCTGGCCGCTCGTCGCGTCCGCTCTGCTCTGGGCCTGTGCCGTCTCTCCTCCGTCTCGGCTGGAGTCCTACCTGGGTCCGATTCCAGCCGGAGAGGCGTCTCAATTGGGACAGTCGGAGTTTGAGGCCGGCCTCCTGGTCATCAACGATACCAACGCCAAGAACTCGGCTCCCGCTCTCCTCGATCCGGCCATGCAATTCGTCACGGCCCGGACAAAGCAGCGTATCGATCGGGATCTTCCGATCAAGATCGTGAAGCTGTTGCAGGCCGATCAATTCCCTCCCGGACGGGAGCCGTCCCGGTTCATGCAACTCGCCCAAGAGCAGGGCGTGAAATACCTTGTCGTGGCGATCTTTTCAAGCGCCGAGTCCGAGGTGCCGGCCGCCCATCCGTTCGGAGGCTCGGCGCAGGGTGGAGGCGGGCTGGGAGTTCAACCCGGGTATACGGCGACGAATTACGCGCTGGTGGAGCTGGCTCTCCTCGATGCCGGGGCCGGGCGACCCCTTGCCACATCGGAGGGGAGGGCCTGGGCCACGTTGGATCGACTGGCCATGGGCGGGAAGTCCAATGTCTTTCCCGTCATCCGGCGTTCGCTGCGTATGGAGCCGATCTATCCATCTGAACAAAACGCCTATGACATGCTGCGCGGCTTGACGGGTGACGAGGCGCTGGAGCAGGCGGTGATGCATCTGCGAGAGGCTTGGTCGAGGGCATCATAAAGCCCAACTATTGCCGCTCGGCGTGCCCCTTCTCGCGGGTCACAAGCCGAAGGCGGAGCGCCCGGCGTGGAGAGATGGAACGGAGGGGAGTGACATCGAGGAACGGCGCCGTCGTCAGGTGGTCTGAGCGCCTGACAAGACCTGTGACGCAGGCTTGGCTCCTCCTTGCCCTCGTCGTCTCCGTCGGATGCGCCGCAGCGCCCTCCCCACGGTTGGATGCTTATCTGGGCCGGCAATTCTCCAAGGCGCCTCAAGCCGGATCAGAACGAATCGGCGGCGGCGCAGGCCCGCTCGTGGCCGGCTTGCTCTTGGTGAACGACACCACCGCTCCCGGCTCGGCTCCCGCGCTGTCCGATCAGGGGAGGGCGTTCCTCATCCGTCGGGTGAAGGAAGCGGTCGAGCGCGCGACGTTGTTCAAGATCTCCACGAGTGAGTCCACAGCATCTCCGCTTTCCGGGGATCTGCCGCAGTTGATTGTCGGCGCGGCCCGGGAGCAGGGAGTGGATTATCTCCTGGTCGTCCTTGTGTCGGGCGCAGAGTCGGAGGTGCCGACCAGACTGTCGCTGGGCGGTCCGGAATCCACGGCCGTGCCCGGCGTCGAGATCCAGCACCATGCCTTGACTGAGCTCGCGCTCTTGGACGTCACGCGCGGCGCTCTGCTGGCTCGGGCGACCGGACGGGCCTGGGCGGTTCTCGAGGAGTTGGCGCTCTCCATCCAATCACACCACTATCCGGTGATCCGCCGGTCCAACGGCATGGTGTGGCTCCTCCCAGGCGTCCCCGCGGCGCGCGATCTGGTGCGAGTCGTGGCGGCCGAGGAGAGCGTTGACCAGGCCATCCCCCTCCTCGCATCCGGCTGGGATCGCGCCACGGCACCTGATTCGGCCAGGCCGTGATTCGGCTGAAACCGTGATCTTGACGCGTGAACTCCTCCAAGGTATTCTCACGCATCATTTCTGGGAGGTTGCCTTGCAACCCATCGCCCCGAATGGAGGTCGTGGATCATGCCGGATCATCGCTGGTTGCTCCTGGTGATATGCACGTTCGCTCTGTCTTCCTGCTCTTCGACCGAATGGGTCCATCGGTACAAAAAACAGGACGAGTTTGAGTCCGATTACAGACGATGTGACAATCAGGCTTCTGAACGAAGCAACAGCCAGCCGATCACCCTGAGTAGTTATCAACAGGACATACTGGTCGATCAGTGCCTTGGAAAGGAAGGATGGGCGAAAAAGATCAGACGATGACCGACCCACTCACCGACATGCTTCTCCCCGACCAGTTCTCAAAGCTCTGAATCTCCCGCCTGCAGTGGTCTGATTAAGGTGTCAGGAACCGTTTTTTCGACGGGAAAGGTTCCTGACACCTTGATTACCCCATCCGATTCCCATGACGGTGTGAGGCGAGGAGTCAGGTGGGAAGGTTGCCCGCCCGGGTGAACTGCGCCTTCAACTCATCGTAGGTTTTCGTGACCGGGAACTGTGGAAATTCCTTGATGATGTTGTCGGGGGGACAGAAGAGCACCCCGGCGTCCGCCTCGGCGAGCATCGGGGTATCGTTGTAGGAATCGCCGGCTGAGATGATCGTGAAGTTGAGCGTCTTCAGCGCCTTGACCGACTGGCGCTTCTGGTCCGGCTGCCGCATGTGGTAGTTGACGATCTTCCCGCTGCCGTCCATCTCCAGATTGTTGCAGAAGAGCGTGGGATAGCCGAGCTGCCGCATGAGGGGGAGCGCGAACTGGTAGAAGGTATCCGAGAGCACAATCACCTGGCAACGCTCCCTGAGCCATCCCAGAAATTCGCCGGCGCCATCCAACGGTTTCATGGTTCCGATCACCGCCTGGATATCGGCCAGCTTCAGCTTGTGCTGGTCCAGGATTCCCAGCCGCCATTTCATCAGCTTGTCGTAGTCCGGTTCATCTCTGGTCGTGCGGCGCAGTTCCGTGATGCCGGTTCGCTCGGCGACGTTGATCCAGATTTCCGGGATAAGCACCCCTTCCAAGTCCAGGCACGCAATCACGGGACGAATCATGTCTGAAAACTCCCAAGAAGAGGTTTGTCTCGTTTGTCTGGTTTGTTTGGTTTTTCTCGTTGAACCAGACAGATTAAATGAACCAGAAAAACCAAAGTGGGTCGGATCATAGCCTAAAGGGAGGTTCGGGCACAACGCGGCTGTCAGCTGGCTGGGTGCCGGCTTAGAAACCGCCAGATCGTGTCGAGTGCTTTGTCCAGAAGGTCTTTAGCTTTCCACTTTGTGCGATTTTCAGCCGCATGCCGCTCGGCCCAGTCCAGCGCCAGCGGCAGCGGAATGAGCCGTGGCGGGCTGCCGGTCAGTTCTGACCAGAGGAGACCGAGAATCGTGCTGATGCGAAGCGGTACGGGGATGGCCTGGACAGGCTTGTTGACCATGTCCTGGCACCAGTCGGCAGGCGAGGTGACCAGCAATTCGCGGCAGGCGGCCGGGCGATCTTCGTAGATCGAGCAGGACTCGTTCTCAAGGTAGGGACAGGGCAGTTTCAACGCATAGTAGGCGCGATTGATCGGTTCCATCATGTCGTCCGTGATGGGGCGGTCGTTCTCTGCAACCTGTCGCAACTGCGTGAGCAGTCCTGCACGCTCCAGGCTGGCTGTCGCGTTGGCCAGCGCCAGTTGGATGGCCTCGCGGCGGGTTTCGGGAAGGGTCGCGACCATGTCCCGGAGCGCAAAGGCTTCCGGGGCGGACACAGGGACAAGCATCCGGCAGCAGGCCGCGCATCCTTTTGCGCAGGAAATACGCAGGCCGCTTGCCGTGGTCCGCTGTTGTTCCAAAGCCTGGGCCTGCTCGCCGAGGCGACGCAGGAGCGGGACAATCTGCGTGACCGGCACAAATCCGGTCGAAATCTCGACTGTCGCCGTGACCGGGCCGGCCGGGGTCCTGACCGACAAATCAAACTGTTCAACGGCCTTGGCTTCACTCATGAACGCCGCGTCTCTCTAGCATTCCAGCGATGGACAGGATGTTTTGTTTCTCTGGTTTCTCTGGTTTGTCTTGTTTGTTTGGTTGAACACGATAAACCAGACAAACCAAACGAACCAGATGAACCAGAAAAACGAGACAAACCAGATAAACCCGACCATCGCATCTTTAGTCTCGCGTCTGATCATAAAAGAGCCTTGCCTGAAGGGCAAGGCGGTTTATGGACGTGCGTTCTTTCCAGCTTGCCACTGCCTGATGCTTTCCGGATAATGATCGATCATCAGACGCGAGACTCGAAGCGATGGGCATTCAACTGACCGGCCACGTGATCGGATTGCTGAAAGAATACATGCGCGACCTGGTTGAGCAGGCTGCGCAGGAGGCGCAGGCCCAGCAGACGTTCGGGTTCGAGCCGGCCTCGTATCGGCCCGATCAGGCGATTTCCGATCTGCTGGCGATTCTCGACGACCGGATCGAGTCGGAAGGAATGCAGGTCGGGCTGCCGGACGATTTTCTCCACGACATGTGGACACAGTGCAACGACGCGCAGCGGCACATCGCTGACAATGTCTGGCTGGAGTCCCGTGCCGGCGGGACCGCTTGCTCGAAGGCCCGGGTCCGCGAGCTGACGTATCGGACCCTGATCGAATATCTCGAGCGGCAGGGGGATTGATGCAACGATTCCGGCGCAACCTGTCGCCGGGTAGCCTGTTGATCGTCGCGATGACCGTCGGCATCAGCGCTGTTCTCGTATCGGCCGGCCCGCCGGCGCCCCCTCTTGCCCTGGAGCCGGTTATCGCCGACGGCCTCCGCCATCCGGTCTACGTGACCCATGCGGGAGACGGCAGCGGCCGGCTCTTCGTGGTGGAGCAGGCGGGACGCATTCGCATCGTTCAGCCCGTGGCTTCGCCCCGAGGCGAGCAGGGCCGCCTGATGGGCGCGCCGTTCCTGGATATCACGGAGCGCGTTCGTTATGGCGGCGAGCAGGGTCTGCTGGGGCTCGCCTTTCATCCCTCGTACAAGACGAACGGCCGCTTCGTGGTCAACTACGTGCGCCGCTCGGACGGTTCGACCGTGATCGCCGAATTTCGCGCGTCGTCGGACCCCGACCGGTCGCAGTCGACCGAAACGCAGCTGCTCGTCGTCGCGCAACCCTATCCCAATCATAAAGGCGGGATGGTCGAGTTCGGTCCCGATGGATTTCTGTACGCCGGCCTGGGCGATGGAGGATCCGCCGGAGATCCGGAAAACCGAGGGCAGAACACGATGGAGCTGCTGGGCAAGCTGCTCCGGATAGACGTGGACCATGGCAAGCCCTACGCGATCCCGAACGACAATCCCTTTGCCGGAGGCGGCGGCCGTCCGGAGATCTTCGCCTACGGGCTCCGGAATCCCTGGCGGTTTTCCTTCGACCGGCAGACCGGCGAGCTCTGGGCGGCGGATGTCGGGCAGCACGCGTGGGAGGAGATCGACGTCGTGAAGCGCGGGGGCAACTACGGCTGGCGCGTCATGGAAGGGACGCATTGTTTTCTGCCGCGCGACGGCTGCGTGCGCGACGGGCTGATCCCTCCGGTTGCCGAATATGGGCATGACAAGGGGCGTTGCTCGATCACGGGCGGCTATGTCTATCGCGGGTCCCGTCTGCCGGCCCTGCGCGGCGCGTATCTCTATGGCGATTTCTGCAGCGGGGAGATTTTTGCTTTCTCGGAAGGCGCCCAGCGGACGCTGTTGTTGTCGGGGTTGCGGATCGCCTCGTTCGGCCAGGATCAGGACGGCGAGCTCTACGTGGTGGGGCATGGCGGCACGATCCACCGGATCGTCGAAGCACGCCGTTGATCGGGACGGCAACCCGCGTTATTCATGGAGGTTCGTCGCGAACTCGTGCAGACGCGTCGCGAGACAGGCGCGTGGAGCCTGGGGACTGACACCCTTCCCCGCGTCTGCGCGTGGTGTCTGTCCCCGTCCGAACCGGGACAGGCACCGTCGAGGACGACGGAGCCAGTCCCCGAACAGGACGTTGACCGACCGAGGGGCGAGCCCGCCTGTCACAGCAGCGTATCCACGAGTGCAGCAGAAGCGTTCATGGATAATGCGGGTTATGGTTGAGGCTGAGGTTGAGCAAGGATCTTCCCTTCACTTAAACTTTGACCTCAACCTTCTCTTAACAGTTTCCCCGCCGCCCAGTAGGTGATCGTGCCTGCGGCTTCGGTGAGGGTATTTGTGAATCCATCCAGGGCGCCGAGGTCGGGGATAAAATCAAGGAGATCGAAGTTCGACCAGAATCCCGGCCATTCCCGCACGTGATAGGTGCAGGGGGCCGGCGTCACCGTGAAGCCCTGCCTGCGAAACAGCCCGGCGGCCCTCGGCATGTGGCTGGCCGAGGTGACGAGCAGAATGGAGCCCTCGCCTAGGGCACGTTTGACCCCGATCGCATTTTCGTAAGTCGTGCGGGACTGGTCATCGAGCACAATGGCCTGCTCCGGCACGCCGAGCCGGATCGCGAACCGTTTCATCTCGACGGCTTCCTTCGGCCCTTCGCCGAAAATATTCCCGTCCCCCCCCGACAGCACCAACCGCGGTGCGCGGCCTTCGGTGAACAGGTCCGCGCCGCAGGAGGTGCGCTGCATGCTGAGGCCGGTCAATTGATCGGACGGGCGGAGGCTGCCTTTGCCCAGGACGCCGCCGCCCAGGACGACGACGGCATCGAAACGTTCGGTGGTCGTCCGGTCAAACGGTTGATAACGGCTTTCCAGCAGCCCCGCTGCGATGGTTGATAGGACAGGTGACCCGAGTAGCCACACGATGGCCAGGGCCGCGAGCGCCAGCATGCGGAGCCACTGGGTGCGGCGCGGCGAGGAAGGCAGAAACGCCAGCGCCGCCAGAGCGCCGGTGACCAGGCAGAGCCAGGTGTAGGGGAAGACGGCATACTTGACGAGTTTATACAGGCCGAACCAGAATGGGGACAGTTCCATGGCGACCCCCTGTCTATTTTTTCTAACCGGCCCAACCGGCCAACGGGCCGAACCGGCAAACGCTTCTTTTCAACGCGAGGACATCCGATGGCCCATCGATACTGGCTGATGAAGTCTGAACCAAGCGCCTTCTCCATTCAAGACCTCCGCAAGACCCGCAACCAGACGACGTCCTGGGACGGCGTGCGAAATTTTCAGGCGCGCAATTTCATGCGGGCCATGAAAAGCGGCGATCGAGTCCTGTTCTACCACAGCAACGCCGATCCGCCGGCGGTCGCGGGCATTGCCGAAGTCGTGAAAGAAGCCTACCCGGATGACACGGCCTTCGATCCGAAGGACATCCACTATGATCCCAAGAGCACGCCTGCCAGGCCTCTCTGGGACGTGGTGGATATCAAGCTCGTCCGGATCTTCCCTGTTCCGATTCCGCTGGACCGGTTGCGCGAAGTACCGAAGTTGAAGCGGATGGAACTGCTGCGGAAGGGATCGCGCCTGTCCGTCCAACCGGTCCGTCCGGAAGAGTGGGCCGTCGTTCTCAAGCTGGCCGGATCCTGATCCGTCACCGCGCGCGCGGTGAGTTCCCGGCAAGCTCCACGGAAATTTTCATGACCAGTTTTTTGATGGCGACCGGCTGTCGATCCATGAGCTGGGTCATGTGGGCGTCCTGAGGAAAGAAGACGGCGAAGAAGCCGGGCGAGAGGCACAGCCGCGCTCCCTCCTCGGACGGCAGATCGTAGAACGTCACATCCTGCTGGTCGTTGTAGGGGGTGCGGACACGGAGTCGATCGGCCGGCCAGACGGCGATCGCTTCCCGTCCTTCCAGGACCACGTGCACATCCACATGGGCTCGATGAGATTCCAGAACCGCGTCGCTTGGCGGGCGCGTGTGACCCTGGTGGATGCGTGCGACGATTGTGTCCCCGCGAACCTGGTGCACTCCGTCCTCCAGCGACGGCGTCGCGGCGCGGATGTAGGCGAGCGTGTCGCGCCACCAATCCTCAGAAAAGCAGGAATCGGCGTTGGAGAGGGCGGAGAAGATCATACGCAGAGAAATGTAAGGAGATTCTCTTCGGTCGTCAATGGTGTTGATGCGGTTCAGTTCATCGGTCGGCATAAAGCAACCGAGCAGGGCTCGCCTTATCCCGTCCCGGTTCCAGATTGACTCTTGGAGCACACTTTCGGACAATGCCCGCTCTCTTGCTGGTCTTGTCGAGCATTGGGCTTGACCCCAGAATAACGATAAGGTAACATTTTGCTACATCGTCCAGACCCGCTCTCCGAAACCGATCTCCGACGGGTCTTTGCGAAGGCTCTGAGCAGCCCCGATGGGCTCGTGTACAGTCCCAAGCTTTTCGAGAAACTGGGGCGGCATGGCGTTTCCATTCATGATTTGCTGCACGTTTGCCGAAACTGGGAGCTGATCCGATCGACTCGCTGGCAGTATGGTGAATGGCGCTACCGTGTTGAAGGGCTGAACCTGGACGGGAAGTGGATGGCGGCGGTGGTCTCGGTAAAAAGCCCGTCGTCAATTTTGGTCATTACCGGGTTTCGCTTCGCACGAGGAAAAAAGTCATGACGACCTGTCCAAGCTGCGGAAAAGAACTCAAGAAGTCGGTGGCAAAGCTCTACCATTTTCGGGAGTCGGGGCTTCCCAATGTGTTTCTTCAGAACATCACGCTCTATCAGTGCGCGTGCGGCGATAAGCTTGTACAGATTCCTGCCCTGGAACGGCTCCTTGACGCGATTGCCTGTAATCTCCTAAAAAAGCGAACGTTGCTGACGGGGTTGGAATTCCGGTTTCTCAGGAAGTGGATTGGGCTGAGGGCCAATGATTTGGCGGCGCTGCTTGGAGTTAAATCGAGAATTTCCATCTCTCGATGGGAGAACGGCCGCGCGCCTCTCACGGCCGCCATGGATCATGCGATGCGGTTGCTCGTGATGCGCGTCAAGGAAGAAGCCGTCAAGCAGCGGATGTTCACGGAGATCGAGATTCAGGAACAGTTTGAGCGGATCTCAGCCAAACCCGGCAAACCCGAGCGAATGGTGATCACGCAGAAGACCCTGGACAATCTTCCGTTTCCTCCCCAACATCATCAGGCCCCCTACGCTCGTCCGTCAGCATGAAGAGACTCCGCAGATACGTCCACGAACAAATTGCCAAGGACCCGGCCTTTGCCGCGCAGCTTGAGCAGGCGAGAGCCGAGGCACGCGTGGCGGTCGCGGTCGCTCAATTGCGCGAACAGTGGGGATGGTTTGCATAGGGAGAATCAAATGAAGGTGTTTACTCAAGCGCCCGTTGAATCTGAGGGCGCTTGACCTCGCAAGCGCGGCACAAAGAATTCTAGCCAACTGGTTGCAAAGTAACTATCCGCCGCGATTTGATTGAACGCGGCGGCTCAAAGTTAAAAAACCAGCATATGGGTTGAGGACTCTATCCGCGCGCATCAATGACGATAACACGATAAATAGCGCGCGGCACACGTCAAGCGAGGGATGGTGGGCCGTGCAGGGGTCGAACCTGCGGCCCGCTGATTAAGAGTCAGCTGCTCTACCAACTGAGCTAACGGCCCCACCGAATTTTGAGAGGAGGTTGAGGTTCAGGCTAAGGTTGAGCAGGGAGAAACTGTGGCGACGATGCCCGCTCAGCCTTAACCTCGCCTCAGCCTGTCTTTCGCGTTGGCGCGCCTGACAGGATTTGAACCTGTGGCCCCTAGCTCCGGAGGCTAGTGCTCTATCCGCTGAGCTACAGGCGCGTCCTGTGCAAGGTGACGAACCTTACCATACCCATTTTGCGCCTGTCTAGCGTGACCCTCGTCCTGCGTAACCGGGTGGTGGCGGGATAAGATCGGGAAGGAAGCCGTAAGCCAGCAGGACCTCTTCGCCAACCCCCGGCCGTGTTTCGCGCAAGGCCGCGATGTCGTCAGCCTCCTGCTCCGCAAGCTGCTTTTCCTCCTCACGGAGCGAAGGGGTGAGGCGGATCAGCGGGGTTGTGGTTTGCACGTCGCACGCGCCCTCCACAAGGCCGTCCCGCTCGACCGGAATTCCCATCGTGCGGCAGGTTAGCGGTCTGAAGGGATAGCCCAGGCAGGCTCCGTCCGTGTCGAGCGCCGGGCAGGGGAGTTCGGCAAACTGCGATGCCAGCCGGTCAATCTCGGAGTCGGGCCATGCATCAAGAAACGGACTTGCTGTGAGGCGTGGACAGGCCAATTCAAACGTTGCGATCTGCGCGCGTGCCCGAGACTCGATGCCCTTACGGGTCACATCGGGCAGGGTGGACAGGCCCCGTTGCTATTCGGCGGCGTCCAGGATTGTGACGGCGAATGGGCCGATGCAGCAGTGATGGCAGCCGCGCCGGCAGAGCAGTGCGTCGAGCAACGCAGCCTGCGCGCGGTGAAACCACTGTTCGGATTGAGCGAAGAGTCGCCGGTCGGATGGCGACGAAGGGGCCATCACCTGCCTACGCAGACGGCTGCGAGCGAACGCTCGTGAATAGACATGGAGCGAGGGCACCGGCGGGTTCCGCCGACACATGCGAAGATGGCACGGCTATCAAACCGGCGGGCTTCACTCTGGTTCGGTGACGCCCAGTTCGACGACCAGTTCGCCCTTGGGGGAAAAGAACCCCTGTCCGTCCAGCTGAACCACCCCGTTGCAGTTGTCCTGGAAGAATTCAAGGATCCAACTGTTGAAATCGTATCCTTCTTCGGTGATGTCTGACTTGACCAGGCGCGTGGTGACGAGAAAACGGGAATCGGCCACACATTTCCGGACAACTTCAGCTTCAACATCGCTGAAGGTCGACAGCTGGTCCAGAAAAAACTGGCGCTCCTGTTCGAACACGTCTTTATAGGTGCCCCGGTCGCGCGCGCAGATGAGCTGGATCGGTTTGTGCTCCCGGCTGTAGCCGAGCGAGATCTGGACCCAGGCCCAATCGTCCAGCGCCGCGGGGTCCATCTTGGGAACGAGCGGGAGCTGCCCTTTTGATTTCAAAAAGTCGAGCAGCAGTTTCAGCGGAGGGGAATTCTCGCGCGAGCAGAACACGCGCGTATAGAGAAACTCCTCCTGGGCGCCCTCCTGGGAGGAGGGGGGAGTCGGAAGAATCGGCAGTTCTTTTGCCACAACAATCTCCTGCTGATATGCGGATGCGCGCGTGACCGTACTGTACTCCGGCGTACGCGCGACTGCAAGATTGCGTTTTGGAAAACGCGCGATTTCCGCTCCGGATGTGCGTTTTTGTGGTTGACAGGGTAGACCCCGTTGGATACACTCCCGACCGGTTTTTGGATTTGATCGTGTTAATCCGGCTTCAAAAGACCAAGTTTTGATCTCTGATGATACCGCGGGAGATTCCCCGCAGAGGCCTGCCGCAGTTCACCACTTATTCCCATGTGAGGAGGGTTGTTCATGGCAAGAGGAATGACGAAGTCACAGGTTGCTGATCATTTGTCCGAAAAAGTCGGCATCACCAAGAAGGTGGCGGCCCAGTTCCTGGAAGAGCTGGCGAGCCTGGCCTACAAGCAAGCCAAGAATGTGTTTACGCTGCCCGGCATCGGCAAGCTGAAGCTGGCCCACCGCAAGGCCCGGATGGGACGCAACCCGCAGACGGGGGCGCCGATCCAGATCAAGGCCAAGACCGTGGTCAAGTTCCGCGTGGCGAAAGCGGCCAAGGACGCCATCCTCGGCAAGCGCTAAGCGGCTTACCCTCCGAAGGGCAGTAACGGAAACAACGGGGCCGGCGCCCAATGAGGGGGCCGGCCCCTTGTCTTTGTGAACCTGACGGTGGGACGGCGGGTTACATCGGCGACAGGCCGGTGCCGCCCATGCCGTCGTGCGCGACGAGCTTGATGGCATCGCCGTCATGCACGAGGGAGTCCTCGCTGGCAATCCGCTTGTTGATCGTGACCATCAGCTTTTTTTCTTTCATCAGCTGGCCTACGTGCTGGCGCAGGCGGGACTGGCGCCGGATTAATTGACTGACCGAGACCGGCTCGGATACTTCGCAGGCGAGGTCGCGCTCGCCGTCGTCGGTCTGCAACTGGCCCATGAGGATGATGGTGACCATAACCGCAAGGCACCCTATCAAGAGAGCCCGTCTTGACGCAACAGACCTATTTCCTTTGAGACTGGGAACGACGTAAGATGAGGGCCGTTCTGAGGGTCTGCTCGGGAGCGTCGCGGTGAAATTTGTCGAAACGAAACTGAAGGCAGTGGTGCTCGTCGAGCCCGAGGTGTTCGAGGATCCTCGCGGATATTTTCTGGAGACCTATCACGCCGGGAGGTATGCGGAAGGCGGAATTGCCGGCCCCTTCGTCCAGGATAACTTCTCGCATTCCGTCCGCAGCACGCTCCGGGGGCTGCATTATCAGTTGAAGCATGCGCAGGGAAAACTGGTGATGGCTCTCGAGGGCCGCATTTTCGATGTGGCGGTGGATATCCGGAAGGGGTCTCCGACCTTCGGTCAATGGGTCGGCGTCGAGCTCTCGGGAGAGAATAAACGCCAGCTCTATATTCCGCCCGGTTTTGCGCACGGATTCTGCGTCCTCAGCGACACGGCGGCTGTCCTCTATAAGTGCACGGATGTGTATGCGCCCCAGGATGAACGGGGGATCGTCTGGAACGATCCAGCCATCGCGATTACCTGGCCGGTTGCCGCTCCGCTGCTGTCCAGGAAAGATCAAGCCTACCCGCGCCTGGCCGACATGGATCGGGACCTTCCGGTGTACTAGCCCGCATTATTCATGAGGGTTTGTGACGAAACCGCTGAGACGCCTGGCGAGACGGGCGCGTGGAGCCTGGGGACTGACACCCTTCCCCGCGTCTGCGCGTGGTGTCTGTCCCCGTCTGAACCGGGACAGGCACCGTCGAGGACGACGGAGCCAGTCCCCGAACAGGCTGTTGACCGACTGAGCGGCGAGCCCGCCATACCAAGCTTCGCTTGAGCCGCCGCGTTCGATCAAATCGCGGCGGAGTGGTACTTTGCCTTCAGTAGGCGTAGATGCCGCGCCAAGCCAGCGGCCAGGCTTGTCGTAGCGGCGTATCGGCGGGTGCAGTAGAAGCCGTCATGAATAATGCGGGCTAGGCAACTGCCGGCATCCGGGACGGCGTCAGTCACGTTGACCGAATCAAAGGGGCCGTGGTATGAAATGGCCCGTGCGTTTCTGACACCACGCATTTTACAGGATACAACGAGCCACGACGAATCAAGAGAGGAGCGGCTATCATGGGTGACATGGTACGGGTTGGCGAGATCGTTCCCAATTTTGAAATGGAGACCTTCGATCCCAAAAAGGGTGAATTCGGAACCATTTCCCTGGACTCGCAGCGGAAGGCGAAGAAATGGACGGTGCTGGTGTTCTACCCGGCCGACTATACGTTCGTCTGTCCGACGGAGTTGGCCGATGTGGCTGAAAAATACAAGGATCTGGCAGGGGCCGGAGCCGAGGTGATTTCGGTTTCAACAGACACCAAGTTTGTCCATCTGGCCTGGCAGCGCGAAGAAAAACTGCTGAAGGGGCTGTCGTATCCCATGGGAGCCGATCCCACCGGCAAGGTGTCGAAGCTGTTCGGGGTGTACGATGAGACGACGGGGCTGGATCTCCGCGGCACGTTCATCATCAATCCCGATGGCAAGCTGGTCGCCTCGGAGATCAACTTCTACAATGTAGGACGGAACGCGGCTGAGCTCGTGCGGAAGGTCACGGCCAGCGTGCACTGCGCGGCGCATCCTGATGAGGCCTGCCCGGCTAACTGGAGCAAGGGCGGCAAGACGCTGAAGCCTGGCGCCGGGCTGGTGGGGCGAGTGGCGGATGCCATGGGGCGTTGACGGGGACTGACACCCTTCGGCATGGTGTCTGTCCCCGTCTGACAGGCGGAACGGGGACAGGCACCAGCTTACGCTGGAGCCAGTCCCCTAGCCCGCTTTATTCATGGGGGTTCGTGACGAAACCGCTGAGAGGCCGCGCGAAACGGGCGTGTGGAGCTGCGAGAACCCGAGGCGTACTTGAAACAGTACGTCGAGGAGGTGAGCGGCGAGCCCGCCCGCTTGGCCGCGTACAACCGGCGGCCAAGCTTGTTGCAGCGGGCGTATCGGCGGTTGGAGTAGAAGCTTTCATGAATAATGCGGGCTGTAGGCCGATTGGCCTATCCGCTCAACAATAAAGGCTTATTTGACATCTCTTGATTGACTTCGGGCTCAGAGGGCCTTATAGTTAAAAATAATGGCTAGGAGTGTTGCTTTCAGTTGCGCAGGAAGGGAATGAAAGGGAGGCCGATATGGTTACGATTACGTCGATGGCAGAGCAGAAGATCAAGGAACTGATCGTCGAGGAAAAAGACGCGGTCGGACTGCGGATCTACGTCAAGGGTGGCGGCTGTCATGGCTACCAGTACGGGATGGCGTTCGAGTCCAAGGTGGCCGACGACGACACGATCATCGAAAAGGGCGGAGTCCAGGTCATTATGGATTCCCAGAGCGCTCCGCTGTTGCAGGGAGCTGAAGTGGATTACGTGGACAGCCTGCAGGGCTCCGGGTTTGCAATCAAGAACCCCCAGGCCAAGACGACGTGCGGGTGCGGCAGCTCGTTCAGCGCGTAACAGGACGTTGAAAAAGTCCGCCAGCTTCGTTCTCGCATCGCTCAAAGGCTCAACGTACAGAAAAGAGTACGCCTCGCCTTCTCGCTCGCTGCGGCCTCGCTGGACGGACTTTTTGAACATCCTGGGTAGATAACAAGAGTTGTTCGCTTGAATAACGAGGGCCGGGGTCATCACGTATGGCCCCGGCCCTTTGTTCATCTGGATCTGGAATATGACCGAAACCCTGCTCACCAAACGGATCGAATTTGCCGCCGCGCACCGGTATCACAACGA
>MHEU01000067.1:0-57109 GCA_001805245.1 Nitrospirae bacterium RIFCSPLOWO2_02_FULL_62_14 | reverse complement strand
GCAACAATGCCCCCGGCCACGGCCACAACTATCTGCTGGAGGTGACGGTCGCAGGGCCGGTGGACCGTCATACCGGCATGGTCGTCAATCTGTTCGATCTCAAAGTCGTCCTCCAGGAGGTTCTGGAGGAGTTCGATCACAAGCACCTCAACCTCGATGTGCCGTATTTCGCCAAGACCGTTCCCACGACGGAGAATATCGCCACGGTCCTCTGGGGCAAGCTGGCCGCGCGCTCTGAAATCGGCCGGCTGGAACGGATCCGGCTCTACGAGGAGGACGATCTCTGGGCCGACGTCACCGTAAAAGACCAGGCAGGCAACCGCGCGAGCCTGACGCGCCGGTATCATTTCCCGGCCTCGCTGCCTGCGGCCAATGCCCAGCAGGGCCAGGCGGGGCATAATTATGCGCTGGAAGTGACCGTCGAGGGCGACATCCATCCGGAAACCGGGATGGTCACGGATATCGGAGCCGTGGATCGCATGGTGCAGGAACTGGTCGTCAGCCGGTGTACCGGCAGGAACCTGGGGCAGGATCCGGCCTTTGCGTCCCGCCCGCTGACGGGCGAAACGCTTGCGCGGTTCATCTGGTCGTTGCTGGCCAAGGCCCTACCGAGCGGCCGGCTGCAGAAAATCAGGCTGGTGGAATCGGACGATCTGAGTTACGAATACGCCGAATCATGACGGGGCGAGTCTATAAAGTCGTAAAGTCAAAAAGTCCAAAGTCGGGCCGCGCGACAACTTGATGACTTTCGGACTTTACAGACTTTCCGACTAATCCTCGCCCTTCAACAGATGGTCGTTGATCAGCGAGGCCAGTTCGGCCGGCTCGACGACTCCTTCACGGGTCAGCAGCAGTTTCCCCTTTGAAAAAAAGTGTGTCGTCGGGTAGCTCTCGAACGTGTGCGTCCGCTTGATCTCGCGGCAGCGGCCGGGCACATGCATCCTGGCCTTGCCGACCTTGACGTTGGAAAATTTCGCCGCGGTGGCTTCCAATATCGGATCGTAGGTCTTGCAGGGCTCGCAGGTCGCCAGCCCATAGGCGATGACCGATGCCGGAGCATCGGTGAATTCCTTGTAATTCGCGTCGCTGACGTCTTCGACGGTGCCAGTCATAAAGTCATAAGGTCGTAAAGTCATAAGTCCGAAAGTCGAAAGCCCAGACTTGAAGACTTTCAGACTTTCGGACTTTCTGACGGAGCTTTAGCTGAGCTTCGCGAGGGCGGCGAAGATGTCCTTGTCCTCGCGCGCCACCTTGATCTCCTGCACCTTCACATAGGCGACCTTGCCGTTCTTATCCACGATGACGGTCGCGCGCTTCGCGCAGTTCAGCGGCTCGAAATAGAGGCCGTAGGCCTTGCACGTGGTCCGGTGCATGTCGGCCAGCAGGCGATGCTTCAGGTCCAGCGAATCCGCCCAGGCCTTGTGGGAGAAGAAGCTGTCGCAGCTGATGCCGAACACTTCGGCATGCGCGCCCTCGAATTTGGGGAAGTCGTCGGTGAGGCACTTGTTCTCGCCCTGGCAGACCGGGCTCCAGTCCAGCGGGTAGAAGCAGAGCACGACGTTCTTCTTGCCCTTGAAGTCGCTCAGCTTGACGTCCTTCTGATCCTGATCTTTCAGCGTAAAATCGGGAGCCGTATCTCCCACCTTGATTTCCGGTTTCACATCTGACATGGCCGGCCTCCTTGCGTTGGTTGAAAACACTTAACTCCTGCGGCCTGTGTGGTAACACGGCCCGAGAAAGCTTGTCAATTGGCCAGAAGGCCTAGGCCAATCTCAGTACCAAGCTGATATCATGTTGTTTTATATTGCGTTTTCAGTTGTTGAGGCTATTGCCAGCTGATTTCACGAAAGGGGAGCGAGAGGCCGGTCGGAGCCGCGGTCCTGTGCCGCTTGACCATGATCGAGAGACCCAGGACGGGGAGCGGAACCGTCGTGCCGATGTTCGGCGAGCGGCCGATGCGGAGCATCTCGTCCGCAATGGCGGTCAAGGTTTCCAGCGTCGGCCGGTCAGGCAATCCGGCAGGGCGAAACACTTCCAACTCGTCCAATCCGAACTTGCTCAGTCCCAGCGTGTGGAACCAATCCGTCTGCGGATCGGGCGAATCGGTCTGTGAGACGGTCACGTGATCCGCCGTGCGAAACCGGTCCAGCGGCCGGTCCGTCCAGTCGGATGGATTGAGATAGGTGTGCGTGACTATGTCGTAGGCCGTGCCCTGGGTCAGCAGGGTCAATCCCCTGGCCAGGCGGGCTGCAAAGAGCACGAGATCGCAAGCCTGCTGCGGCGTGACCGATGGTCGCAGGACCATGCCGGCATTGGTGTGGCGCCAGTCCAGCCGCTTCGACCAGGCGTCCGCTTGAGAAGACGCCAGTTGCACCTGCCCGTTCCATGGCCCGTGCGTTGCGACCAGTGTCTCTCCCGATTCTTTCAGTTTCAGCGGCCCGCCGTATTCCAGATCGAACCACATCTGGAGCTCGGCAGCCGAAGGGGCAGGCGAGGAGTAGCCGATGACATAGCACGGCCGCTCCGAACCGGATGGTTTCGGCGATTTCTTGCGTATTTTCATGGCAGCAGGATGTTGAAAAAACAGGTGGCTTTGTTTGATCGTCTGAAAGTCATCAAGTCAGAAAGTCTTAAAGTCGGTTGGGACTTTCAGACTTTAGACTTTCGGACTTTCGACTGCTCGCCGTCAGGCTTTGTTCTTGCGGGCCTTGCGGCGGTCTTCCGGATTAAGCATCCGCTTGCGGATGCGGATGCTGGACGGCGTCACTTCGACCAGTTCGTCGGAGCCGATGTATTCCAGGGCGAACTCCAGCGTCATGGGACGGGGCGGGGTCAGGGTCAGTGCTTCGTCGGATCCCGACGCCCGCATATTGGTCAACTGCTTGGCTTTGCACACGTTGACGTCCAGATCCTCGTCGCGGCTGTTCTGACCGACGACCATGCCGCGATAGACCTCGACGCCGGGGCTGAGGAACAGCGCGCCGCGCTCCTGCATCATGAACAGGCCGTAGGCGTTGCTCGTGCCGTCCTCGTGCGCGACCAGCGAGCCGTGCGGCGCCGTCACGAGCGAGCGCTCGTCGTAGGGGCCGTACTCCTTGAACACGTGGTGCATGATGACGGTCCCGCGGGTCTTGGTCAGGAGCACGCCCTTGAGGCCGATCACGCCGCGCGTAGGAATGTGGTACTCCAGGTGCATCTCGCCGGAGCTGCCCTCAGAGTGTACCAGTTTCATGTGCCGCAGCTCGCCCCGGCGCGTGCCGATCTCCTCGATGACCGTGCCCTGGTAGTCGGCGGGCACGGAGATGGTCAGCTCTTCGTAGGGCTCCGTGGTGATCCCGCCGTCCCGGTGCAGAATCACCTCCGGCTGCGAGACTTGCAGCTCGTAGCCTTCGCGCCGCATCTGCTCGATCAGCACGGCCAGGTGCAACTCGCCGCGGCCCGCCACCAGGAAACGGTCGGGGCTGTCGGTTTCCTCCACGCGCAGGGAGACGTTGGTTTCCAATTCCTTGAACAGCCGCTCGCGCAGATGGCGGGAGGTCAGGTATTTGCCCTCGCGCCCGGCGAAGGGGCTCGTGTTCACGGCAAAGGTCATCTGGACGGTCGGTTCGTCGATCTTGACCGGCGGGAGCGCGATGGGATGCTCCGCATCCGCGATCGTCTCGCCGATGCTGATCTCCGGCAATCCGGCCACGGCCACGATCTCGCCGGCCTCGGCTTTGTCCACGTCCAGCCGTTCCAATCCGGAGAAGACCGCCAGCTCGCTCACTTTGCCGGGCACGTGCACTCCCTCGCGGGTGATGCGGACGACGTTCTGGCGCCGCGCGATCGAGCCTGACAGGATCTTGCCGATGCCCATCTTGCCCTTGTACGAATCGTGGGACAGCGCGAGCACGAGAATCTGGAGCGGGGCCTCGGCATTGATGGCCGGGGCCGGCACATGCGCCAGGATCGTGTCCAAGAGCGGCGTGATGTCCGTGCCGGGCTTGTTGATGTCCAGCGTCGCGATGCCGTTGATGGCGGAGGTGTAGACGATGGGGAAATCCAGCTGTTCGTTGGTCGCGCCCAGCGCGCCGAACAGATCGAAGGTCCGGTTCACCACGTCGTCCACCACGGCGTCCTGGCGGTCGATCTTGTTGATGACGACGATGGCCCTGTGGCCGAGCGCGAGGGCCTTGCGCAGCACGAAGGTCGTCTGCGGCATGGGGCCTTCCTTCGCGTCCACCAGGATCAGCACCCCGTCCACCATGCGGAGCGTCCGTTCCACCTCGCCGCCGAAGTCGGCGTGGCCCGGCGTGTCCACGATGTTGATCTTGACGTCCTGATACATGATGCTCGCGTTTTTCGCGCGGATGGTAATGCCGCGCTCGCGCTCCTGGTCCATGGAATCCATCATGCGCTCGCCCATGTCGTTGATCTTCCGGTGGACGTGCGTCTGGCGGAGCAGGGCGTCCACCAGCGTGGTCTTGCCGTGGTCCACGTGGGCGATGATGGCGATATTGCGGATATTCTCCCGCCGGTCGGCCGGCGACAGGTGCGTCTGGGGGGAGACTGTCGAACTCTGCTGATCCATACAACCTTCCGTGACGGCGTCGTCGATCTGGCCAAAAAAAAGACGCCGCGAAAATCCGGCGTCGTAATGCAGTATAGCGGAGGGGATGTCGAAAAGACAAGCCACATGGAGTCTGTCACCGCGCCAAATCCGGGTCCGGCTTGAGCGTGAAGGGACGCGCGAAAGGCGCCCTTACCTGCTATAATTCACCTCGTTTAGTTTTGCGAGGAACCAGATCGTCCATGCCGTTGAATGATCATTTGCCGGAACCGAATCCACCGGGCCCGAATCACTGGTCCAGGTGGCGCACGCTGTTTGCGCTCGCCGGGTTGCTGGCCGTGCTCGGCGCCGCCGCCGTCGTGCTCGTCTTCTGGTGGGCGTCGCAGGACCTGCCGTCTCTCGAATCGCTTTCCCAGTACCAGCCCAGCCAGGTCAGCCGCGTGTACTCGGACGACCGCCAGGTCGTCGGGCAGTTCTATGTCGAGCGGCGGCTCAAGGCTCAGTTGGCGGATGTGCCGCAAGTGCTCATCCAGGCGGTGATCGCCGTCGAGGATGCGCGCTTTTTCGAGCATCCGGGTCTTGACCTCATCGGCATCGCGCGTGCGGTCTGGACCAATCTGCGCCGGGGCGGCAAGGTCGAAGGCGCCAGCACGATCACCCAGCAGCTCGCCCGTTCGCTGTTTTTATCGGCCGAGCGGACCTACGGCCGGAAAATCCGCGAGCTGATTCTGGCCTACAAGATGGAGCTGATCCTGAGCAAGGAAGAGATTCTGGAGTTGTATCTCAACCAGATTTATTTCGGCCAGGGAGCGTATGGCGTGGTCTCGGCGGCCCAGACCTATTTCGGGAAAAGCCTGTCGGAACTGACGCTGGGCGAAGCGGCCATGTTGGCCGGCCTGCCTAAATCGCCCAATAATTATTCACCGTATAAAAATCTGGAGCGGTCGAAAAAGCGCCAGGAGCACGTTCTGCTCCGCATGGAAGAAGCGACCTTCATCACGGTGGAGCAGCGCCTGGATGCGCTGACGAAACCGCTCGTATTGCGCCGTCCGGGGGCCGAACAGGTCGCACCCTACTTCATCGAGCATGTCCGGCAGCACCTGGTCGGCAAATACGGCGAAACAATGGTCTATAAGGGCGGGTTGGAAATCTTCACGACGCTGAATGCCGAGATGCAGAAGGCGGCGGAGCAGGCGCTCAACCGGGGCCTGCGCGAACTGGACAAGCGGCAGGGCTGGCGCGGACCGATCGGCACGCAGGATATCACGGCGCTGCCCGTGCCCGGCACGCCGGCGCCGCAGGATAAGCCGCTGCTACCCGACGAGATTGTGCAGGGCGTGGTCGTGAAAATCGGTCGAGATGTCGTCCAGGTGCAGGCCGGCTCCGTCCTGGGAAAGATGACGTTCGACGACATGGCCTGGGCCAAGCGCCGGCTCAAGGGCAAGGATCCGGTGAAGGATGCCGTGACGCTGCCCACCGTCAAGAATCTCCTCAAGCCGGGCGATATCATCGAGGTCAGCCTGAAGAAGGTTGAAAAGAACACGACCTACTTCCAGCTCGAGCAGACGCCGATCGTCGAGGGCGGGCTGGTGGCGATCGATCCCCGCAACGGATCGATCAGGGCGATGGTCGGGGGCTACGACTTCGCGCGCAGCGAATACAACCGCGTGATGACCGCGCGCCGGCAGCCCGGCTCGGCGTTCAAGCCGATCATTTACGCCACGGCGTTCAACGAGGGCTTGAGCCCCGCGACCGTGGTGATGGATGCGCCCGTCATCTACGAAAACGAGGAGGATCCGGAAAAGACCTGGAAGCCGGAGAATTACGGCAGGCGGTTTCACGGACCGGTCAGCCTGCGGGAAGCCCTGATCCATTCCCATAATGTGGCCACGGTCAAGCTGCTGGAAAGGATCGGCATCAAGCCGGTGGTCGAGTTCGCCAAAACACTGGGCATCACCAGCCCGATCAACCAGGACCTCTCGCTGGCCCTGGGGTCCTCCGGCATCACGCCGCTCGAGATGGCCTCCGCCTATGCGGTGTTTGCCAACCAGGGCTATCGCCTCCAGCCCTATGCGGTGTCCACGGTGCAGGATGCGGCCGGGCAGCCGCTGGAACAGATTCTTTTCGAGCCGCAGCAGGTGATCACGAAGGAAACGGCGTACCTGATCACCAACGTGCTGGAGGACGTGATTCAGAAGGGGACCGGCCAACTGGCGAGGACGATTGAGCGGTCCGTGGCGGGGAAGACCGGGACCACGAACGATTTCACGGACGCCTGGTTCATCGGCTACACCCCCACCCTGGCCACGGCCGTGTGGATCGGCTTCGACGATATCCGGACGCTGGGCGAGACGGAGTCGGGTGCGCACGCGGCGCTGCCGGTGTGGCTGGAATTCATGCAGGCCGCGCTGCCGCTGGTGCCGGCCACGCCATTTGAAATTCCCGAGGACATCCGTTATGCCCGGGTGGATCCGCGCAGCGGTCTGCTGGCGCCCGAGCAGGGCGATCAGGGGATCGTGGAAGTATTCAGCAAGGGGACGGAGCCGACCGAGACGGCCCCGGAGGTCGTGGACCCGGGGGAGTTCTACCGGCTGGATCAGATTCCCGAGGCCTTGGCCGCGCCGCCGCCTGTTCCCGTCACTGCGGGACCGGCGCCTGCATCCGTTCCGGGGAGCCCCGTGCCGGGACCGGCTGCATCGGCACCGGGATCTACGGCGTCAGCGCCCGGACCGGCACGTCCTCCGACTGCTCCGCCATTCGCCCCGCCGCCATCGCGCTAGCCTTTCGCGTTCTGATACTCCTCGTGCCAGGCCATCTGGATGGATTCGAGGATTTTCTCGTTGGATTTCTTGGGATCGTCCCGGAATTCCGGCAGGGCCGTGATCCATCCGTGCATGTCGGTGAACCGCACGGTCAACGGATCGGTGTCGGGGTGGGCTTCGACGAGGCGAATGGCGATCTCTTCAGTGTCCTTCCAGTACAGATCCATTCTTAACTCCTTAAGAGCTTATGGCATATGGCGTATAGCTCAGTGCGAAGAGCGTATGGCTTATAGCTGATGGTCGGGATTCTCTGGCCATTGGCCATATGCCATTAGCTCTTGGTTTTCCGCCATTAGCCATAAGCTATATGCTCCGAGCTGCTACGGCAGCTCGGACAGTTTCTTATTCTGCAGCGCCTGTTTGAGCGAATCGTCCATCAGTGTCGCCGTCAGGTGGTGCGCCGCCTGTTCGATGTCGGCCATGCGGGCGCGGATGGCGCGGGGATCGGCACCGTCCCTGGCGGCCGCGAGCGCGGCCAGCGCAGCCCGAATAGCGGCGATTTCGTCTGTCGCAATCAAATGGCCTCCCTGGCCAAGGGATTTTTCCGTCGCGGCGATCAGCGCGCCGGCGTCCAGCCGCGCTTCGATCAACTTGCGGGCGGTGATGTCCTCCGCGGCGAATTTGAACGAGTCGCCGATCATCTGTTCGACTTCCTCATCCGACAGTCCGTAGGACGGCTTCACTTCGATGGACTGGCTCTGCCCGCTCCGCATGTCCCTGGCCGTGACGTTCAAAATACCGTTGGCGTCGATCAGGAACGTCACTTCGATGCGCGGCACGCCGGCGGGCAGCGGCGGCATCTTGAGACGAAAGCGGGCGAGGCTCCGGCTGTCCTTCGCCAATTCGCGTTCACCCTGGAGAATGTGGATGTCCACGCCGGTCTGGCCGTCCACGTAGGTGGTGAACATTTCCTTCGCGCTGGAGGGGATCGTCGTATTGCGCCGGATGAGCGTGCTCATCACGCCGCCCATCGTTTCGATGCCCAGCGAGAGCGGGGTGACGTCCAGCAGCAGCATGCCCTGCGTGTCGCCGCTGAGAATGCCGGCCTGCACCGCGGCGCCCAAGGCGACCACTTCGTCCGGATTCAGCTCGCTGTGCGGCGCCCTGTCGAAGAGTTCCTGGACGCGTTGCCGCACGAGCGGCATGCGCGTGGAGCCGCCCACCAGCACGATTTCGTCGATGTCCGATGTCTGCAAGCCGGCGTCTTTCAGCGCCCGGCGGCAGGGGGCCAGCGTCCGTTCGATCAGGTCTCCCGTGATGGCCTCGAGCTGATCGCGCGTGAAGACCTTCCGGTAGGTGCCCTTCCCATCCGGCAACTCGATCACCGCCGTGGCGGTCTGTTCGTCCGACAGGCGTATCTTCGTCCGTTCGGCTTCCAGCCGCACCGTCTGCATCGCGTCGTCGTACTTCTCCAGGGTGAGACTGTGTGTCGCGCGGATGTCCTTCAGGATCACTTCGGCCACGACATGATCGAAGTCGTCCCCTCCCAGATGCGTGTTGCCGTTGGTGGAGAGGACCTCGAAGATGCCGTCCTTCAACTTGAGAATCGAGATATCGAAGGTCCCGCCGCCCAGGTCGTAGACAGCGATGGTCCCCTGCGTGCGCTGCTGGAGTCCGTAGGCCAGCGACGCGGCGGTCGGCTCGTTGATGATGCGGACCACGTCCAGCCCGGCGATCATGCCGGCGTCCTTGGTCGCCTGCCGCTGGCTGTCGTTGAAATAGGCCGGGACCGTGATCACCGCCTTGGTGATCTCTTCGTGGAGAAACGCCTCGGCGCGCTGCTTGAGTTCCTTGAGGATCATGGCCGAAATCTGCGGGGGCGAGAAGCTTTTCTCGCCGATCTTGAGGCGGATCACGCCGCCCTGCTCGGACAGGGTGTAGGGGAAATATTTCAATTCGTCGGCGACGTCGGCCAGCCCCTTCCCCATGAAGCGTTTCACCGAATAGACCGTGCGCGCCGGGTTGCGGACGAGGTGTTCCTTGGCGGGATCGCCGACGATCAGGCCGTTGTCGGTCATGGCCACGACGGACGGCACCATGGCCCGGTCGCCCCGTCCCGCGATGACGCGGGGGGTCTGGCCGTCCATGTAGGCGATCAGCGAATTGGTCGTCCCGAGATCAATGCCGACGATCCGCATGGCCGCCTTCCATGGCTGCAACGACGTCGTTCAGGATGTTGCGGAGGTAGGTCCGGTTGGAGAGCAGCTCCCGCATCTCTTTCAGGACGTCGTCTTTCTGCGGGCGCAGGGCGTCCGGTTGCGGGGCGCGGTTCTGGATCGTATCCCACTTGGTAAACAGGCCGGCGAGCTTCGTATCCATGTCCTGCCGGCGCTGTTCCAGTTGTGCACGGTCCACGAGCAGTTTGGACCGGTACTGATCGGTCTCCTTCGCATCGCCGGACGCGGACCGGAAGGCCTCCAGATCCTCCTGCAACTCGAGAATTTCCTCGAACAGATCTGCCGGAGGGGAGTTGCGGATGTCCTTGGCCGAGCCCGCCTCCAGCTTCAGGAGATATTCCGCCCGCTGGACCGGATCTTTCAGCATGTGATAGGCCGTGTTGAGGAGGGCGGAGTTCCCGAGGCTGATCTGCTGTTCCGGTTCCGTCTTGCTCTGGAAGAAATCCGGGTGGAACGTCCGGCTCAGTTCGTAGTACTTGGCTTCCAACGCAGCGGTATCGATGGCGAGCAGCCGTGGCAGCCCCAGGCAGGTGAAATAGTCCATCTCCTTCGAGAGGGGCTGCACCTTGACGCACTGGCCGCAGTAGTACTCGCCCGTGACCTCGGACTGGCAGTGCCAGCACATGCTCCGGGCCATCTGGAGTTCGGTGCGCTTATTCGATGTGTTTTGCGTCTGGTCCATAGTGTTGCTCGTGCAACGGGCATGGCAACTGTCTCGTCAGCCGCCATGCCCGCCATCAGCAATCGACTGTCAGGTTTATGCGGAAAATGACTCCCCGCAGCCGCAGGTCTTTTCTGCGTTCGGGTTGACGAACTTGAACGAGCCGCTCATCAGATCCTTCTGGAAGTCCAGTTGAGTGCCCTGCAGATAGATGGCGCTCTTGGCGTCCACGATCACCTTCACCCCGTCGAATTCGTGCACGGTGTCGTAGGGGCCGATCTTTTCGTCGAAGTTGATCGTATAGCTCAGCCCCGAGCAGCCGCCGCCCTTGACGCCCACGCGCAGGCCGCCCTCAGTGAGGCCCTGCACGTTGATCAGGCGTTTGACTTCTTTCAGCGCGGCGTCGGTCAGCGTGATGGCCGGTGTCGGGGTTGTCGTGTTGGGTGTCTCCATTGCGGGACTCCTTACTTGGTTTCCGTTTCGGCCTTCTTCTTGTAGTCGGCCAGGGCCGCCTTGATCGCATCCTCGGCCAGCACCGAGCAGTGGATCTTGACCGGCGGCAGGTTCAGTTCCTGCACGATGTCGGTGTTTTTGATGGTCTGGGCTTCGTCGATCGTCTTGCCCTTGAGCCATTCGGTCGCCAGGCTCGAGCTGGCGATCGCGGAGCCGCAACCGAAGGTCTTGAACTTGGCATCCACGATCCGTTCGCCCTCGACCTTGATCTGCAGCTTCATCACGTCGCCGCACTCCGGCGCCCCGACCATGCCGGTGCCGACGCCCTTCTCATCCTTCTTGAAACTCCCCACGTTCCGGGGGTTGTTGTAATGATCAACGACTTTTTCACTGTAGGCCATGGTGCTTCCTCCCTTTCAATTCCTTGTCACGCGTCACGCTTTCCGCCGCCGCAGGCGGCGAGACCTCGCCCAAAGGCGGGCACGTCTTTAGTGTGCCGCCCATTGTACTGATTTCAGATCAACGCCTTCCTTTGCCATCTCGTACAGGGGAGACATTTCCCGCAGCCTGGTCACGATTTCGATCATGCGCTTGATCGTATAGTCCACCTGCTCGTCCGTATTGAACCGCCCCAGGCCGAACCGGATGGACGAGTGGGCCAGGTCCGATCCGACGCCCAGCGCCCGCAGCACGTAGGACGGCTCCAGCGTGGCCGAGGTGCAGGCCGAGCCGGAGGACAGGGCGATTTCCTTCAGCCCCATCAGCAGCGACTCGCCCTCGACATAGGCGAAGGAGATATTCAGATTGTGCGGCAGCCGCTGGGTCGGGTGTCCGTTGAGGTAGGTTTCCTCCAGTGCCTTCATGATACCGGCCTGCAGCCGGTCCCGCATGGCCGCCAGCTTCCGCCCTTCGGCGTCCATTTCCTGCTCGCAAATCTCGCAGGCCCTGCCGAAGCCCACGATCAGCGGCACCGCCAGGGTGCCGGAGCGCATCCCGCGCTCGTGGCCGCCGCCATCCATCTGCGCGGCGATCCGGACGCGTGGGGCTTTCTTGCGCACGTACAGCACGCCGATGCCCTTGGGCCCGTAAATCTTATGGGCGCTGAACGACATGAGGTCGATGCCCATCTCCTGGACATTCACCGGAATCTTGCCGACGCCTTGTGTGGCATCGCAGTGGAAGAGAATACCCTTCTCCTTGGCGATCTTGCCGATCTCCTTGACCGGGTTGATCGTCCCGATCTCGTTGTTGGCCAGCATGATCGAAATCAGCACGGTCTTGTCCGTGATCGCCTTCCGCACGTCCTCCGGGTTCACCATGCCGTATTTATCCACGGACAGATAGGTGACCGTGGCCTTGCCCTTGGTTTCCAGTGATTTGGCGGTGTCCAGCACGGCGCGGTGCTCCGTCGTGGACGTGATGATGTGGTTGCCCTTCTCGTGGTACATCTCGATCACGCCCTTGAGCGCCAGGTTGTCGGACTCCGTGGCGCCGCTGGTAAAGACGATTTCCTTCGAGTCGGCGTGGATCAGCTTCGCGATCTGCTTGCGGGCGTTCTCCACGGCCTCCTCGGCTTCCCAGCCGAAGGCGTGGTTGCGGCTGGCCGCGTTGCCGAACTTTTCGACGAAGTAGGGCAGCATCGCCTCCAGGACCCGCGGGTCCATGGGGGTGGTCGAATGATTATCCAGGAAAATCGGCAGTTTCATCGAGACACTCCTTCTCCGGCCGTCGAGAGCGATTGCACGGTGATCAGCGGCGTGCCGCCCATCATGTCGGCCACGGTCATGCTGTTCAATAATTGATAAATGCTGTCTTGCACCTTCAAGAGAGGCGTTCTGATGTTGCAATGAGTGAAGCAGGAGCACTGGGCCGCTTTATCTTCCTGCTCCTGCTGGCAATCGGTGATGCCGAGCGGGCCCTCGATGGCTTCCAGCACCTGCGCAATCGTGATCTCGCGGGCGTTGCGCGCCAGCAGGTATCCGCCCTTGGGGCCGTTCTGGCTTTCGACGATACCCTGCCTGGCCAGCGTCTGGAGCACCTTCGCCAGAAGTTCGACCGGGATGTGGTACTCCTCCGCGATCTCCTTCGTATTGACCACGCGGGCCTTCTGCAGATCGCCGAACTGCACCGAGGCGATGTACTGCACCGCCATCAGGCCGTAATCCGCTTTCTTTGAGAACTTCAACATAAGATCCCTCCGACCATATTTATCGGAGACTCTTTTAATCTCCGACCGTTTAAGTCGCACACATGATATAATCACGGCCTGGAGACTGTCAACAAGTAATTAAACGTTTAAAAACAATGTGTTAATGAATTAAATAAGGGATGAAAAACGGACAGATGCTGTGTTATGTTGAATCGCGTTGAGGTAGAAAAGAAAGACTTGAGAGCGGATGATGGGCGGGACCAACCCCTACATTGAGAAAGCGGATTACGAGCGGCCGACCAAGCCCTATACGGTGACGTTCATCTTTCCGGACAAGACGGAAAAGAAAGTCCAGGTTGACCCGGACAAAATCCCCTACGGTGAAACCGGCCTGCCGGGCAGCCTCCTTGATATAGCGATGGGGAACGGCATCGAGCTGGAGCATGTCTGCGGAGGCGTCTGCGCCTGCTCGACCTGCCACGTGATGGTAAAGCAAGGATTAGAGACCTGCAACGAAGGCACGGACGACGAGTTCGATCAGCTCGAAGAAGCGCCGGCCGTCACGCTGCAATCCCGGCTCGGCTGCCAATGCGTGCCGAACGGGACCAAGGATATCGTCGTCGAGATTCCCGCCGTGAACATCAATCTGGTTAAGGAAAGCCACTGACCAACCGCTCAGGATTTCCGCGCCGCGCTTCCCTATACAACCTCAAATCACCGTGCTATAGATACCGCCCATGTTTCGTGATTCTGATGCCGTAGAATCAGGGCGTGGCGCGGGCAAAGGCGAGCCATCGGGCAAGGTCCGCGTGCGCTTCGCTCCGAGCCCGACCGGCTATCTTCACATCGGCGGCGTGCGCACGGCTCTCTTCAACTGGCTCTTCGCGCGGCGCCACCAGGGCACCTTCATTCTCCGCATCGAGGACACGGACCAGGAGCGGTTCACCGACGAAGCCATCCAGGCCATTCTCGACGGCATGAAATGGGTCGGGCTGGACTGGGACGAAGGGCCCTTCCGCCAGACCGGGCGCATGGATCTGTACCGTGAACATGCGATGAAACTGTTCGAGCAGGGCAAGGCCTATTGGTGCGTATGCACGCCGGACGAGCTGGAAACCCGCCGGAAAGAGGCGCTTGCCAAAGGACTCACGCAGAAGTACGACGGCCGCTGCCGCGCCAAGGGTATTACCAAACCCACCGGCGAGGCGGCGCTACGATTCAAGGCGCCGCAGGAAGGCGAGACCGTCATTGACGATCTGGTCAAGGGCCGGGTCGTCTTCGACAATGCAGTGCTGGACGACCTGATCATTCTCCGCTCCAACGGCTATCCGACCTACAATTTTTCCGTCGTCGTGGACGACGCGCTCATGGGCATCACGCACGTCATCCGGGGCGACGACCATCTGACCAACACGCCGCGGCAGGTTCCCATGTTTCAGGCCCTAGGCTTTACCGTGCCGAAGTTCGGGCACCTCCCGATGATTCTCGGCTCCGACAAGGCACGATTGTCCAAGCGGCACGGGGCCACCTCCGTGCTGGCCTATCGCGACATGGGCTATCTGCCGGAGGCCGTGGTCAATTATCTGGTGCGGCTCGGCTGGTCGCACGGCGACCAGGAACTGTTCACGCGACAGGAACTGATCGAAAAGTTCGACTTCAAGCATGTGCAATCGTCTTCGGCGGTCTTCAACCAGGAAAAAATGCTCTGGGTCAACGAGCAGTACATCAAGCAGGGTGAGCCCGGTCACGTGGCCCGGCTGCTCATTCCCTTTCTGGAACAGGCCGGGTTGAAGCAAGAGGTGAGCGCCGTTTCGCCGGATTGGCTGGCCAAACTGGTCGTCATGGTGCGGGAGCGGACCAAAACGCTCGTGGAGATGGTCACCTGGGTGACGCCGTACTTCGGGCAGGATGTGGCCATGGACGAGGCGTCGGCGAAAAAATTCCTCACGCCTGCCATGGCGCCGGCGCTGGCCAAGGTAGTCGCGCGATTTGAGGCGGAGCCGGCGTTTCACAAGGAGCAATGGGAAACGATCTTTAAACAAGTCGTGGAAGAACAGGGCATGAAGATGGGCCAGCTTGCCCAGCCGGTCCGCGTCGCGCTGACAGGACGGACTGCCAGCCCGGGCCTGTTCGAAGTGATGGAACTGCTGGGCCGCGAGCGCACGCTGATTCGTCTGAAAAAGGGGATCGAGCGGGCGAAGGCGTCGGCTTGACGGTGCACGTCCCTTAATATTAAGCTGCAAATCGGTTGGGGGATCGTCTAGCGGTAGGACGTCAGCCTCTGGAGCTGACTACCTAGGTTCGATTCCTAGTCCCCCAGCCAACATCTTGGCGCGATAGGCATCGGTCCAGCAGCAAACGGGCAGTGGCGCGCCAGCTATACCGACGACTCATGGCGATGAGGCACCGGGAGCGGTGTTGCTTCGCAACAGAGATCCTGGTTCTTGACGCGACAGGTACCTCCCGACAGCACGCAAGTGGGCAGTGGCGCCGTCAGCCATCCCTTGGCCGTGGCCATGACGCACCGGAAGCAGTGCCACTGCCGCGACGATGTATTTTGGCGGTGTCGCGCAACGCGACACATTTTCCAGTACCGAGTGGCATTCCCCTTGGGATGGGTCAGTGAGCGTGGCACCAACAAGAAGCCGCCCCTTCTCATCGAACTGAGAACTTGCTGGGGGATCGTCTAGTGGTAGGACGCCGGTCTTTGGAGCCGGCTACCTAGGTTCGAATCCTAGTCCCCCAGCCAACCAGCCTTGGCACGCGAGAAACATCCCGGCGGCATGCTAACAGGCAGTGCCGCGCCAGCCATACCAACTGGTCGTGGCGATGTTTCACCGGAAGCGGTGTCGCGCGGCGCGACGGATTATTGCCATAACGGCGCCGGATAAAACCCTTTCGTGTTTCTTCTCAGTTGTTCTCAGGTTGTAAGATCCAACTGTCCGGCGCGACTCATCGGTATGAAGGGGTACGTCCGACGGATGTCCGGTCTCGGCGACAGTTGAAGGGGAGGATCACATGAACGCCGCACGATTCCTGAACATGGCACTGCTGGTAGTGTTGGTAGCGACCACGGGAAGCGCCGGTCATGCAGCAGAACAGGCGAAGGCGGTCTTTGCCGGAGGCTGCTTCTGGTGCATGGAAGAAGCGTTCGAAAAAGTCGAGGGTGTCGTCTCGGTCACGTCCGGCTACATGGGCGGCCAGAAAGCGAACCCGACCTATGAGGACGTGTCGGCCGGCGGCACGGGCCACGCCGAATCGGTGGAAGTCGTTTACGATCCGGCCCAGGTCAGTTATCAGAAACTGCTGGATCATTTCTGGAAGAACGTGGACCCGCTCACGCCGAACGCGCAGTTCTGCGACCACGGCAGCCAGTACCGCGCCGTGATTTTCTATAGCAACGAGGAAGAGAAGCGGCAGGCCGAGGCGTCCAGGCAGGCAGTCGAACAATCCAAGCGGTTCACGGAGCCGATCGTGACCCAGATTACGATGGCGTCCAAGTTCTATCCGGCCGAAGACTATCACCAGGACTTTTATAAAAAGAATCCCATCCGCTACAAGTTCTACAAGACCAGTTGCGGCCGTGTTAATCGGCTGGAACAGCTGTGGGGAAAATCCTGAAGTCCGGGAACGTCTAGGGAACTTCTTCCAGTTCTTCGGCGAAGGCGGGATGGCCGGGGACGTGGCTGGCCGTGCCGGCCTGGTTGTTGGTTTTCAGCGATGAGAAATCGAACAGCTTCCAGTCCAGCAGCAGCGACGGCGCGACGTTCGAGAGCGCCCCAAAGATGCTGTCGGTGCAGCCTGGCATCCGCCGTTCCCAGTCCCGCAGCATCGCCTTGACCTCTTTCCGCTTCAAGTTCTCCTGTGAGCCGCAGAGGTCGCAGGGGATGATGGGAAACTCCCGCAGCTCCGCGTAGCGAACCAAATCCTCTTCCTTGATAGAGGCCAGCGGCCTGATGACCAGATGCCGTCCGTCTTTCGAGCGAAGCTTGGGCGGCATGGCCTTGAGCTTGCCGGTGTAAAACAGGTTCAGGAACAGCGTTTCGAGGATGTCGTCCCGGTGATGGCCGAGCGCAATCTTCGTGGCGCCCAGTTCGGCCGCGACGCGATACAGATGCCCCCGCCGGAGCCGCGAGCAGAGCGAACAGGTGGTCTGGCCTTCCGGGACCAGCCGCTTGACGACGGAATAGGTGTCGCGCGTTTCGATGTGGAACGGCACACCGAGGCGCGTCAGGTAGTCGGGCAGCACATGGGCGGGAAAGCCCGGCTGCTTCTGGTCCAGGTTGACCGCGACGAGTTCGAAGCGAATCGGCGCTCGTTGTTGCAATGCCAATAAGACATCCAGCAGGCCGTAACTGTCCTTGCCGCCCGAGAGGCAGACCATGATCTTGTCGCCGTTTTCGATCATCTGATAGTCGGCGATGGCCTGGCCGGCCAGCCGGCAGAGGCGCGTCTGCATTTTTTCAACTTCGACAGGGAGTTTGCCGGGTGGCGGCCGGTGCGGAGTCTTCATGCCCGCCATTCTACCTGGGGCCGCGTCAAAAAGGGAGAGGCTCTGGTAAGATGCCGTTAGCCGTTAGTTAGATGGGTACGCGATGAAATCGGTCCTGTTCATCTGCACGGGCAACGTCTTTCGCAGCGTGACGGCGGAGTATGCGCTGAGGACGAGGATGGGTCCGGAAATGCGCCTACTCGTCGGCTCCGCCGGCATCGAAGCCAAGCCGCAATCGCTGCATCCGTTGATCATCGAGTATTTGCGCGCCAAGGGCGCCGATCCGTCGGCGCATGTCCAGCGCAAGCTCACGCGTGAATTACTGGAGAGTGTGGAGCTTGCCGTGGCGATGGGTTTCGATCACCGCGACTTCATCCGCGAGCAGTTCGGCCGCGACGTGCCGCTCTTCAACCAGGTGTGTTTTGAAAAAGAGGAGCCGGTGCTGGATGTCCACGAGGCGATGCCGGACTGGCAGTCGAACATGGACGAAGCCCGCGCCTACGTCCAGTCGGTCGTGGACCATATCTGGGAGGCCACGCCCGCCCTGCTCGCGAGATTGCCTGTTTACAGACTGTGAGCGGCTAGCCTTCCTGCTGCGCTTTCTCGATCTTGGCCCAGGTGTCGCGGAGGGGCACGGTGCGGTTGAAGGTGAGCAGCCCCTTGGCCGTATCCGGGTCCACGCAATAATATCCCTGCCGCTCGAACTGATAGCGGTCGCCGATCTTTCCCTTCAGCAGGCCCGGCTCGACCTTGCAGCCGGTGAGCTTCTCCAGCGAGTGCGGATTGAGATAGAGCGTCCAATCGTGGTCCGCGGGAACTTTCGACAGGTCCGTCTTGAGGAGCGGTTCGTACAGGCGGACGTCGGCATCGAGTGCGTGCTTGGCCGAGACCCAGTGGATGGTCGCCTTGACCTTGCGGCCGGCCTGCGGGCCGCCGCTTTTGGTCTCCGGATCGTAGGTGCAGCGCACTTCGATGGCCTCGCCCCGCTCGTTCTTCACGACGCTCTCGCATTTGACGATGTAGGCGTAGCGCAGCCGGACTTCCTTGCCGGGCGAGAGGCGGAAAAACTTCGGCGGCGGGACTTCCCGGAAATCGTCCTGCTCGATATAGATGGTGCGGGAAAAGGGGACTTTCCGCGTGCCGGCGCCCGGGTCTTCCGGATTGTTGACCGCATCCAGTTCCTCGACCTGGCCTTCGGGGTAATTGTCGATGACGACTTTCAGCGGCCTGAGCACCGCCATCACGCGCGCTGCGCGCCTGTTCAGGTCTTCCCGGATAAAATGTTCCAGCATGGCCATTTCGATCGTGGCATCCCGCTTGGCCACGCCGATCGCCTCGCAGAAGGCCCGGATCGCTTCCGGCGTGTAGCCCCGCCGGCGCAGCCCCTTGATCGTCGGCAGGCGCGGATCGTCCCAGCCGCTCACCAGATTTTTCTCGACCAGCTCGAGCAGCTTCCGCTTGCTCATGACGGTGTTCGTCAGATTAAGCCGCGCGAACTCGATCTGCCGCGGACGGTGCGGCGCGTCGGCCTGCTCCACCACCCAGTCGTAGAGCGGCCGGTGGTCCTCGAACTCCAGCGTGCAAATCGAATGGGTGATGCCTTCCAGCGCATCCGACAGCGGATGGGCGTAGTCGTAGGACGGGTAGATGCACCAGGCATCGCCCGTCCGGTAGTGGGTGGCCTTCCTGATTCGATAGAACACCGGATCGCGCAGGTTGATGTTGGGCGAGGCCATGTCGATTTTGGCGCGCAACACGTGGGTGCCATCCGCGAACTCGCCGGCCTTCATGCGCCGGAACAGCGCGAGGTTTTCTTCGATGGAACGGTTGCGATGCGGGCTGTCCGTGCCGGGCTCCGTCAAGGTCCCGCGCCGCTTGCGGATATCCTCGGCGGATGAACTGTCCACGTAGGCCCTGCCCTTTTGAATCAGGCGCTCGGCAAACTGGTACAGCTTCTCGAAATAGTCCGAGGCGAAAAACATTTTGCCGTGCCAGTCGAAGCCCAGCCAGCGCACGTCGTCCTGGATCGCCTGGACGTACTCCGGGTCCTCCGTCTCAGGATTCGTGTCGTCGAACCGCAGATGGCAGATGCCGTGGTGTTCGATCGCCAGGCCGAAATTCAGGCCGATGGATTTGGCATGCCCGATGTGGAGATAGCCGTTCGGTTCCGGCGGGAATCGCGTGACGACTTGGGCGCGTTTTCCGGATTTCAGATCTTCGGCGACAATGTCGCGGATGAAGTTGGACGGGATGGATGATTCGGGCGTCGTCATGTTGCGGGGAATCTATCACAGACGGGGAGCAGGGAGAAACAGGCGGCTGCCGCAGGGCCGATGTGAAAGGGCAAAAGTAAAAAGTGCCGGAGGGGTGTAATATCCGGGCATGAGATACCGGCGATTTCTCCGGGCGTTGCCGTGGTTGATGCTGGCGATCCTGGCCACAGCCACGGGCTGCGAGCGGATGTATTTTCGCGAGGCAGCCGTTCCCCCGGCGCCGCCATCCTACTCCCTGGACGCATGGCCCTACCGCGAGTACTGGACCGGCGTGGTGTTCAACGGCGAGAAGATCGGTCTGACGCATTTGGCCCTGCTCCCCGTGGCAGGCAGGCCGGGCGAGTACGAACTCCGTTCCGAGGCGCTGCTGGCGTTTCATTTTCTTGGATTGAACAAACAGGTCACGCTCAAGGCGCAGGATTGGGTGGCGGACGATCTCCGCCTGGAACGGTTTGCCTACGATTACGATCTCGACGGCAACAAACTGATGCTCACGGGCATCGTGCAACAGGGGCAACTCGTGGTGGAACGCGAGACGGCCGGGAAACTCACCCGCGATGCGATCCCGTTGCCCGGAGTCTTGTATCCCACCAGCGCGATCGCCTTGTTCCCGTCGTTGCACGGCCTCGGCGTCGGGCGGCAGCACCGATACCTCGTCTACGACGGTCAGCTCCAGGAACTGGCCACGGTTTCGCAAACGATCGAGACGTACCAGGAAAGCGATCTCTACGACGGGCGGGCCTACCGGATCGAAACCGAGCTCGGCGGCCAGCATTCCACGCTGTGGATCAACGACCGGGCCGAGCCGGTGCTGGAACGGGCGTGGCGCGGGCTCCTGTTTTCGACGCTCGAGACCGAGCGTCAGGCCAAGGGCTATCTGGCGCGGGCCAGCGTGAACAAGCGGGACCTGCTGGTGGAGTTCAGCCGGGTCCGTGCGAACATGTCCCTGCCCGACCCGCGCGCGGTGACCACGATGCAGGTGGTGCTGCAGGAGATTCCGGACTCCTTCGCCGTCCCGTCCGATCCGTGGCAGCGTTGTTCCCGCGAACAGGACGGCACACGCTGTTCCATCCGGAAGGCTGATTCGTCCGGGGCGGGCAGGGAAACGACCGAGCCAGGGGCCGTCCTTGAGTCCTACCTGCAACCGACGGTGGCGGTGGACAGCACAGATCCCGGGGCCCAGGCGACGGCGCGCGTGATCGTCAAGGATGCGCTCGAACCGCTCGCGCGCATCCGGCTGCTCGTCCAATGGATTCAAGAGAACGTCGACCAGGCGCCGGTGGACGTCTTTTCGTCCTCCGACGTGCTGCAGGGGCGCAAAGGGGAGTGCCAGGGCCTGACGTGGCTCTATGCGGCCTTCGCGCGGAGCCTCGGCATTCCGACGCGCGTCGTGAACGGGCTGGTGTATTCGAAGGAACTGGACGGATTTCTGTACCACGCGTGGGCGGAGAGCTACGTCGGAGCCGGCTGGCTGCCGGTGGACCCGACCTTCGGTCAGGTCGGTGTGGATGCCACGCACATCAAATTGATCGAAGGGGAAAAACCCTCCGATCTCCTGCCGTTGACGGATATCGTGGGAAAGATTCGCTTGCAGATTCTCTCGGTGGAGCCCGCCTAGGCCGATTGAAAACGTGATGACCCCACAGAACTTCGCTTTAAAAACATGATCACCCTCGGATTTCCGCTTTGAAAACATGATAACCCCGCAGATCTCCGCTTTGAAAACATGATGACCCTATGTTACAGTTTGCCTCCTTTCATCGAGGATCGCGCGGCTGGTGATTGATGGTCCCATCGTCTAGCCTGGCCTAGGACGGAGCCCTCTCAAGGCTCAGACACGGGTTCAAATCCCGTTGGGACCACCATACCGCACTTCGTGTGAGCCGCCGCGTTCAATCAAATCGCGGCGGATAGTTACTTTTCCTCCAGTAGGCTTAGATTCTTGTTTCCTCTCTTGGCGTGTACCGCGAGCCAATAATTTTGAGGCTCGCGGATAAGCCACTCACATGTTTCTTGCCTTCCTCCCTCACGTCGCCTGTACCTTCCCTTCCACCCGCGCCTTCACATGGTTGCCTCCACCGCTCTTGGCGCGGGCCAGCGCCACTTCCGCGGCCTTGATCACCTGCTCCGACGTGCTCCTGCGCTCATCCCGTTCGGCGGCCCCGATGCTGATCGTCGCGGATACTTGTACCGGCGCGGCTGCCTTCCTGAAGAGCCGCCTGGGGGCGCGCAGAGTCACGGACGACGTTTCGACGGTTTTCCTGAGTTCCTCCAGATGGGGCAGAACATCGACCGCCTGTTTACCCGGAAAGACCACGACGAATTTATTGCCTTCGTCGCGGAAGGCCGCTCCATCATGGGGCATGGCGGAAATCTTTGTCGCGACCATGCGCAGGATCTGGTCGCCCGCCGCGTACCCGTGCGTCGCGTTGATCTGTTTCATGTGATCGATGTCGATCAAGGCGATGGCATAGCGTTGACCAAGGTTGAACAGGGCCTGGTCCAGCGCGACCTTTCCGGGTATGCCCGTCAACTCGTCGAAGTAGGTGGACCGGTAAATCTCCGCATAGGCGTCGATGATCAGGAGCAGTCCGGCCGTGGCCAGATAATTCGTGGGGGACCATCCCGTGCGGGTGCCGTGCAGCGCAAGGAAGACCGCCACCAGCGCCCAGAAAAATCCCCTGTCGACAGGGTTCCGGTAGGCCGTGAAGCGCACGGCTTGAAGCGCGAGGGCCACGCCGAACGCCAGCAGCGGCGCCTGCGCGATCGGGGTCCAATTGGTAAACCGGAGGTCGACGAAGGGAGATTCCAGGGCCGCCGCCACCGCCGCGTTGTCGGGAAGACAGATCCAGCCTACGAGAAATGCCTGCACGACGATCAGGATGAGCCGGATCATTTCGCGGCTGATCAGGATTTGGCGCTCGGTGATCAATGCGAGTGCCAGCAGATTGAGCGGCAGCAACAGCGCGACCGCGTTGAACACGATCCGGTCGATGCCTGCCGATGCGGCCTCCACGCCGGACAGGTTGAGCAGGGCCCTGTCGGCCAGGGCCAGGAGCAACAGGGCAAGCAGGATGCGGGTGTGGCGAATATACAGGCCGAGCAGGACGCCGGTCACCAGAACCAGGTAGGCAAAAGCCTGTTCAAGCGGCAGCGCCCAGTTCGGCAATCCTCCCGGGCGAAGAAATCCCACCGCCGCGAGCACCAGCACGCCATCAGGCATGACAAACGAGGCGAACCATGTCCAGAGTCGCACCATAGCTGACCTTCAAGCTTAGCACCGTCCACTCCACTTGATGTGGAAGTCGCAGGAGAAAGCGAGGAATCAGTCAACTGCGAGAAAATTAAGAGATTCCAAGACCCCTGGCAGTTCCGGTTTACGAGCAGGATGAAAGCAGTAGGGCCAACAAAGCGGGATCTTCCAGCCAATCGGCCCTACCGCTGATGCCTGTACCGCTTATAGAGTGAGCATATGCAATCCACCATGCGAGTCCTGATTGTTCTAAGCCTCTGCGGCACGGCCGCCGGCTGTTCAGGCCTGATCGTCCGCGACGGCGATTCCACGGCGCTCGTTGCCGGCAAGGTGGTCGTCCGCATGCTGGTGGCAATCCCGACGGCCGGGATCAGCGAAGGCATTCTGGTTGATCTCAAGGATGCCGAACGCAACCTCGCCTGGCGCAGGCAGCAGCTGCCGCAGAGCGCGGAGGCCTGCCGGAAGGAATGGCAAAACTATGTCGAGGACCGCAAGCTGAAGCGTATTCCCGACCAAGTGATGGGAGCCGTGCTTGCCGCCACCGGCCAGGATTACATGGGCGGCGCCGTGCGCCTGCTGAACATGGCCGGCGTCGTGCCGGACGCCGACGGATTGCAGGCCGAATGGCAGCGCACGCTTGCGCGCGAGCCTCAAGCGGCGCTGCTGTCAGACTGTGCGCGTCGTTTTCGCATCGACCGGTTCGCCGCTCTCCGCTGACATTCCCCCGTACAAGCCGATTCACAGCCGCCGGACCTGCCGCATCCTGTCGGACTCCGAAATAGACATTCCCCAACAGATTGTATTCCTAAGGAAGACGGACGGTTTATCTCATTGAAATCCCTTAGTTATTGGCGCTTGTCGAAACCCAGACTTATGGTACTATTGTGCCCTTGTTTCTACGAGGTTCCGAAACCTATACAGGATATCGCGTTGCGGCTCCGGAGATTTGATGGCCACTGTTGAAGATCAGCTCAAGCTTCTCCTGGAGCGTATGAAGGCAGCCGGTGGCGGCAGGGAACTACCGGAAGACCTGCGCGATCCTTCGAAGAGCCAGCCTCCCGTCGCCAGGCGATCGCGCAAGCGGGGGAAGGCCGCTCCGGCGAAAAAAAAATGGACGTTACCGCCGAAGGTCAGGCTGTATTTGCCGTACGTCGTGATTTTCCTTGCGGTTCTCACTCCGCTCCTGCACAACCCCCCGCGATCCAACCAGGTGCCTTCAAACCTGATCGGAATGTGGAGAACCAATACGCCGGGATATGAGGACCGGTATATACTGTTCGTCGAGCGCAACGTCGCCTTTGGAACGGGCGGCTATGATGGTGAAGCCTATATCGTTGCCGAAGTCCAATCCTCCCCCGTCGAAGACGGTGCAAAGGACGGCGCGAGCACGAAGACGCTGTTTACGATCCGGTATATGAAAGCGGACAAGCTGGAATACGAACTGTCCTTTTACTACGAGCCGGAACCAGTGGAGACGATCACCTTCAAGAACCAGGAACATCTCAGATGGACGAAGAAAGGTCGTGACTCATGACTTCCACTTTTTTCCAGAGGCGACGTCTTATCGTAGACCGCTTTCAATACCGCCTCATCGCGATCAGTGCGGTTCATTTCGGATTAGTGCTGCTCGTGTTTATGGTCGCCATGCTGCTGCCCCTCATGCTTCAACTCGATAACCCGGCGGCGTCGTATATCGAAAAACGGGAAGCGGCGGATGTGCTCCTGTTTTTCAACGAACAGTTGTGGCTGCCGTTGGGGGCGGTCTTTCTGCTTCTCACGGTCCACTCCCTGTTTGTCTCGCACAGAATCGCCGGGCCGCTCTACCGGTTTCGGATGGTGTTCAAAGCGCTGGCCGGCGGAAACTTTTCCATCCGGGCCAACATCCGCAAGCACGATTATCTCCAGACGGACGCGGGAGCCCTCAACGAGATGATCGTGGCCCTGGAAACCAGGATTCGGGGTCTGGAAGACCAGGCACAGCAACTGAAGGAGAATACCGCTCAATTGAAGCAGGCCGTGAGCTCCGGCGCCTCGGCGGAAGTCAAAAAGGCTTTGGAGCGCGTGGAGTTCCGGGTCGAGGGGCTGAACGGACAGTTGGCCTACTTCGCCCCAAAATCCTAGCGCATGGAGAGCCGGCTGCAACACAGGAAACAGAAGCCATGAAGAGGGTACAGACGATGTCCGTTCTCAGGTCATCCAAAGGGTACACGCTCATCGAACTCATGATGATCGTGGCCATCATCGGGTTGCTGGCGAGCTTTGCTATTCCGAGGTATGAAGGCTATATCGAAAAGGCGAGGATCGCGAGGTGCATCGCTGAAATCCGATACTTTGAGAGAGAGATTCAAGTCTATGTTGTTGAGCATGAAAAATACCCCGACAGCTTGCTCGTTCTGGGGCGCTCCTTTAACAACCTCCTGGATCCCTGGGGGAACCAGTACCAATATTTATTGATCGCGGGATCAACTTTCGCGAGCAACGATGGGGGCGGCGGCGCGTACTACGCACGCCGCGGCGGGTCTTCAGGCCTGGTCGCAGCCGCAGCCGGTCGTGAGCAGGGGTTTTGGAGCGGTAGTTGGTTTGCGAGTGAAGCCTGGGCTGTCCCGCCTTCTCCGCCTCCCACTCCTCCTACGCCTCCTACTCCTCCTCCGGCTAATGGCGGCGGTGGCGGCGGCGGCGGCGGTGGCGGCGGCGGCGCGAAGCCGCGGAAAGATCGCTTTTTACATCCGATCAACTCGGACTACGATCTCTACAGCATGGGAGCGGACGGAGAAAGCGTGGAGCCTCTGACCGCCAAGAAGAGTTGGGATGACGTCATCCGCGCCAGTGACGGCGCTTTCGTAGGCCTGGCCCAGAATTTTTAATTCAGCCGGTACGATGAAGCTCGATTCGTCAATCTTCCGGAGTCGTGTGGCGCTGCGGATTTTCGCCCTGTTCGGCGTCTGCACGCTCCTTCCCCTCACTATCCAGGCCATTCTCTCGTTCGACCAGGTGACCTCGCATCTCTTGGGGCAGACCCAGTTACGCCTTCAACAGTCGGTCAAATCCCTCGGCATGGCCGTGTTCGAACGTCTGACGTTCTACGATTCCAGGCTGTACGGGATTGCAGGGGATCTGAAAATCGGCCCCTTTGTGCCGTCCAAAAACATCGCCCAGGAATTAGGCGACCCCGTTCCCCAGCAACGATTCCTTGGCCTGGCGATCCTCGCCGATGACGGGCAGATGACGACCGTGCACGGACAGTTGACCCAACCCCCGACCTTCACTCATGAAGAGAAGCAGCACATATTTGCCGGTAAAACTGTGCTCAGTACCCAGGCTGATCACGAGGCACACGTGCGACTGTTGATGTCCCGGCTCCTGGATCCCGAACAGCCGACGGGGGGGATCCTCATAGGAGAACTCAACGGCGATTACCTCTGGAGGATCATCACCAAGGAATTCATGTCTGTCGGGTGGGAAGTCTGCATCTTTGATCATGTGTTCACGCCGATCAGATGCACGGTTCCCGGTCCTCCCCCTGCTCCGCTCAAGCCGGCCCTCCTCCAGGCCGGATCCGCCATCGGGCATTTCGAATGGACCCAGGGCGGAACAGGCTACATTGCGAACTTCTGGGCCATACCGCTCAAATTCACGTTCTCGATGCCGCATATAACTATCGTGCTGAGCGAATCCAGAGCGGATGCGCTGGCTCTGCAGGCCGGTTTCAAAACCGATTTTACGCTCATCATGTTGATCTCCCTGTCGGTGGTCGTCCTGTTGAGCATCAATCAGATCCGGAAGAGCCTGGGGCCGCTGGAGAAGATCCGGGAAGGCACCCGCCGCATCGCCATGAAGGATTTCAAAAGCCGCGTCGAGGTCTCCAGCAAGGACGAATTCGAGGAAGTGGCGGGATCCTTCAACGCCATGGCCAGCCAGCTGGGCCGGCAGTTCCAGGCTCTGGCCGCCATGTCCGAAATCGACCGGAACATCCTGTCGGTGCTGGACGTGGGGAAAATCGTGAACACGGTGCTCACCCGCATGCGCGAAGTGTTGCCCTGCGACAGCGTCAACGTGACCCTGCGCGAGTCCAAGACGGACAACCGGGCGACCGTGTACCTGTGGGACGGCACGTCCAACAGCAGCGTGGAACCGAAACAGGTGGCGCTGACGGATCAGGAGATCAAAGCGCTCGGGATAAAGGCGGATCAGATCGTGGCGCTTGATGAAGGCGTCGCCCCTTCCCTCAAGCCGCTGGCGTTTCTGGGGATCAAGTTCTGCCTGGTCCTGCCGATCAGCCTGACGCAGGGGGTGCCCGGCCTCATCGCGCTGGGCTACCGCAAGCAGCCCGCCCTGGGGCCCGACGACGTGTCCCAGGCCCGCCAGCTCGCCAACCAGGTGGCCGTGGCCCTCTCGAACGCCTACGAGACCGCCGAGCGCAAGAAGGCGGAGGCCTCCCTGCAGGACAGCAACCGGCAGCTCAAGGAAGCGCTGGATGAACTCGCGTCCATGCAGAAACAAATCGTCCAGCAGGAGCGTCTGCGCGCCCTCGGGCAGATGGCCAGCGGGGTCGCACACGACTTCAACAACGCGCTCTCGCCCGTCCTCGGGTTCAGCTCGATCCTGCTCGAGGATCACGCGCAACTGGACGACCGGGAAAAAGTCCTCAAGTATCTCCAGATTATCCACACGGCCGGCAAGGATGCCGCCCACGTGGTGAGCCGTCTGCGGGAGTTCTATCGCTCCCGGGACAAGCAGGAAACCTTCCTCCCGTTCGATCTCGGCAAGCTGGTGGAACAATCCGTCAACCTGACCCAGCCCAAATGGAAGAATCAGGCCCTGGCAAACGGCGCCACCATCTTCGTCACGTGCAATCTGGGAAAGGTGCCGCCCGTGTCCGGCAATGAATCCGAAGTGCGCGAGGTGTTGACGAACCTCATCTTCAACGCCGTCGATGCCATGCCCCAGGGGGGAACCATCACCCTGGGAACCTCGGTGAAGAGCAGCCAGATCCTGCTCGAGGTCACCGACACGGGGACGGGCATGACCGAGGAAGTCCGTCAACGCTGCCTGGAGCCGTTTTTTTCCACCAAGGGGGATCGCGGAACCGGACTGGGATTGGCGATGGTCTATGGTATAATCCGCCGCCATAAGGGCACGATCGACATTCAGAGCGAGCCCGGCAAGGGAACCACGTTCGCGATCGGATTCCCCCTCGAGGGAGAGCAGAAGCAGGAAACAGTACTCGCCGTGGACACGTCAAAACCATCACGCAAACTGCGCGTCCTCGCCGTGGACGACGATCCGATGACGCTCATGGTCACGGAAGAGTGTCTGCGCTCCGAGCAGCATGATGTGGAAACCGCGAAGAACGGCCGCGAGGCGTTCGAGAAATTCCGCAAGGGCCGGTTTGATCTGATCGTCACCGACCAGGGGATGCCTGAAATGAACGGCAACCAGCTGGCCGCGGCGATCAAGCAGGTCTCTCCGGCCACGCCGATGATCATGCTGACCGGAAACTGGCAGATGGTATCGAGCGAGGAGGAGCAGGCCAACGTGGAGGTTGATCTGATCATCGGCAAGCCGGTCACGAAAAGCAGTCTCCGAGAGGCCATTGCCAAGGTGATCAAGTAGCGGATCGTCGAGCCCCTCCCATCCACCTCGCCTTCGGGAACGAATGAGGGCAGTGTTCTTTTCCCGCTGTCCCGCTCGATGGTCCGGCACAGGAATCGTGAGCATGGATGACAGCCTGCTGAAGAACGCCAAGTTCCTGCTCGTCGACGACGAGCAATACAACATCGAGTTGCTGGAAGCGGTCCTGAACAAAGGCGGCTTCAGCCAGATCAGCAGCACGACGGACCCCCGGCGGGTTCTGCCCCTCTTCATCGAATACAAGCCCGACATTCTCGTGCTGGATTTCAACATGCCCAACATGAACGGCCTGGAGGTGATCCGGCAGGTCGTTCCCAGGGTCCCGGCCGAATCCTACTTTCCGATCCTGGTCATCACCTCCGAAATGGCTCCGGAGATCAAGCACAATGTCCTCTCGGCGGGCGCCAAGGACTTCCTGTCCAAGCCGATCGACAAGACGGAAGTCCTGTTGCGCGTCCGCAACCTCCTGACCACGCGAGTCCTGTACAACCAGCTCGAGCACCAGAACGAGCGGCTGGAGGTCATGGTGCGCCAGCGCACCCAGGAGCTGGACCTCGCGCAGGAGGAAATCCTGGAACGGCTCGGGCGGGCCGCTGAGTACCGCGATGACGAGACCGGCCAGCACACCCGTCGGATCGGCCGTTCCGCCGCGCTGGTCGCCGAGATCATGGGCTGGACGATGGCCCAGCTTGAATTGATGCGGCGCGCGGCGCCCCTGCACGACATCGGCAAGATCGGCATCGCGGACAGAATCCTCCTCAAGCCGGCCAAGCTCACGGCCGAGGAGTTCGAGGCGATGAAGGAACATGTCACCATCGGATCCAAAACGCTGATGGGCAGCCGGTCGCCGCTGCTCCAGCTGGCCGAGACCATCGCGCTGACGCATCACGAGCGCTGGGACGGGTCCGGGTACCTGAAGCTCAAGAAGGAGGAGATCCCGCTGGCCGGGCGCATCGTGTCGGTGGCGGACGTGTTCGATGCCCTGACGCACAAGCGTCCCTACAAGGAAGCCTGGCCCATCGACCGGACGCGCGAAGAGATGGCGTCCAAGTCCGGCCAGCATTTCGACCCGCAAGTCCTGGAGGCGTTCTTCAAGCTGCTCGACCGTGAGGGCGAGCGCCTGCTCACCCTCAACTGATCTTCCCCCGATGTCCCCGCGCGCCAGTGCGCCCTTCCTCCGATTGACGCGTCTTCACCGGTTGTGTATAAATGTGACACCGGTTCGTCAAACAAGTTCAACATCGGTGGGTGATGCAACCACGCGAGTTTCATGACGGCGCCGAGGATGGGCTGGAAGCCCTCGAGCCGCTCAATCCCGACAACATCAAAACCTTTTCCGATCTCCTCGGCGCGATGAGGAAGACCGCGTTCGGCGGTCGCCGTCTGGGCGAAGCCTACGAGGTCCTCAGCGCGATGATCGAGGATCCGGACTGCACCGTCGTCATGACGCTGTCCGGCGCCATGACGATCGCCAAGATGGGGCGGATCATTTCGACGATGATCGACCGCGGCATGGTGAACGTCATCGTGTCCACCGGCGCGTTGATCGCGCACGGGCTCAGCGAATCGGTCGGCAAGACGCATTACCGCCACGATCCGGGCGTCAGCGACGAGGAGCTGTTCCAGAAGGGGTACAACCGCGTCTACGACACGCTCGAGATGGAAGCGAACCTGAATTACGTCGAGCACGTCGTCGCGCAGACGCTGAAGCGGATCAATGTCGATCAGCCGATGTCGTCGGAGCTGCTGACGCGCGAGGTCGGCAAAACGCTCGTGGACGAACACGAAGGCGTCGGCATTCTCAAAAGCGCGTATCAGAAAAACGTTCCGGTCTATATCCCGGCCTTCACCGACTCCGAGATGGGCCTCGACGTAGCGACGTGGGCCATGCGGCAGAACCTCGACCAGGCCCGCAGCGAAGGCAAGGGCGGCGACCGTGGCGTGCTGCGCGCGCTGTATAATTATCGCCCGACCTTTAATCCGTACCTGGACCTGAACAGCTACACGGAAAAATTGCTCTCCGCGAAAAAGCTGGGCATCTTCACGATCGGCGGCGGCGTGCCGCGCAACTGGGCGCAGCAGGTGGCGCCGTACGTGGAGATCGGGAATCTCCGGCTGGGGCTCGACGTGAAGCCGCCGCGGTTTCAATACTGCGTGCGCATCTGCCCGGAGCCGGACTATTGGGGCGGGCTCAGCGGCTGCACCTACAAGGAAGGCATCTCCTGGGGCAAATTCATACCGGCGGAGGAAGGCGGCCGGTTTGCCGAAGTGCTCAGCGATGCCACCGTGGTCTGGCCGCTCCTGATGATGGGCCTGCTGGAGCGAGCCGGCAAGAAACGCCAGTCTTCCTGAACGCTCTCCCGTCGCCCGCGCGTCACCTCCAGGACATCCGGCATGGAAACCTCCCCCTCATCGTTTCGTCTCGCGCCGCTTGTGGCCGGGACCGTCCTGGTGCTCGGCCTCGTGGCGGTTGCGGGCTTTGCGTTGCTCAAACGCGAGACGCCGGTGATGGAGACCGCGGCGGCGGTCGGCCGGCCCGAGCCGTCGACGGACCGCCTCTGGCAGCCCGACGGCCGCACGCGCGGCAATCCCGGCGCGCCGGTCACGATGATCGAGTATTCCGATTTCACCTGCGGCTACTGCGTGAAATTTTTCCGGGAGACGTGGCCGCGCCTCCAGGCAAAATATGTGGCCACCGGCAAGGTCCGGCTCCTGTACCGCGATTTCCCGCGCGATCCCGAGGGGCCGGCCATGACGGCGGCGATCGCCGCGCGGTGCGCGGGCGATCAGGGGCGCTATTGGGACATGCACGACCGCCTGTTCGACGGCGCCATCGACATCGACCGGCTGCAGGCGTACGTCAAGGCGATCGGGTTGAACCAGCCGGCGTTCGCGGCGTGCCTGCGCGACGCGCCGCACCGGAAGGCGATTCTGCAGGACAAGGAGGACGGACTCAGAGTCGGATTCGTCGGCACGCCCGGCTTCGTCCTGCTGCAAACCGATCGGGCGGGGAAGGACAAGCCCATCGGCCTGCCCGGCGCGTTTCCGGCCGAGGTGTTTGAAAAAGAGATCGACCGGTTGCTGAAATTATCGGAGACCAAGAACAAGGGTTGAATTCCGTCTCCGGGAAGCCTATTCTTGGAGCGGACATCGTTCACACAAAGGACAGGACACCATGTCGGAGAGACAAACATTTTGGACGGTTGAATGCGAAGTGGATGAGCCGGACCTCATGGTCTGCATAGCGTGCCTGGGCGAGGTCTTCAAGCGGAAGGTCCCGATGCCGGATTGCCCAGCCTGTCACGGCGTCTCGACCTATGAAGCCTTCACGCTGGACGCCATCCGCGATTGGGGCACGGAGCAGTTGATCGAGAAAGCCGTGCGCGCCAACGCCGAAGTCGAGCAGCCGGTCCCGTCCGCCCCTGCGCCGGGCCTTGAACTGCCCGCCGAATAACGAGTCTCTTCAGAGGCCGTTTCTAGTGGGATCTGCACGACCCTTCCTGATCGGCAGCCAGTGGCGTCACACTGCCACGACCGCCACCATCCGCAATCCTTATAATGGGAGCGCCGTCGCGGACGTCTGCCTGGCCGGCAAGGCCGAGGCGGACGAAGCCGCCGCGCGCGCGGTCGAGGCGACTGCCGCCATGCGGGGCCTCCCGGCTCACGCCCGGGCCGGGGCGCTGCTGAAGATCGCCGGCCGGCTGGACGCCCGTCAGGACGACATCGCCCGCACGATGACGGCGGAGTCCGGCAAGCCGATCACCGACGCGCGGCGCGAAGTCGGCCGCGCGGTGCAGACCTTCACGATCGCGGCGGAGGAAGCCAAGCGGATCGGCGGGGACGTGATCCCGATGGACCTGACGCCGGGCATGGAACGGCATCTCAGTCTCCTGCGGCGCGTTCCGGTCGGGCCGGTCCTCGGCATCACGCCGTTCAATTTTCCCCTCAATCTGGTCGCGCACAAGGTGGCGCCCTGTCTCGCCGCCGGCAATCCGATGGTGCTCAAGCCGGCGCCGCAGACGCCGCTCACGGCGCTGTTGCTGGCCGAGATCGTCCTGGAAGCGGGACTGCCGGCCGGCGCGCTGAGCGTCGTGCCCTGCGACAACACCGTGGCCGAGCAGATGGTGACGGACGGGCGGTTCAAGGTGCTGAGCTTTACCGGCAGCGCGGCGGTCGGCTGGATGCTGAAAGCCAAAAGCGGCAAGAAGCGCGTGCTGCTCGAACTGGGCGGCAACGCCGGCATGATCGTGGAGCCGGACGCGGATCTGGAACTGGCGGCGGCCCGCTGCGCCGTCGGCGGCTACGCCTATTCGGGCCAGGCCTGCATTTCGGTCCAGCGGGTGTTCGCGCACGAGTCGGTCTACGACCGGTTCGTCGACCAGCTCCTCTCGCGCGTCAAGGCGCTGAAAACCGGCGATCCGGCCGACGAGGCGACCGTCATCGGTCCGCTGATCGACGAGGCGGCGGCCAGACGGGTGGAGCAGTGGATCCAGGAGGCGACGGCGCAGGGCGCGCGCGTGCTGACTGGAGGAACACGATCCGGGTCCGTCGTCGAGGCGACGGTGCTGGCCAACGTCACGCCGGCAATGAAAGTCTCGTGCCGGGAGGTCTTCGGCCCGGTGGTCACGGTGTCGCGCTACAAGGAGTTCGGCGACGCGCTGGCGTCGCTCAACGATTCCGACTTTGGATTGCAGGCGGGCGTCTTCACCCGCGACATCGACCGGATCTTCCGCGCGTACCGCGAGCTGGAAGTGGGCGCGGTGCTGGCGAACGAGATTCCAACCTTCCGCGCCGAGCACATGCCCTACGGCGGCGTGAAGGATTCCGGGCTCGGCCGCGAAGGCGTGCGCTACGCGATCGAGGACATGACCGAATTGAAACTGTTGATCCTGAACCTTCGCTAGGACCATTCATGAATACCTACTGCGGCGTCCGATCCTCTCGGCCGGCGGGGCTTTTCTCGCTTGGCCTCCTCGACGTACCGCACGGGTACGCCTGCGTCGGCCTCGCTTGCGAGAAGCCCCGGCGGCCTTCGGTCTCAGCCCCCTCGTGACGGCATTCACGAAAGATCCTGGCGTGCTCGATTCCTGACCGGGCCGGCCGGAGTCCCTCTTCTGAAAAAATCTCCGCCCACATATTGCAGAATTGCCTGTAACTTGATACAACTGCGAGCCGTAACGAGTTCGCTGAGACCCGGTTTGTTTGGTGCATCTGGTTTGTCTGGTTGGTTTCGAACGAGACGAACCCCAAAAACCAGATAAACCAGAAGAACTAGCGCAACCAGTCACGGAGGCACGATGGTTCCAACGCACATGTTCCTGAGCCGGGGCGTGGGAGTGCACCGGGAGAAACTGGCATCATTCGAGGAAGCGCTGCGCAGTGCCGGCGTCGCCTACTGCAACCTGGTCAGCGTCTCCTCCATTTATCCGCCCAACTGCAAAATCGTTCCGAGAAGCCGCGGCGAGAAATTGCTCAATCCGGGTGAAATCACCCACTGCGTCATGGCCCGGTCTGAAACCAACGAACGCAACCGGCTGATCTCCGCGTCCATCGGCCTGGCGATTCCGACGGACCGGCGGACCTACGGCTATCTCTCCGAGCATCACGCCTACGGCGAAACCGACGAGGAGTCGGGCGAATACACGGAAGACCTGGCCGCGCAGATGCTGGCCACCACCCTGGGCATCGAATTCGATTCCAACATCGCGTGGAAAGAGCGCGAGCAGGTGTTCAAGATGGGCGGCAAGATCGTCCGCACGCTCAACATCACCCAGTCCGCGATCGGCAAGGCCAACCGCTGGACGACGGTCGTGGCCCTGGCGGTGTTCATCCCGTTGGAGAATCTTCCTCCCGCGCGCAAGAGGTAAGGGTGAGGGCCCCGATGGAACCGGCTCGGCCGATGGGGACACTCAAACTGCCCGCTGGTTTCCAAATTCGCGCATGACCGGATTCGTTTTACAGGATCGGATTCCGGAACGAATCTGCTCATCAGTGTAAACAAGAGGTACGGGATGGCGGTGCCGGCCGGCTGGCTCGGCCAGGATCGGAATTTTCTCGGCATCGGCGAGCCCTGGTGCAACCCCGCGCAGGCGGGCGTCTACGTGATGCCCGCGCCCTACGAGCACACCTCCAGCTACATTCTCGGATCCGACAAGGGTCCGTCCGCGATCATCGAAGCCTCCCAGCAGGTCGAACTCTATGACGAAACGCTCGACTCGGAAATCTATCGGGACTGGGGCGGCGTGGCGACCGCCGAGCCGCTCGATCTCAAGGGCAGAGTGGACAAGGCGGCGGTGGATGCCATCGAGGCGTTCGTCCGTCCGCACGTGAAGCCGGGCCGTCTCGTCGTCACGCTCACCGGCGAGCACACCGGCGCCCTCGGCGCGATCCGCGCCCACGCGAAACAGTGGCCGGATCTGTGCGTGGTGCAGATCGACGCGCACGGCGACCTGCGCAAGGCGTACCAGGACAATCCCTACAGCCACGCGAGCGTGATGGCCCGCGTCGTGCAGGACGGCCTGCCGCTCGTGCAGGTCGGCATCCGGTCCATTTCGCCGGAGGAAATCAGCACGATCCGCAATACCAAGACCATCAGCACCTTTTTCGCCGCGCAGATTTGCGATCCCGGCGGGCCCTACAAGGGGCAGGCGGCCAAATGGGTGCCGGCCGTCGTGAAAGCCTGCAAGGGGCGTCCGGTCTATCTGACGTTCGATTGCGACGGGCTCGATGCGTCGTTAGTGCCGGCATTGGGGACGCCGGAGCCGGGTGGTCTCGGCTGGTACGATACGCTGGCGCTCGTCACCGCGCTGGCGAACGGGCCCGGCATCATCGGCATGGACATCAGCGAGATTGCGCCCATCGAGGGCTTTGCGGCGCCGCAATTCACCGTCGCGCGGCTGATTTACCGGATGCTCGGCCGCATCCGCGCAGGGCAGCGCCACCGCCGGCGCAAGAAAAAACGATGAACGCCGGCTGATGTCCGGCGAGACTGGCGCGAGTGGCGCGAAAAGCGAGTCGCGCAAGTCACGCCCGTCCCGCGAATCGCGCCGACGCGCGTTCACGCTCCTCCAATCATGGTGTCGCCAAAACTCATCAAGAAGACCCGTCCGGCGTCGCAGGACAAACCTGCGGCCCGTGTTTCGCCTGACGCGTGTCGGATCAACAAATTTTTTACCCAGCAGGGCATCGGGTCGCGGCGCGAAGCCGACCAATGGATCGAGTCGGGGCGCATCACGATCAACGGCCGCGTCGCCAAGCTGGGCGACCGGGTGGTGCCCGGCGACACCGTGGCCCGCGACGGCACAGTCATCCCGTGGGGCAACCGGCCGGTCTATATCAAGTTTCACAAGCCGCTCGGTGTCACGACCACCTGCGAGCTGGATGTGCCGGACAACATCATCGCCTTCATCGGTCACGCGCAGAGGATTTTCCCCATCGGCCGCCTCGACAAGGATTCCTCCGGGTTGATCCTGCTAACGAACGACGGCGAAATCGTCAACCAGGTTCTGCGCGCCGAGCACGGTCACGAGAAGGAATACCTCGTGCAGGTGGACCGGCCGTTCGACCAGAGCTTTCTGGATCGCATGGCCGGCGGAGTGGTCATTCTGGACAAAAAGACGAAGCCCTGCACGGTCAGCCGGCGCGGCCCGCGGGAGTTCCGCATCATCCTCACGGAAGGCCGGAACCGGCAGATCCGGCGCATGTGCGAAACGCTGGGCTATCGCGTGACGGCGCTCCACCGCATCCGGATCATGAACATCACGATCGAGGGCCTGGCCGTCGGGCAGTGGAAGAATCTGGCGGAGCGCGAGCAGGAGGAATTATTCGCCACGTTGCAGCGCTCCGCGCGGCAGGGAGCGGGGACGTGAAGCTTCATGGTCTGAGCCTACTCCGCCGAGGGACTCCGCCGAAGCGGCTTCGACCCTCTCGCGAAGACGGAAACAGCTTCGGCGGCGGAAGCCGGGCAGCCGTGGTCCCCTTGTTGACTTCGGCGGAACCCGACGAAGCATGTCCGCCTTCGCCAAGTCGCCGACGCGCCATAGCTGCTTTGGCGACGGCGAGGCTTTGGCGGACACCCGCTCGCATTCCTCCACGGCCTGACAGCCGTGGCTTCCTGCGTAGGCGGGTGAGGCGGGCCGCCGCCGCCGGATGGACCTGCGCGATGGCGGCGGTCGCGGTGTTCGGGCTCGGCGGATGCCGCACCGTGGAAGGCCTCACCACCAAGCCCATGGTGCGATCGGTGTCGGTGGCCGTGGTCGGGTTCGATCTGCGCACGATCGCCCTGCGGTTCGATGTGGAACTGCTCAATCCAGGCGACGGCGAGATGAACGTCAAGGAATACGACTACGTGTTGCAAATCGAGGGACGGCCGTTCACATCCGGCGCGTCGCCGGGCGGGGTGGCGCTGGCGCCGCACGGCACCGCGCGGGTGCCGGTGTCCGTCGCCATCGGGCTGGCCGATCTCCAGCGCACGCTGACGGCGCTCGAGCGCCGCGGGGAGGTGGCCTATCGCCTTGTGGTCTCGCTGCTGATCGACACGCCGCTCGGCGCGTTCCGGTTCCCGTTGACGACAGACGGTTGCGTGCGGGCGTTTCCACCGGCCGCCCATCCCTGCAAATAGGATATTGAAAAAGGCCGCCGGTTTCGATTCGAGCGTCAAAAAGTCATCAAGTCCTTAAAGTCGTAACGTCTTCAGGCCATATGGACTTTATGACTTGACGGACTTTCCGACTTGATAGACAAGAACCCAGATAGACTTTCCGACTTTCGACTGCTTGTGCTGCGGGGGGTTCTTAGTTCTGGCGAAGGGCGGGGTCTGCGTATTCCTGCTTGACGCGGCGGGGCGTGAGGACGGTTTCTCCATTACCGCTTCCGGACACGGGGGATTCGGCGGGTCGCCCCGGTTCCGGCGAACGACCCAGGAACAGATTCAACGCGGCGATCAGAAGGCTGCCGACGATCAGCGTGCTGCTCGTCTCACGCAGGGTCTGGGTGCCTTCGTCCCGCATGTCCTTGGCGACGTCGGCGACGGTTTCCAGGAGGCGGTCCAGCGCCAGGCTGACCTGGATCAACTTCGGCCCCGCGTTGTCTGCGGCGTGGTGTTCCGCCTGCGTCCGCAACGCAGCGGCTTCCGTGGGAGTGGCCGCAGTCCACATCTGCGTCATCAGCAACATGGTCTTGCTGTAGGCCTGGAAATAGGCGTCCAGGCTTTCCTTCACGGCGTGAAGGTCGTCCTCCTCGCTCCGTCCGCTCCGGGAGACCCGCAGGCTGGCGGCGGCGTAGCGGTCGATGGAGTGCTGGATGCGGGCGCGCTGATCCGGCAGGGACGACGTGATACGCTCGAAATCCTGTCTCGTCTGGGCCTCAAGGGCCCGGATGATCGTGGTCCGGAACCGGATCACGTCCGCCGAGATATGGGCGAGCTCCGTCGCGCCCAGCGTGTATTCCGCATACATGAGCGTGATGTCCTGGTTGACCTGGCTGAGGGCGCGGGAGGCCAGCAGCCCGAGGCCGGCAATCAGGAGGCTGACGACGATCTGTTTCCAGGTCGGCCTCGGCAGTAGGCCGATCATGCGACGCGTCACGATGCGTTCTCCGGTATGGCCGGCCCTTGAAGAAGGCCGAGCCCTGTCAGTCTAACAGATTGTCCCTGACGTGAGAAGCGGCCCGCCTGTTCGGCGCGGGGGTGCAAGCGGAGGGAGCGTCTCATTCCAGCATGACCCGGCGATCCACGTGCGCGGTCAGGGACGGATCGTTGGAGACGAAGATCACCGACCAGGGCTCCTCTTTGCTGCACAGGCGGCGCAGGATCGTCTCCCGCATGGCCGGCAGCATGCCGTGCAGGGTGCCGTCGAGGATCAGGATCTGCGGGCGCGCGACGATCGCCCGCGCGACCAGCAGGCGGAGCGTCTGGCTGGTGGTGAACCCCTTGCCGTCGAGGGTGACCGGCGTCCGCAGTCCCAGCGGCATGGCATCCACCTCATCCTCCAGTTCCACGAAGCGCAGGGCCCAGCGGATGTCCTCGTAGTGGACCGTCCGCCCCATCGTGAGGTTCTCTTCCAGCGTGCTTTCGAACAGCGTGAGCTGCGAATCCAGGATCAATCCGCGGCAGGCGTTCAGCGAGTCCATGTCCAGGTCGCGGAGGTCCACGCCGTTATAGCGGATCAAGCCGCTCGTCGGCGCGTACAGGCCGGCGAGCACGCGGGCCAGCGTGGTTTTGCCGGTGCTGGTGGCGGAGAAGATGGCGATTTTTTCGCCCGGCGCCACTTCGATGTTGAAGTGCTGGAACGTCGACGGGGAATTCGGATAGGCGAACGACACGTCCTTGCAGGTCAGGCGGACCCCGTGCACGGTCGGATCGGGCAGAGGGACGGACAGCTTGCCCTGCTCCTCGTCCTTGGGCATCGAAAAAAGGAAATCCAATTCGTGCAGGGAGGTGAAGACGTAATACACGGCGTACATCCGGCGTGCCAGCACGTCCAGGTTCAGGAGCAGGGTGCCGACGATGACCTCGGAGGCCACGAACTGTCCCAGCGTAATCTGCCCGGCGGCCAGGAGCCAGCCGGCCGTGGCGATCAGGCCGCTGTGCCCGAGGGCCTGCCAGATGACCGACCCTTTGTATTGCGTGCCGGTCAGGATGTCGGACCGGATCTTTCTGGCCGCCACGTAGGCGTGGACCAGCTCGTCGGTTTTCTTCATGAGCAGGGGCGTGCTCGCGGTGGCCTTGAAATGCAGGAGGTTGTTGGCGATGTCCTGGATCCAGTTCATCGTGGCGTAATTGTGGCGCGAGACATCCATGGTGATCTTGAGCCCGCCGCGCCCGAGGATCGTGATGATCGCCGCGAAGCCGCCGACCAGCAGGGTGTTGAAGATGATGAAATAGGGGTGATACATGACGAGAATCATCATGCCGATCGCGCCGCCGACGCAGACGTTCACGATGTCGGCCAGCATCGCCACGAGCGCGCGCGGCAGCAGCTCGGCTTCCATGAAATAGTTGGCGTATTTGGGGGAGAACTCCACGTTGCGGAAGCGCGGCAGCTGCCGGGTCAGGCCCAGCGCGATCCGTGCGTAGAGGCGCTGGATGAGGATTTCGACGGCGCGGGACTGCAACACCCGAAAGGATCCCATCACCACCAGGGTGATCGCCATCACGCCGGCCAGTGTGATGATCATGATCGGCTGCAGGGCGTAGGCGAACGTGTTGACCAGTTCCTGGACGGTGAGCGGTACGATGAGTGCGAACACGCCGATGGCGAGCGCGTAGGCGAAAATGATCGCCAGGATCTTCTTTTCGAACTGGAGAAAGAGGCTCAAGCGGGTCATGGTCGCCCGCAACAGGCCCTGGGAGGCGAAACGCCTTTCGGTTTTCTCGTTGGGCATGCTGTCGTTGCGAGGCAGCCCGCCATGCGGGGCTGCCCTCAGCGCTCCTTTAGCTGCGGAAGATGCCCTGTGAGGTCGCGCACGGCCTTGGACGGGCCGCAGCGTATCAAAGGTCTCCGGAAAAAGCTATTCAGCCGTCCTGATTCATGCGCGTATCCGCCATGAATCAGGCACACTTGCACCCTCACTTCAACGCCGGTTTGTAGGTCACGGGAATCACCGACGCCGGCGCTTTGGCCCAGGTGCCGGTCGCCCATTGATACTGGGCCAGCGCCCGCTGGTAGTCGGCGACGGCCCGGATCCACTGGTTCTCGGAATCCACCGCGAGACGTTCGCGCAGATTCACGAACAACACGCTCGTGGCGCCGAGGCTGAATCGGAACCGCTCGCCGTCTTCCAGCGTCTTGGCGAGCTGCAGGGACTGAAAGGCCGCGTCGATGCGCTGCTTCGCGCGCTCGACGGCGGAGAGCGCGTTGTCCACATCCACGAGCACTTGCTGTTCGCGGAACCGCTGCGTCAGGACCAGGCGGTCCGCCTTGCCCTGCGCTTCCAGCGCTTCGCCGCGGGCCCTGCGCTGGAGGAACGGCATCTTGAACTCGGCCCCGAACCGGTAGCCGAGGCCCAGCACGAATTTTTCCGGCGTTCGAGAAGGAGCCGCCTCAAGGTCCAGGCTGGGTAATAGATTATTCTTGGCGAGCTCCAAGTCGATGTTATTCAGCTTGGCCTCGATGCCGACGGCCAGAACTTCCGGGCGCGAGGCGCGCGCCGCCAGCTTGTCGGCCTTGACGGTCTCGGGCAGAGGGAGCGGCAGGACTTTCGGGAAGTCCGGCACGCGTGCGCCCGCCGGCGATACCGGCGTGCCGTTGTCCCAGAGGAAGAGCGAGAGCTTGTACTGTTCCTGCTCGACGGCGCGGGTCGCGGCGATCAGGATCTCCTTGCGCCGCTGGACTTCCTGGTTGGCTTCGACCGCGTCGAGCGGAGCGGACAGGCCCTTCTTGGCGCGCCCTTCGATCTGGTTGAACCGGTCTTCAGCGACCTTCAGGGCCCGTTGCTGCACGTCCGCCAGCTTCCAGGCGGCCACCCATTCCCAGTATTGCGAGGCCGCGGCCAGAAACAGATCCTGGCGGGTCTGCGCGATCTCGATGTCGGCGCGCGGATCGGCCAGTCCCGAGCGCTGCAACTCGGCGTTTTCCGGATTGACCATCAACCCCCGCAGCAGCGGGATGAAGCCGCCGAGGAGAACCTGCTGATTGTTATTGTCGAATCCCAAGTCCGGAATTGTCGCCGTACCGATGGATTGGCGGATGCCGGCGGAGCCCCTGATGCCGGATTGATGCCGGAGGTCCAGAAAGGTGTCGTTGAACCCGACGGTTTGGGTGCCCTTATCCGGTCTCGTGCTGGAGATAAACCGCTCCATTTCCATGTCGTTGACGAGCGTCGGCTCAAAGGCGCCGAGGGCCCGGAGCATTTTGCCGCGGGCCGACACTTTCTCCGTGCCGGCTCCCTGCAGCAACGGATGGGACCGGTCGATCCACGCCAGCACTTCGTTGAGGCTGAGCGGAATCGCCGGCAGGGGTTTTTGTCTGGGAGCGTCGGCCTCGGCGCCGGAAGCCGGCGGGGCCAGCCAGCCCGACAGCAGGACGGTGAAGACGGCGAACAGGACGAAGCGTGCCATGGAAGACTCCTTTCTACGAGTGAAGAGCAAGACGATGGTGATGAGGGTCTGAAGGCGGTGCGCCTTCGAGAGAAAATACGATTGCGTGACGGGCGCGCGCGTGGCTACTTTGCGCCCCGCCCTGCCTTGGGGAGCAGCGTATCCAGCAGGGAGGGAGGCCCTTCCTGGTAATCCGGCGGGAACAGGTTGAACCGGCGCCAGAGTTCGTACCACAGGGGGACACGGTTCAGAATGACCCAGCCCATCACCTTGGTGCCCTGCCGCACGTGGGACTGTTCCGGCCACGGGCGGTCGTCGGGGTCGGGCACGACCCAGAAACGGAAATTGCCCTTGCCGTCGTCCACCTGGTCCACGACCTTGATGACGCCGCCGAAGGTGCCGGCCATCAACTCGGGCCAGGCGGGAAGGGGAATGGCGGGGATGCCGTAAAACAGCAGCCGCACTTTGCGGCCGGGGTTCAGCAGCGGCGCGTCGAGGCCTTCGGCCACCATCTCCACGGCCTTGTCCGCGCTGGTCGGCGAGATGCGAACCAGCTTTTCCCCCGGCTTGACCGTTTCACCGACGCCCACTTCAGCCATTTTCACGACCGTGCCGTCAATGGGAGCGACGATGCGGCTGTAGAGGCGGCGCTGCGTGGCGTTGGAGAGACGAAGGCTGATCGAGGCCAGCTGGTCGGCGGCCATGGCGGCGGCGGCGAGCGCTTCCGCCCGCATGGCTTCCGCCTTGAGCAGCTGCTGCACGACGTCGGCGCTGATCTGGTCCCGGCCGAAGCTCAGCGCTCTCATGTTTTGCTGGGCTTCCTTGAGCTGTGCTTCGGCTCCTTTCAGTTCGGCCTTGCTGCCGATCGCGGCCTGGATCGTCAGTTCCAATTCGCGCTGGGAAACAAGACCCTGCGTCGAAAGCTGCCGGTGCCGGTCCACGTTCAGCTCGGCAGTGTCGTAGGCGACCTTGGCGGCCACGATGCGCTGCTCGGCGGCGCGCACGCGATTCTCGGCTTCGCTCACCCGCGCTTCCGCCGACGGCACGGCCGCCTTAACGAGGTTTTCCATCTCGCCGATCCGCTTTTCGAGCTGGCCGGCCCGGTCCAGCGCCGCCTTGCGGGTTTGCTCCAGCGCGACTTTCTGCTGATCGAGCAGCGAGAGCAGTTCCGGCGCCATGAAATTCGGGTCGATGTCCTCCAGTTCGAGAATCAGCTCGCCCTGCTTGACGCGCACGCCCTCGAGGACATGCCACTTCTTGAACCGCGCCTGGATCTGCGCCTCGATGTCCTGCGGCCGCTCGTAGGGCGAGTAGGCGGAGAGCTGGCCGGAGACATTGATGGTCTGGGTCCAGGGCACGAACATGAGCAGAAAAAATCCCAGCAGCAGCATTCGGATCGCCCACCATCCGTAACGACGGAGGTAGGCCGGAACCTGCACCAGTTCCCACGATCGCAATTGTGTGGAGGTGGCCAGATCGTCGACCTGCATGGCGACGAGGCTGGTGGGGTAGTCGGTGACCCGCTTGACGGCAGCTTTGACGCTTTCGGGGGAATAGGGCACGGGTCCCTCGTAGTCGTATGAATAGCTTCTTTTTTTATCATACGGGATAATCCGAAGTGCGTCAAATCATTGGGTTCTTGACCCGTGGCGGAGACAACGTTTAAGGTGGGGCCTCCGGTTAAGGATCTTATCCGGGGCGGAAGCGAGAATTCCCGGAAACACTGGAGGGGTTTCTCTGCTGGCGGCAAGTACGATCAAGCAAAAAAGAGCCAGCGGCTCAAGCAAAGCTTGGTATGGAGGAATAGTATGGCGGGTCGGCGCGAAGGGGAACGCGGGAAGACGGCACCGATGGTGGCAATCGTGGGCGGAAGCAAAACCGATGTCCCGGTGCTTGAAAAGGCGGTCGCGATCCTGGACCAGTTGGGGATCGCGAACGAGCTGGTGGTGCTGTCGGCCCACCGGACGCCGGATCAGCTCGCGCAGTATGTCGAGCAGGCGGCCGGGCGGGGCATCGAGGTCATCGTGGCGGGCGCGGGCGGCGCGGCGGCCCTGCCGGGCGCCGTGGCGGCGAAGACGCATCTGCCGGTCATCGGCCTGCCGATTCCCACCGAGAACCTCAGGGGCCTCGATTCGCTGCTGTCGATGGTGCAGATGCCGAAAGGCGTCCCGGTGGCGACCGTGGCGATCGGCGGAGCGGAAAACGCCGGGTTGCTGGCGGCGCAGATCCTGGCCGTTCGCTATCCGGAGATTCGTGACAAGGTGATACAGTTCCGGGCTGATCAGACCCGCGCGGTGCTCGAAGCGTCGCGTGGATCCAAGAAGTAGCCGATGAAGACTGGATAGCCTGCGAGGCCTGTGCATCTGTCGCAAGCAGGTTTTTCCTCTGGACTGACAAAAGGTGGGAGCGGGGTGGTACTGCCGCTCGCTTCCGCACCTCTCGGAATGACGGCTGGCGAAGGGCTAAACGGGGAAGTCGCGCTCTCCGCTTCCGCGCCTCTCGAAGCGACCCTTCCGGGCTTCAGCTCGCGGAAACCTTCTGGAATTCCTTCAGCCGCGATCTGCGATCGCGGTGCCTCAGTCAGTTCCAGCTTTCCTACTCGCTGAAGCCTCGGTGGGTGCCCCGCTTCTTCGGCAAAGTCGCTTCAAGCGCGACATCCCCTTTATAAAAGGGGAAAGGTGACAGGCCGCTGATGGACCCGTCACCTTTCCGCTTCGCGCACCTATTTCTTGCGTGGTGAAGGATTCGCGCTCTCCAGCATCCGGCCGCCACTCAGTTTCGGGCAAAGAAAACGGGGACATCCAAGATCTGAAAAACACTCACTACCGAAGTAGCCTGCTGAACTTGGCGAAGCGTTGAACGGGAACCGGTCTACAAGCGACCGGTTCCCGTTCCAGTTTTTAAAGAGGGGTGGTATGGCTGCGAGCGGACTTCACCGGAGGAGCGGGGTACCCACCGAGGCTCTGCCGGGAAGGAAAGCGGAAACTGACCGAGTCTGCGAGGGAATTTCCGAAGGCTTCCGCCCGGCAGAGCCCGGAAGGGTCGCTCTGAAAGGTGCGGGAGCGAGCAGCTCTATCACCCCGCTCTCACCCTTCGTCAGCCGTTTGCTCACCAATCTGAGCTATGCCATCCCCGGTGCCGCGCCGGGGCGAAGAAGCGGACATCCGGCCGCTTGAACAGCCCGATCAGCGCCATCCCCGCGACGAACCCGCCCACGTGCGCGAACCACGCCACGCCTCCGCCGCCCTGGCCCATGCTGATCCCGCCGCTGAGGAGCTGCAGGACGAACCAGAACCCGAGCACGAACCCCGCCGGCACGTACATCGTGCGCATGAAGATGCCGAGCGGGATCACCACGAGCACCTGCGCGCGCGGGAAGAGCAGCAGGTAGGCGCCGAGGACGCCCGAAATGGCTCCGCTCGCGCCGACCATCGGTATGGCGGACGAGGGATCGGTCAGCGCGTGGCTCATCGCGGCGAAGATGCCGCAGACGACGTAGAAGATGACGAACTTCACGTGGCCCATCACGTCCTCAATATTGTTGCCGAAGATCCAGAGGTAGAGCATGTTGCCGATCAGGTGCATCCAGCCGGCGTGCAGGAACATGCTGGTGAGCAACGTGAGCGTGATGGGAAATCCGACTGCGTCCTCGGGGAGGTCCGACTCGTGCCCGAAGATCGAGGCGGGGATCGCGCCGTACTGGAAGACGAACGCCTCGCCGACCTTCTCCGGCAGCGACACTTCGTAGAGAAACACGAGCGAGCAGAGGACGATCAGCGCGATCGTCACCATCGGCGTGATCTCGGTCGGGTTATCGTCGTGAAGAGGAATCATATCGATAGGCTAGGGGCTAGAGGCGAACGGCAAGGGGCAAGAAAAATTCTTACCGCCGCTTTCGTGACTTCCCTCTCGCCCCTCGCCCCTCGCCCCGTGCCTTCTTCTTGATCAGCGGGTCCAGCGGTCCGGGCCCGTCCGCGCCCAGCGGCACGGAAAATCCCGCCGCATGGGTGTGGCCGCCGCCGCCGTATTGCCTGGCGATGGCTTCGACGTCCGGTCCGTCTTCGCGGGAGCGCAGACTGAAATAGCGCCGCCCGTCGCGGTCGTGCCAGATGATGACGAAGGGATAGTGGGGCGAGAGGCGCTCGCCGATCTGGCTGTTCAGGATCGCGCTCTGCACCGCCGGCACCGTCTGCTCCTGGAACGTCACCAGCACGGTCTCCTTCACCAGCTTCCCGACCATCTCGTGCTCGTAGCGCAAAATCGCCCGGCCTTCCGCGAGCAGCGACTCCTGCGTGAAGGTGCTCCACAGGCGGAAGTCGCAGGGATGGGACGACAGCGCGGCGTTGATCTCGCGGCTGCCCGGCAGCGCCCACTGCCAGAGGTCCTTGTCCTGCACGTGGAGCAGCAGCCACGGCGCCGGCTGCTGGTGCGCCCATTCCCAGGCCAGCACCGCGCCGGATTTTTTCTGATCGAAATGGGTGTAGGGCAGACCGGCAAGCGCCTTCTCCGCGGTCACGTGATGGTCCAGCACCAGCAGGCTCGCGGCGTCTTTCGCCATCGCTTCCAGCAGGGGACGCGGGTAGCTGAAATCCGCAATCACGATTTTCTTGCCGGCGAGGCCGGACGGCGGCGGCAGGCCGTGCTTCACCGGTGTGAACGTGGCCGAGGGAAATTTTTTCCAGATTGCCCAGGCGGCGCCGAAGCCGTCGAGGCATTCGGCGTGATAGAGCACGACGTCGGGAACCGTCACAGGTGGTTGGGTGAGCGGGCGAGTCATCGGATGGCGCAGCATAGCACGCCGCGACGGACAGGGTAAATGATGGGGACGCGGCGTGCGCGAGACCGGCGGAATGTCTATCTGGTCTGTCCCGTCTGTGCGGTCTGCTTTGTCCGTTAGGAGCGTTCAGCCCGTTGGCCGGTTCGTTCTGTTTCATCGCCTGACAAACCAGACAAACGAGGCAAACGAGACAACCTTCCCGTGCAATGCGTGAAGGAAAGAGCGAGCTGGCGGCATGGTTTCCTCCCTTGCTCGCAGAACGCGCACGCCTCAGAAGGGTGCTCGTCCCATGCGCGCAGTCGTCGGAAACCATGCCGCACTCGCAGGGAATAGCCTCTCATAAGCTTATAAAAGAGAAAGGCGACGGGCCGCTTCCAAGCCCGTCGCCTTTAACGCTTCGCCACGTTGAACGGGCCACTCCAGTAGTGAACGCTCCGCATATTGTGAACGTCCCCGTTGTGTTCCCCCGCGTTCGGCCGGTTGAGCAGTTTGATCCGTTTCATCGCCTGACAAACCAGACAAACCAGATCAACCAGAAAAACCAGACAAACCCTCCCGCGCGTCTCGCTGCCCTAGCCGAATCCGTTGATCCGGTTGATGAGCTGCCGGATGCGGCCGGCACTGCGGCGGTGATAGTGAAACGCCAGGCGCGGGAGGTCCTGCAGGTCGGGCTCGTCCGCTTCCTCGGGCAGGGCCGCCCGTTGCTCGAAGGCGCCGGTCTCGAGCAGGTCGGCGAACTCCCGGTTCAGCGTGTCCAGGTGGTCGCCCGACAGGCGCTGCTTGAGCCGGAGGATCATGCGCCGGTCCACGAACCGGAGCGAATGGTAGACGCGATAGAACGCGGTGATCTCGTCCACCGCCGCCTCGGCGGAATCCACGATGCGGTAGAGCCCCGTGTCGTCCTCGTTGATCAGCTTGCGCGCCAGCAGCTGGCCGGTCACGAACCGGTTCCACTCGTGCCAGTAGTCGCTGCCCGGCGCATGCAGGCAGACGATCGGCTGCGGCGGCGCCTTGCCGGTCTGCACGAGCGTCAGCACTTCGAAGCCCTCGTCGTGGGTGCCGAACCCGCCGGGGAACAGCGCCACGGCCTGGGACTCTTTCAGGAACATCAGCTTGCGCGTGAAGAAATATTTGAAGGTGACCAGCTTCGGATCGTCCGCAATCGTCGCGTTGGCGCCCTGCTCGAACGGCAGCATGATGTTGACGCCGAAGCTCTGCTCGCGCCCCGCGCCTTCCTGCGCCGCGCCCATGATGCCGTCGGCCGCGCCGGTGATGACCATGTAGCTGGCCTCGACGATCCGCCTGCCGAATTGCGCCGCCAGCCGGTAGTCCGGCTCGCCGGGCTGCGTGCGCGCCGAGCCGAAGATGCTGACCTTCCGGCGGTCGCGGTACTGGCCGAACACCTTGAACGCGTACCGCAGCTCGCGCAGCGTGCGGTTGAGGATTTTCAGATCGAGGGTGTCGAAGGGCGCCTCCCTCAGACGCAGCACGGTCAGCAGCATTTCCCGGATCAGGGTCTGCTGCAGGTCGCCTGCGGGCATGTCGAGGAGCGTCTGGACCTGCTCGAGGATCTGTTCGTTGGTCAGCGCCGGGCGGCCGCGCGTGCTTTTCGAAAACGGAACCGGTGGGCTCATGCGAGAAGCTTACCCCATTGAGGGGGGGCGGTCAAAACGAACGCGCCGGCTTGTTAATCATGGGGCTGGTCGGTACACTAACGTCGCGTATGCGAGACGTGCGAGAAAGGCGTGAAAAGCGCGACGGGGAAGAAGGTTTGTCTGGTTTGTTTGGTTTATCTGGTTTGTCTGGTTGGATCAACGGAACAACGGACGTAACGGACCAAACCGGCTAAACAGGCTTAACAGACTGACCAGACGAGACAGACAAAACAGGCTAAACGGACCGAACAAGCATGACACCCATTGAACGAGAGTTTCTTGATCGCGTCGCCCGCATCCCGCACCACGGGCTCGGCCTGTCCGTGGACGTCTACCAGCCCGACCTGTTCGAGCTGGTCGGGGCATTAAACCGTCGCGGATTGGACTACGGCTATCTCGAAATTTTCAAAGCTGCGCCCTCCGCGCTGGAAGTACTGCGCCGGCGACTGCCCGGCGTCCTGCTCTCGTATCACGCCGAAGGGCTCTGGGTGACGCAGCCGGATCCCGAAACGCTCTCGCCGTTTCACGCCGGGCTCGACGAGGCCGCCGAACAGCTCGGCATCCTCGACAGTCATTGGCTGAACCATGAATGCGCCGCCAAGCAGATGGCCGGCCATGCGTTCGGCACCTATCTGCCGGCATTGTTCACCGCTGCGAGCGCCGACGTGACGGCGGCGAACATCGCGCAGGCGCAGCAGCGGTTGGACCGGGCTTTCCGCGCGCGCGCCGGCCGCAATGGCCATGATGGGATGGGCCCGCTGTTCCTGCTCGAAACGCCGCCGCTCACCTACGTGGGCTTCGGCGACCTGACGATGGCGGAGTTTTTCCGCCTCGTGACCGACCGCACGCCCTGCGGCGTCGTCTTGGACATCGGCCATCTCTGGACCGTCTATCGCTACACGGGCGAGTGGCGCCGGCGTCCGCTCGCGGCATTCCTGGCCGGGTTCCTGGAAGCCTTTCCATTGGAGCGCGTCGTCGAGATCCACATGGCCGGGCTGGCGCTGCATCAGGCCGTGCCGTCCCGCGCGCGCCCGGACGGAGAGCCGCCGCTCTGGATCGACGCGCACGGCGCGCCGATCCCGGACGTGCTTTCCGACATGCTGGCGCAGGTGCTCGAGCATCGAGGGCTCGTCAATCTCAAGGGCGTGGCGCTGGAAGTGGACACCAAGCCGATTCCGACGATCGTGGAGGAATTTGCACAAGCCTGCGAACGGTTTGGTAACCGTGTCGCGCGAGACTGGCGGGAAAGGCGCGAAAGGCGAGACTCGATTCGCGCAAGTCGCGCGCGTCCCGCTCGTCGCGCGTGCTCCACGCCTGCCGACGGCAGGCTAGTGGAGCAATACGACCGCTACGCGCAGATCGTCACGGGACGGGCGGCATCCGGGTTGCCGGTTCTCGGCGGGGATGCCTCGGCGCTGCCGCTCTATGTCGAGCATTACCTGCCGCACGAGATTCTGGAATGGGGCGGCGCGGTGCACGAGATGTTCCCGGAGACCTGCCGGGACTTGGATCGTGCCGGTATCGCACTGGATGCGTTCGTCCGGTTCTGGTTCCGCGAGCCGCGCGCAAACGATCAGGCCTACGATTTTTTCCTGCTCAAGATCACCCGCTTCGTCGAGTTCGTCCGCGAAGTGCTGCCGGCCGCATCCGGCACGGCCGTGCGGGAAGCGCAGGCTTTGCGGGAAGGCTACCAGGCAGCCTGTGAACAGGTGGGAGCGTAACGCGTTATGAGTGATGAGTTACGAGTGATGAGTTGTGGGGAGGGCGAGAATCCGGTACCGGAGCACGCATCACTCATTACTGATCACGCGTTTTTCTGGCATACACTTCCTCGCCCGATCATCGGCCTGGCGCCCATGGACGGCGTCACCGATGCGCCGTTCCGCCTCACGGTGGCCGTGCAGGGACGGCCGGACGTCATCTTCACCGAATTCACCAGCGTGATGGACGTCTGCCGCGGCCCCGCCCATCTCCTCTCGTCGCTGATCTATAGCGAAGTGGAACGGCCGGTCGTGGCCCAGCTCTACGGCAGGGACCCGGACATCTTCTACCAGGCGGCGCACGTCGTCTGCGAACTGGGCTTCGACGGGTTGGACATCAACATGGGCTGCCCCTCGCGCAACGTGGCCTCGTCCGGCTCCGGCGCCGGGCTCATTCGCACGCCCGACCTGGCGCACGAGATCATGCGGGCGACGCGGGAGGGCATCGCCGATTGGGCGGCGGGCCAGTCGCTCACGGGCGCGGGCTTGAAGGAATCGCGCGTTGAATTGATCCAGGCCATGAACCGGCGGCGCCCCGTTCAGACAGACCCGCCGGTTGCGCGCCGGGCGATCCCGCTCTCGGTCAAAACGCGTATCGGCTACGACACGATCATCGTCGAACGCTGGATCGAGCATCTCCTGGCCGAGCAGCCGGTCGTCATTTCCGTGCATGGCCGGACGCTGGAGCAGATGTACCGGGGCGCGGCCGACTGGTCGGCCATCGAACGCGCCGCGCAGCTCGCCCGAAAAACCGGCACGCTCCTGCTCGGCAACGGCGACGTGCAAAGCCTTGAAGATGTCGTTCGCCGGGTCCGTGAGCACGGCGTGCACGGCGTGCTGGTGGGCCGCGGGGCGTTGGGCGAGCCGTGGCTGTTCCGTCACAAGGAAGCGGCCCGGGCCGCCGTCGGCGATCCCGCGCGCGCGGTCGAGCGTGAATCGCCGTCGCGCGAGGAACGGTTCCGCGTGATGCTGGACCATGCCCGGCAGTACGAGGCGCTGTTGGACCGGCAGTGCTTCCCCCGCATGCGCAAGCACCTGGGCTGGTACTGCAAGGGCTTCCCCAGCGCCGCCGCCATGCGTGCCGCCATGGTGCGGGCTTCCAGCAGCGAGGACGTCGCGCGCCTGGTCTCCGAATATCAGGCCGGGCAGCAGGCCCGGCATCAGACAGATTCCGCGCACCGCACCACGCCCGCGCTCGAAACTGCGTGAAGTCCCTCGTCCTCGCATCCACCTCTCCGCGCCGCAAAGAGCTGCTGGCCCTGCTGCAAGTTCCCTTCGAGGTCGTTGATCCGAAGTTTCACGAATGGATCCATGCCGAGGTGCCGCCGGAGGCGCAGGCGTGGACCTTTGCGCTGGGCAAGGCGCAATCCTGCGCGCAGCCGTATGACGACGGCCTGGTGCTGGGCAGCGATACGCTGATTGCCGTGGGGGAACTCATCCTCGGGAAGGCGGCCGATCGCGCGCAGGCCGACGCCATGTTGCGGCGGCTTCGGGGACGCGACCATCGCATCTACACCGCCGTGGCGCTCTACGACCCCGCGCGCAAGCTCCAGGACGTGGCCGTGGAGACCGTGCAGGTCTGGATGAAGCCGTTCAGCGACGCCGACCTCAATGCGTACCTGGAGAGCGGCGAGTGGGAGGGCAAGGCCGGCGCCTATTCTATCCAGGGCCGCGGCGGCGACTTCATCGAGCGGATCGAGGGTGATTATACCGCCGCCGTCGGCCTCCCGCTGCGCCTGACCGCCTCGCTGCTCAAGAAGCACGGCCTCTCCGTCCCGGTGGACGTGGAGCACCTCTACCGCACGAAACCCTATCCGAACTGGTCCGCCTTCCACGTGTAGGCTAGGGGCGAGTGGCAAGAGGCGAGGGGCTCCAAAGGCTCCGAAGCGTCTTAGAACCACGTCAAAGCATTTCATCTCAATGGCCCGCTTCATCTGACCTCTCGCCGCGTGCCTCTAGCCCATCGCCTTCCCCAAATCATTGCTTTGCCCCTGCTGTTTCCTTACAATGCCGCCCATTATTGTCTGCCTTTCTAAGGGGGATTCTATGAGCGCGCGGCATGTGATGAGTCAGCCTGCCCTGCGGGTCCGGTTGGGAATGTTCGCTGTCGTGGCGGCCGTGGCCTGCGCCGCCGACCCGGCAGGGGCCATTGACGTGAAGCTCACGATGGACGAAGCCAAGAAATCCCTCGCCGCCGGACGCGATCCGATGATGAAGGCCTCGGACGCCGCCAAGCCGGACGAAGAGATCAAGAAAGTCCTGCAGCACGCCTCCATGATCACGCGGGTCGGCGCCGATCCCGAAAAAGAGCCCTGCGGCACCAGCGCCATTCTCCGCACCAAGCGGTACTGGCTGGAATCCTTCGGCCGCAAGGAGGCCACGGAGTCCAGGAAGCAGAAGACCGACGTCCGCATGCCGGACGACAAGATCCAGAAGTACCTCGGCATGCCCAACCTGGAAGTCGAAGTGCAGCTCTGCGGCGACGATGAATATTTCGCCGAGGGCGTGCAGGTGGCCTTCCAGCAGGGTTCCAAGACCATCAAGCCGGTGGACGTCAGCCCCGCCGAGCGCGGCCGCAAGATCGAATTGCCGGACAAGGCCTCGGCCTACCGCACCCGCTTCACCGCCCGGTTCGCCTACGACAGCTTCGACCCCAACGCCAAGACCAAGGTCGTCGTCTTTTTCATGGACGGCAAGCAGATCGAGTTCAACGCGGACTTCTCAAAAGTGAAATAACGGCGCCACGCGTCGTAAAGTCGAAAAGTCGTCAAGTCATCACGTCTATTCAGTCTGTCCTGTCTCAAGATCTAACCAGATAGACCAGACAGACTAGATAGACATTTCTTTCATCGTTCCGCGCTCCTCAGCCTCTCAGCGCTAGTCGGTAGGTTCAAACCTCAGCCTGCCCACAATCTATTCACAGTTTGGCATTGCCCTTGCTCATAGCTGAAATAGCTCTCTTATTTTGGGTGTCTATCAGCTTGGAGGTGAGGGGGAATGGAAGTACGACGCGAAAGACGGTTATTCGTACAGTGCCCTGTTTCTATCGAAGGAAATCAAGGGGTTAGCAGGGGAACGCTCTTCAATCTTTCGACCTGCGGCGGGGCCGTTGAGAGCCAGGTCCCTGTACAAAGTGGAACGATCCTGACCCTGCGTGTACATATTCCGTCCCAGGATCAGCCGATTGAAGTGGACAAGGCCGAGGTCACTTGGACGTGCGGGGACGATTTTGGGGTGCAATTTCTCCAGTTGGGTCCACAGGAACGGGAACGCCTGAACCGGCTGATCGAGACCCTGCTGCAAAGCATCCAGCAGCGTCGATCACACCAGGCCAGACCAAGCTAATTTCGCAATCCAGGGTATCGGGAACCGTTCCCACGGTTCTGAAATGGTTCCCGGCACCTGAGTTTCACAGCCAGGAGGATGTACCGATGGAAGTGCAGAGAGAGCGGCGGCTGTTCGTACAGTACCCCGTTGTGTTCCTGGGGAACCAGGGGGTTGGCGAAGGGAGGCTCTTCAACCTGTCAATGAGCGGTGGCGCCATTGAAAGCGGGACGCCGGTAGCGCGAGGGACGGTGCTGACCCTGCGTCTGAACCTGCCGCATCTCCCCCAGCCGATCGCGGTGGACCAGGCCGAGGTCACCTGGACGGCAGGGGAGGACTTCGGCGTGGAGTTCCTCAGCCTCGGAACCCGCGACGAAGTGCGCCTCGGCCAACTGATCGACGGGCTGCAGCAAAACACCCAGGGCACCGAAGCCGCCTGAGGTAGCCCGCGGGGCACCAGGATCCACATGGAGCAGCTGGATTCCAAGCGCTTTCGAGCACACCTCCCGGTGGCCTTCGCGCGAGACGGGTATTCGGGAGAAGCCCGCGGGGTCGTGTACAACCTCTCGATTGAAGGCTGCAAGGTGACCAGCAACACACGAGTGGATCTGGGAACCTACCTGTCCCTCCGCCTCTATCTCCCGGGTTCCCCTGCGCCGGTGGAGGTCCGGTTGGCTGCCGTCCGCTGGACCATGGAGTGGGACTTCAGCGTCACCTTCCTGCACATGCAGAGCGAGGAGATCCAGCGGTTGAACCGGTACCTGGCCGCCCTCGAGACAGCCCACGCGGTCCGTTGACACGTCGCTCTCGATAACTGCTCCCAGTCTCTGGCTCGTCGATCTGCGGGTCTTTCTAGTCTGTCTTGTCTGTTCGGTCTATTATGCCTGTTTAGCCGGTTTGGTCCGTTACGTCCGTTGGGTCCGTTGCTCTGTTGATCCGACCAGATAGACCAAACAAACTCGACCAACCAGATAAATCAAAAAAACTAGACAAACCAGACGAACCAGATCAACCAGATAGACATTTTTCGGGCTGCCCCTCCGCCCTGCGGGTTCGAGCAGGGGAAAGAGACTCGACACCTTTTTCTTTGCCTGAATCTGTGTATAATGCGCCCATGAATCGTCATACGACAGCTCAAGCCCGCGCGCTCCGTCGGCGGCCCAGCCGGTTGAGCGGGCGGCTCACCAGCCGAAAGATTGAGGAGGCTCGGCGGATGACGCCGGAGCAGCGGCTACGGCTGTCCCTCGAGCTGTCCGACACCTGCCTCGAACTCAAGCTCGCGTGTTCCGGCAAGCGTTAATCGACATCGTCCGGCGCCTCGACGAGGCGCGCAAGAAAAAACTGGTGCAGTCCTACGCCCTGGTCGGAGGGTTTGCCGTCTCGGCCTGGGGGGTGGCACGCGCCACGCAGGACATCGATCTGGCGGTGGCGCTCGGCACGGCTGACCCGGCCCGTCTTGCCGCGCATCTCAAGGCCGGTTTTCAGCCGGGCGATCCGGATGATCCGCTGTGCGGTGTGTTTCGGCTGAAACTGTCCGTCGGCAAGCGCACGGTGCCCGTCCAACTGATTCTCCTGCAATCCCGATGGGCCGATCTGGTGTTCGGACAGATCAAGAAGATCCCGGTGCTGGAACGCCGGCTTCCGGTGGTGGATTGGCCCGCGCTGGTGCTTTTGAAGCTCTATGCGGGAGGACCGGTCGATCTGCAAGATGCCCGGAACATCGTCGCCGTGCGCCGGCCCAACCAGTCCGAACTCAAAGACCTGGCGGCCAAGGCCGAAGAGTTGGGCGTGGCGGAGGAATATAAAGCCCTGTTCGCTGCCGACGAGAACGGGTAACCACCCACGATTAAACGGTCTGCCTTGTCTATCCAGTCTGTCTTGTCTGTTCAGCCCGTTAAGCCAGTTGGGCCTGTTAGGCCAGTTCGGTCCGTCCCAAACCAACCAAACAAACCATCCCGCCAGTCGCGCCAATATGTGCATATGCAATAGACCATGCACGTCGGAGTGGGCGGCGGGGTGATTTTTCTGGCAAAGTAAGCAGGACAGTGACTGTCGTCCCTCGATCCGACGGGTCTTTCTAGTCTGTCTTGTCTGTTCGGTCTGTTATGCCTGTTTAGCCCGTTCCGCCTGTTTGGTCGGTTTAGTCCGTTGGGTCCGTTGCTCTGTTGATCCGACCAGATAGACCAAACAAACCCGACCAACCAGATAAACCAAAAAACCAGACAGACCAGATAGACCGAATAGACCAGATAGACATTCCTGGCTGCCGGCATTCGCTTTTATTGTGGAAAGTCGCTAGACTGCGCGGCGGAAGTTCGGGACAGCTCTTTACCACCTTCACCAAAGGGGGTCCGGCATGAGCAACCACGAGCACAAGACGCACAAGGAACACATCGATCACTTGCTCAAGGCGGTGGAATATTTCAATAACTCAAATAACTACCTGATCGTGATCAGCGTGGTCGCGCTCGGGTGGGTGGTGGAACATCCCGACGCGGTGCACGAAAGCCTGAAAAATGCGGTTGTGCTGTGCATGGGACTGTCGACGGTCTTCGGGCTGTTTACGATGGGGCTCCTCCCCCTGGTGGCGGAGACACTGACCGGCACGACAGAATCGATCTACGATGTAAAAGGACAGTTCCGGACGTTTGTGCTGGGGGGGCGCGAGCACTCGCTCCCGCTGAAGGCGGTCTGCTGGCCCCAACAGGTCCTCTTTCTCGCGGGGATCCTCCTGTACGCGGTCGGCCACGTCATGAGGTAGCTTCGCCGAAACCCGCCGGAGCCTACTCCGCCGAAGTAGCTCGGCTACGAAGGCTGGAAGCTTTAGCAAAGGCGGGTGAAATAGTCCTCGACGTGCCCGGCGTCGGAACGTCCGAACGTCGTCATGTCAGCACGTCAGTGTATGAGGGTGTCAGGAACCGTTCCCACGATTCTGAATGGTTCCTGACACCTTTTTCTTTCTCCGACTGTTCTGTCCGTTCCGTCTGTCTAGTCTGTTCCGTCCAACAAAACAAACCAGACAAACCAAACAAACCAGAGAAACCAGATGAACCCTCCCGCGCGTCCCGCGCCCGCCACTCATCTGCTTTGCATTCCGAATCACATTCCACTAGACTCCGGCCCATGCCGGAAATCAGTCGGTTCTTCGGAATCGTGATTCGGATGTATGTGAACGATCACTATCCCCCGCATTTTCACGCGGCCTATGGGGAGTTTGAGGCGTTGATCAACATCGAAACCCTGAAAATTTATCAGGGCGATCTACCTCAACGCGCGCGCGGGCTCGTCCTCGAGTGGGCCGCACTACATCGTGGCGAATTACAACAGGACTGGAGCCTGGCACGTAAGGGAGAATCTTTGCAACCGATCGCCCCATTGGAGTAAAGTGAGTCCATCGATGTCACTGCTGCGTATCAAACAGGTGGTTCCGCTCGAAGGGTTCCGGCTGCGTCTGACTTTGACGGACGGGTCTGTGGTTGAGCGGGACATCGCCGATCTGCTGATCGGTCCCATCTTTGAACCAATTCGTCGGGACCCCGCCCGCTTTCGCGAAGCACGGGCGGAGGAAGGGTCGGTGGTCTGGCCGAACGGTGCCGATCTGTGCCCCGACGTGCTCATCTGGGGCGGACCCCCTCCACGGGAACCCCGTACCCCTCCCAAAGAGCTTCACCTCGAAGTAAAGACCGCGAGCGGTTGATCATACCTCGCTTGCGCGGGCCAACCGGGCAAACCAGATAAACCAGAAGAACCCTCTTTTCGTCTGTTCGGTCTGTTATGCCTGTTTAGCCGGTTTGGTCCGTTGGGTTCGCCTGACAAACCAAACAAACGAGAAAAACCAAACAAACCAGACAAACCGATCCCAGGAGCTGACCCTCCGCCCTGCGGGCTCGGCCGGCGAAAAATGTTCCTGCCACTTTCCACGCATCAGCCATCCCCATAAGCGTCCGGCCGGCAAATTTGTTACACTGTGCCCATTTCGATTAGGTCTCCGAATATCTATTCAGCTTGTTTCTTGAAAGGATTGACCTCGCACAGTGCGAGGTCAAAGAGGCACGATGAGCACACTAATTCCCGCCGAACAGATTGAACGAAAGATT
>MHEU01000066.1:10688-19797 GCA_001805245.1 Nitrospirae bacterium RIFCSPLOWO2_02_FULL_62_14 | reverse complement strand
GGTTCTCTGGTCCGTCAGTTGTGGCATGCGTGCCTCTGAGCACGCAGGGGCGCCCCTGCGTGCTTGACAGTCAAGACAGTTGCTGTCCCCGTTCTGTTCCCATGTGTCTGTCCCCGTCCGAAATGAGTTCGAACGTTCGTGCAGGAACAGTGCCTGTGTTATACTCGGCCGCAATTCAAGGAGCGAAAGGAGCCCGCGTGCATATCAGTGTCATTGGAACCGGATACGTCGGATTGGTGACGGGGGCTTGCTTCGCCGAGTTTGGCTTGAACGTCATCTGCATGGATACCGATGCCAAACGCATCGGCAAACTGGAAAAGGGTGAAGTCCCCTTCTACGAGCCGGGCATCACGGAACTGGTCGCCGAGGGCATCCGGGACGGCCGCCTCACCTTCACGACCGACATCGCCAAGGCGGTGGACGAGGCGCTGGTCATTTTCATCGCCGTCGGCACGCCCTCGCGCAGCGACGGCTCCGCCGATCTCTCCTACGTCGAAGAAGTCGGCCGCGGTATCGCCAGGCACATGACCAGCTACAAGGTCATCGCCACCAAGTCCACGGTGCCGGTTGGCACTGGCGAGAAGGTGCGCGCGGTCATCACCGCCAGTCAGAAAAACCCGGTCCGGTTCGACATCGTCTCCAACCCGGAATTTTTGCGTGAAGGCTCGGCCATCGAGGACTTCCTGCGGCCCAACCGCATCATCATCGGCGCGGACGGCGCGGAGGCGGTCGCCATCATGAAGGACCTCTACCGGCCCCTCTACCTGATCGAAACGCCCATCGTCATCACGGACATCCCCACCGCGGAAATGATCAAGTATGCCTCCAACGCGTTTCTCGCCACCAAGGTGTCGTTCATCAACGAGATTGCGAACTTGTGCGAGAAGGTCGGCGCGGACGTCCAGATCGTCTCCAAAGGGATGGGACTGGACCACCGGATCGGCTCGAAGTTTCTCCATGCCGGCCCCGGCTTCGGCGGCTCCTGCTTCCCGAAGGACGTGGCCGCGCTGATTCAGACCGGCGACCGGGCCGGCTCAGAGATGCAGATCGCCAAGGCGGCGGCGGCGGTCAACGAGCGGCAGAAACTGGCCATGGTCGGAAAGATCGAACGGGCGCTCGGCAGCCTGAAGGGCAAAACGGTCGGGGTGCTCGGCCTCTCGTTCAAACCGAATACCAACGATCTGCGCGAGGCCCCGGCGCTGACGATCATCGAGGGACTCTTGAACGCGGGCTGCGCCGTCCGTGCCTACGATCCCGCGGCGCTCGAAGAAGGTTCAAAGCTGCTGCCAAAGATGACGCCCTGCGGCGATCCCTACGAGGCGGCCAAGGGCAGCGATGCGCTCGTGATCCTGACGGAATGGAACCAGTTCAGGAACCTGGAATTCGACCGCCTCAAGACGTTGATGCGCCAGCCGGTCCTCATCGATTTGCGCAATGTCTACGAGCCGGAACGTGTGGCGGGAATGGGATTCCGCTATGTCTCGGTGGGGCGTCCGGAACGGACGCCGAAATAAAGTACGGTTTGGTGATTTGGCGATTTGGTGATTGCCGGAATTCGGAACGACTCTTTTCGATCACCACTTCACTAAATCACCAGATCACGAAATCACCCTTTCTCAAGACTGCTGTCCGATCTGCTTGACGGTGTCCGTTTCTTTCGGTTTCGGCTTGTACCCCATCCGGTCGAGCACCTTCATGATCCTCGTCTTCAAGCGGTCATCCGCCTCCTCCAGCGCGACGGCCAGAGGCTCCACGGCCGGCTTGCCGATCTTGCGGATGATTTCCGTGGCGGATTGACGGAGTTCGTCCTCCTCGGATACGAGCAGCGCCACCAGTGACGGGACCGATACGCCGCCCAGCTTGATCAGCGAATCGTAGGCCCGCTGCCGCACATCGCCCACTTCGTCGGTCAGCGCCTCCACCAGCGGGCCGACCGCCCGCGCATCCTTCAACTCTCCCAGCGTCTCGGCGGCATATTTGCGGTTCAGCCAGTGCGTGTCCTGGAGATCCACCAGCATCGCGTCGGCCCGGGCGGCGTTCGGATCCTTGGCCCGGATCTTGAAACTCTTGGCGACGCGCTTGCCGCCCTCCTCGACGACACGGATCGTCGCCCCGTCGCCGGGCTTGATCGTCAGCAGATCGGCCAGCACCTCCTCGGCCACGTCCAGCACGACGGTCTTGCCGTCGTAGGCCAGCAGCTCCACTTCGAGCTGCTTGGCAGCGGGATTGACGGAGACCACCCGCTCGGTGACGAGATTGAATCCGTCCTGTTTGGCTCCACCCTTGGGGCCGATCTGGATCAGCTTGGCTGGTTGTTCCGGAGTTTCGTTCGCCATGAAAGATTCCTTATGAACGTGAAGATGACGGTGTACTGTATTATGTTTGCTCGCTCGGTTTCCACCCTAAACTCGACAGCGCCCCTTCCACTGTTTCCTGCACCATTTCGTTCTCGTCCTCCAGGAGCGGCAGCAGCGGATCCACCGCCCGCTTGTCGCCGAGACGGGCCAGCGACTCGGCGGCATTGCGGCGGACCAGCCAATCCTCGTCCTGCAGCGCCCCGATCAGCGAGTCGAGGCCGCGCGGGTCGCCGATCTTTCCCAGCGCCTCGGCCGCATGGCGGCGCACCATCCAGTTGTTCCCGCTCAGCCCATCGATCAGCGCCTCGACCGCGCGCGCGTCGCCGATCTTTTTCAGCACGCGGGCGACGTCCTCGCGCACCAGGCTGTCGCCCAGCGCCTCCACCAGGCCGGGCACGGCCCGCGAATCGCCGACCCGTTCCAGCGCCCACACCGCCGCCGTCCGGACCGCGCCATCCCGGTCTTTCAGCGCCTTCACGAGCGGTTCGACGCCGCGCGGATCCTTGAGCTTTCCCAGGGCCGACGCCGCCTGCTCCCGCACCGACCAGACATCCTCCTGCAGGGCCTCGATGAGCGGCTCCACCGCCTCGGGCCCGATGCGCACGATCGCGCTGGTCGTCGCCTCGCGGATCACGGCATCCTCATCTTCCAGCATGCCGATCAGCTGCGGCAGCGCCTCGATGCCCATCTGCCCGAGGCTGGCCACCGCGTGGTTGCGCAGCGCTTCGTTCTCATCTCGTAGTGCCGAGAGCAATTGCTCGATCCGTTCCGCATCACTCATACAAAACCTCAATCCTTTGAATTATTCTCCGCATGGCCATCATGACTCTGGCAGTGCCTCCATACCCATCTGACCAAGTTCAATCCTCGCGTGATGGCGCAGCGCCTCGTTCTCGTCCCGCAGGGCCGAGAGCAGCTGCGCAATCCGTTCCTGCTGTTCCGCGTCACTCATGGTGCATATCCTCCGCCTTTCCCGCCTGTTCCGATTGCCCCGCCTGAACTTCCGCCTGCATCGTGAGCGCGGTCAGTTTGTCCACGATCATCCCGGCATTATACGAGACCAGCCCGTCCCGGTCAGTCTTTAATCGCTCGAACAGCTCCTGATACGAGCGGAGCGTTTCCACGTCCTTGATCTTGGCCAGGGCCTCCATCGCAAAGACGCGGAGCGGCCTGATGGGAATCGCCTCGATATAGAGCTCCAGCGGCCGCGCGTCCCCGATCAGGCCCAGGGCCTTCAAGGCCAGTTCCTTGACGCCGGTGTCCTTGTCCTTCCGCAGCCGCTCCATCAGCGGCTCGACCGACCGCACATCGGCGATTTTTCCCAGTAGATCCGCCGACGCTTCGCGCACCAGCCAGTCGTCATCCTCGAGATACTCGATCAGAATGTCCACGCTGGGGCGGCCGATCGGCAGCAGCCCGATCACCGTGGCCATCCGCGCCTCCTCCCGCTCGGACGAACCTTCGATCTCGCGCAGCGCGTTGAACATCTGATCGATCCGGTCGCGAATGGCGCTCAACTTCTTCAACGTACGGGTGGCCGCGTCGCGCAAGGCCGGATCCATCATCGCGTCCACCAGCGCATCGGAGGACTTCGGCTCCAGCAGATGCTCGAGCATCTCCACCGCCGTCACCCTGACCGTCTCGTCTAGGTGTTTCAGCATGGCGCAGACCGGGCCGACGGCGTTCGGCATCGCGCCGACCAGCCTGATGACGACCTGACGCTGGGCTTCATCCTCCAGGATCGCCAGTTCATGCACCAGCGCTTCGGCCGCCTCAGCATCCAGCACGCCGGCCATCTGATCGAGTGCCAGCGCGGCCGCCTTGCGGACCGTCTCGTCCGGATCGCGCAGCAGACGGACCAGCGGCACCCCGCCGGTCGGATCCTTCAGCCGCGCCAGCATGCCGGCGATTTCCGTCTTGAGTCCGGCCCCGCCTGTCTCCAGAGCGTGGATCAGGGCCTGCACGGCCTTGGTGCCGCCTTGCACGCAGGCCGCCATCGCGCGCATGCGCCGCCAGTCCTCCTCATGGACCAGCTCCGTAATCAGCGTTTCTATCGACTCTTTGGCCATAATCAGGAAGGTTGAGGTTCAGGCTGAGGTTGATGTACGGACTCGATTCTCAGCGTCCTCGCCGCATAGCTTCTCCGGTCTCAACCTTAACCTCAACCTTGACCTCTCTTCAAACCCGTCCCTGCCGCCAGCCCAGTTGGGCCAGGGCTTCCTTCACGTGAAAGAGAATATTGCCGTCCTGCTCGTTCTTGAGCACGGCCACCAGGTGCGGGATTGCCGGCTGTCCGAGCGCCACCAATGCCGCCGCCGCCTCGGCGCGCGTCACCGTATTTTTCAGCGCGGCAACCAGGGTCGGTATCGTGGAGACGTCCCCGATCTGCCCCAACGATCGGGCGGCCGCAGCCTGCGCGGCCATTTCCTCGGTCCATTGATCGCCGCAGCCGGCGACCGTCCGGCTCTGTTCGGGGCGGTCCGTGCCTTGCACCACGGCCACCAGGGCCGGCACGGCACGGCGGTCGCCGATTTTTCCCAGCGCCTCCGCCACCAGCGGGCGCAGACCCGGCTCTTTTATCGCGGTCAGCAGAAACTCCACGGCCCGCGCATCGCCGATTTCGCCCAGCGCCCGCACGGCATCCTCCCGTAACGACGAATCCCGATCGTTGAACAGAAGCCGCAGCAGCGGGTCCACGGCATCGGGCGATTTTGTCTTGCCCATCGATTCGACCGCATGCAGTCGCACCAGCCATTCCTGATGCGTCAGCGCCTCGACCAGCACGGGGATCGCCGCCGGACCCAGCCGGGCGAGCGCGCCGCTGATCTCCTCTCGAACGGCCTTGACCTTGTCTTGAAGCAGCGGCATGAGCGCCGGGATCGCCTTCGCATCGCCGATGCGGCCCAGCGCCTTGGCCGCGTGCATGCGGACGACCCAATCGGCGCTCGTCAGGGCGGCAATCAGCTGATCCGCGACGCGGGCATCTCCGATGGAGGCCAGAATCGCAGCGGCGGACTCCTGGACGGTTAAATTCTGATCGCGCAGACAGGCCCCGAGCGGCTCGACTGCCGGCTCCCCGATGGCCGTCAGCGCCGCCCCGGCCGCCTCCCGCACCGCGCGGTCCGAGTCCCGCAACACGGCAATTAGGGGTTCCACCGCCCGCTTGTCGCGGAGGCCGCCGAGCGCGACTGCCGCGTCCTCGCGGACCGCCCAGTCTTCATCTCTCAGCGCGGCGATCTGTTCCAGCACACTGTCGGCCACAGGGCTGATCCTCGCATGGCTGTTGGTGTTTCAACGGATTCAAACGGTAACACAGGCTTTTTTCAAGGGCAAACGGGGAGGTGAACCGGCAGGAGTCGGCGGCTAGACTTTGCCCTTCGGAATATCGCCGGATACGCCGAACCGCCCGGTCTCTCCGAGCGGCTGATGGGTCCGGAGATTGTCGGCCCGGCTGGAATCGACGTCCCACTCATGGTCGCCGGACGGAGGCTCCCAGCCCAGTTTCTTCAGCGTGTCCATCGTGATCTGCTTGAGCGCGTCGACGACGGTGAGGCGCGCCGTGGCGAACGACACCACCCGCTCCCCTTCCGATTCCACTTCCGACGCTTTCGGATCGTGCAGAAACGCGACCAGCGGCTCGATGGCCGTGTCGCCGATCAGCACCAGCGACGGCGCCGCCCGTTCGCGAAGATTCTGGTCCTTCAGCAGCATGATCAGGTCGGGAATCACGCGGGGGTCGCGGAAGTGGCCCAGCGCCGTCGCCGCCGCCTCCTTGATGAACGCCTCCTCGCTGACGATGCAGCCCGGCGTGGGCGTCCCCTCCTGCCGGATCCCCTTCCCCTTCAGCGCATTCATCACCGCGGGCAGAGCCCGCGCGTCGCCGATCATGCCCAGCGACATGATGGCATGCCGTTTCACCGCCCCGTCCTTCATGGCTTCGATCAGCGCATCGATGGCCAGCGGGCTGCCGATCATGCCCAGCGCGATCGTCGCATCCTCGCGCACGGCCCGGTCCGGATCCTTGAGCGCGGCGATCAGCGCCTCGATGACCTTGGGATCCTTGGCCCAGGCGTGGCCGATCTGGTAGTCGGTCGTCATCCCGCCGAGCGCGCGGGCGCCGTGACAGCGGACGACAAAGTCCTTGTCCTGCAAACATTCGATCAACGGATCGACGGACGGCTGGCCGATCGCGACCAGCGCCGTGCCCGCCGTCTCGCGCACGATCTTCGAGGTGTCGCGGAACAGCTTGACGAGCGCCGGAATCGCCTTCGCGTCGCCGATTTTTCCGAGCGCCTCGGCCGCCGCGCTTTTCACCGCCCCGTCGCGGTCGCGACAGGCGACGATCAGCGCATCCACGGCCTTCGCGTCCTTGAGTTCGCCGCAGGCCTTGGCCGCATGCTCGCGCACGCGCCACCGCTCGTCCTTCAGGCAGGCGATGAGCCGGTCCACGACCCCGCGACCCAGATGCGCCATCGCCGCCACCGCCTCGTTGCGCACCTCCATGATCGGATCGTTGAACAGCGTGATGAGCGCCTCGACGGCCTTCGGCCCGCCGATTCTGGCGACCGCCCAGCCCGCGTGCGCGCGGACCGTCCAAAAGTCGTCGCCGACCGCATTGAGCAGCGGCTCGAGCGCGGCAGGGTAGGCTTGTTCGGCGAGCGCTTTCGCGGCTTCTTCCCGCGTCGCGTCGTCAACGTCTTCGAGCGCTTCCAGCAGATCGTCAATAGATTGAGACATGGTCACTCACTTCTTGCGAGACGCGCGGGACGGGCGCCCCTTCGACTGGCTCAGGGCCCCGAGTGAAGTCGAGGGGGACTTGCGTGACTCGCAATTCCCGCTTTTCGCGCCTCTCTCGCCAGTCTCGCCTTTCTCGCACATCATTTGTAATCATACTCGCGCGTGCCGCCGTACGGATGCGTGCGGCTGCACTTCACAGTCAACGTTTGCGTTTCACGCCCCACCACGCATTGATCGAGCGACGCGGCAAAGTCGAGCTTCCCTTCCAGCGTCACATTGAACGGGAAATCGAACGTGTAGGTTCCGAATTTGTACGAACCGGGCTTGAGCATGAGCGTCTTCCGCTCGGTGCTCCTGTAGGCGTCGGTGCTCTCCGGATCGAGCGTCAAGATCATCGGCGTGATGCCCGGCACCTGCCACCTTGTTGGAGGCACCAGCGCCGTCGCGTCGAACGTGATCGAATGCTCCTTGGTGTAGGCAGCCGGCGGCGCCGCTTCCGGCGCCCTCGGCGCCGCAACAAGCAGGGCCACCGCCCCTATCACAATGGTGAGGAGCTTACTGGCCATGGAGATTCAGGGCCGGCTGGTTATGCACGATCTCGCGCGGTGCGCGGAAAATTTCTTCGACCGGGCGGCTCTGCCATTCCATGTGCGTTTCAAGTCCGAACGCGCGCATGACCGTCGCCCCGGTGTCGATGATGGAGACGGGCGCGGCGATCGTGTGCCCAGCCTTGATATTGGCGCCGGAGGCGATCCACGGCACATGCGGCAGCGACCCGTTCTGCTTCGACTCGCCGATCCCGTTCAGCGCCGTCACGATCACCATTGTATGGTCGAGCAGCTTGTAGGTCTTGTAGATGTCCAGGATGGACCCGATGGCGTCGTCCACATCCTTCAGTCCCGCAGCATAGGCCTTGGACGTCCAGCCGTGTTCCGATCCGGCGCGGCCGGCATCGGGCAGATGGACGATCAGCAGATGCGGCAGCGCGTACACATAATGGTTGTACCCGCCCTGCGCGCCCTTCTTGAAATATTCCCTGACGTAGGTCACGACCAAGGACGCCCGGCACTCGGGCCGCAGCCGTCCACACACCTGATAGTCCACATAGGACGCCGGCCGTGCGAGCTGGTAGAGCGACTCGTCCATGAAAAAGACGGCGGTGTCCTTGCCGCCGCCCAGGTCCAGATAATCGAACATCAGCGGAGGCCGGGGATAGCCCCGCGCGAAATCGAACGTGTCCCAGTCCATGCCGTGCTTTTCCACCGGCAGGCCGGTGAAGATCGAGGCCATGGTCGGCAGGCGCAAGGGCGGATTGACCGCCGTGGCGGACCAGGCGACCGAGCCGTTTTTGACCAGCCTGCTCACCACCGGCATGGCGCCGGTCTTGAGCGAGTCCTTCCCGAAACCTTCCAGCACGAACAGCACGACATGCTCGGGCTGGGCCGGAGCGGCCGGAGGCGCGGCGGCGGCGGGGCCGGCCAACGCAAGACCGAACGCTACTGTGAACGCTGTCAGGGTCACTCGAATAACCATAAGAGGACTCAACTTAGCATGTGCTTTTCAGGCCGGTCAACATGGCCCTAGCCCGGACTATCCATGACGCTTCTGCTGCAATCGCGGATACGCTGCTGCGACGTGCGGGCTCGCCGCTCAGTCAGTCAACAGCCTGTTCGGGGACTGGCTCCGTCGTCCTCGACGGTGCCTGTCCCGGTTCGGACGGGGACAGACACCACGCGCGGACGCGGGGAAGGGTGTCAGTCCCCAGACTCCACGCGCCCGTCTCGCGACGCGTCTGCGCAATTTCGCAACGAAGCGCATGGATAATCCGGGCTAGAAATCACCAAACCCTTCTGATAAAAGACCCGCTATGCCCGCTGGAAACAACTTTCAACATTCCGAGTACGATCGGAAGGACCCGGGCGAGCGCGTCGCGTACCGGGAACTGCCCACCGGCGCTCCGCCGGACTCCCCCGCCTGGCTCGATGCCATGGCCGAACACGGCAAACGGCTGGCCG
>MHEU01000066.1:5516-10660 GCA_001805245.1 Nitrospirae bacterium RIFCSPLOWO2_02_FULL_62_14 | reverse complement strand
TCATGGCACCCATTTGAGCAGCGACCTGTTCGGGGCGGGGCGCCTGGATGAAGCCGGCGGCCTCAAGCGCGGCTACTCGCGCGGCATTCCGGGGATGGAAGCATTGCTGGCGCTCATGCGGCAGGACACCAACGGCGTGCCCTCCATGCCGGGCGGCGCCAAACCACCCTACGCCAATGACGAGGCGACAAAAAAATTGCTCGACGAACAGGCCGGCGACGCCGGCAATTTCACGAATGCCTACGTGGAGCTGTTCCAGAAGGCCGTGAGCCGCAACGCGCCCCGCCCGTTCCTCTGCACGCGCCTCCTTTGGTCCTGCGAGCAGCACCACCTGGGCCGCGCCGAGGCCGCCGTGCGGCTGCTGCACCGGCTGCGCGCCCTCTGCGCCGAGCACGGCTTCGGGCCCGGCGATCGCATCCTCGTCCAAGCCCACGGCCAGGCGGGACTGATCATGGCGCTGCTCTCGAACCTCCTGGCTCCCGGCAAGTCGGCCGTGCGCGGGGCCGTACTCGCGAATCTCAAACACATCATGCCGGACGGAGAAATCGCCCTTCTCGAATCGCTCGTGCCGAGCGGCAGCCTGTTGAACGGGGCCACGCTGGACGTTGTGACGTTCGGCACGCCGGTCCGCTACGGATGGGACCCGGCTGGACTCGGCCAAGTGCTCCATCTCGTCAACCATCGCCCGATGCGCGCGGACGGCAAGCGATGGCTCGCCAAGATGGAACTGCCCCAGATCACGATGGAGATGCCGATCGCCTGGGGCGGCGACTATGTCCAGCAACTGGCCCTGGCCGGCAGCGACGCGACACCGGCATCGGAAGTCACCAAAGCCGCGAACAAGGCGCTCTGGGAACTGCTGGAGCCGTGGGACGGGTTTGAACGCTGGCTGGAATGCGCGCGGCGCACGACCCGCTGCCAGAACGACGGGCAGTGCCTGCTCGTGGATTACAAGGATTCGACCGGCTCGACCAGCGCCCGCGACCACCTCTACGGCCACGCCGCCTACACGCGGATGAACGCGATGCTGTTCAACACGACGGAAATCGTCCAGACTCTACACGCGCCGCCGGCCTGAGCAAGTCCCTCAGCTTTCCATCATTTCGAGCCGGGAGTCGAACTCATGACCGCACCGAGTGCAGCGGATGCAGTCACGTTCGGCCATGACTTCTTCAGTCCTGATGCCCATGCCCCCGCAGTCGGGGCAGCGCGCCAGATGGCGTTGCTGCTCGTTCAGGGTCTCGTAGCGCGTGCCGCGAAGGCAATAGACCGGCTGCCCATCGAGTTCCCACTGGCGGCCGGCGCGGTCCACTTCCGGCAGCACGATGTAATGATGGTTGGCATACTCTTGCCGCGCCTCCGGTGTCGCGAGTCCGTTATGAATCAATTTGCCGGTCTGGGCGTCGTAGAGGGCGTCGCCCTTCACGATTACCTTGGTGGGACCCATCGTGCACCTCCAGGCTATCCATGATCAGACAATCCGAGGTATGACACCGTATGACGAGCCAATGATATGCATAGCTTGAACCCAGGCGCTGCCGGATTACAAGGGGGAAACGAGATTGCAGGCCGCCTGTACGAAACCGGAAGCGCAGGCGTTAGAATCCCAGCTCCTTTTCAAGATCCGCTTTCCCCTTTTTGAATTTCTTCTGGTCCGCCTCGCTTTTTTCTATGGTGACCGCGCCTTTCACTTTCTCGGCTGACTTCTCCATGGCGCGTGCGGACTCCTCGCTCTTCTTCTCCAGCTGCGCGAGTTTCTCCTTGGCCTTGGAAGACCCGGCAAACTCGTAATAGGCCTTCGCATTCATCTGGGTGAACGTCGGGTCGCTGCGCTTCATAATGGTGTCGCCCCGCTGTTCGGCCCGCGCCCTGGCCGGCTTGTCGCCGTTCGGTAAAAATTTCATCCAGTCCGAAGCTGCCTTCAGCTTCTCCATCGAGCGCCCGCTGGCCATCCCAACGTCCATCGCGCTGCCGGACAGGCCCGCCGCATCCTTCTCCTCCGCCTTCATCAACCGGTCGGCATTGGCCGACGCGATTTTCTGAAGCTCCTGGCGATAGGCCGCAGGGGAGGCATAAGGCTTCCGCTCGCCCGTCTTGCGATCGACCTGCTCGTAGCGGCCATTATCCACATCCCAGGCCGTCTTGAAAAACTCCAGGTTGTCCGATTTGGCATGAGCGGCCTTCAACATCACCCGGTTGGCTTCGTTGTGGTCTCCGCTGGTCTCGAGCCACGCGAAGGCCGAGGCACGCTCATTTGCACGCCTGGTTCCCTCAGAGATGGTGTTGCCGTTCTTGTCCTTCTTTGCGCCGACAATAGTGTAGACAGGCTCGTTCGAATACAGCAGCCCCTTGGCCTCCGCAGCCTTGGCCAGATCCCGGCCGAGCTTGGGCAGGTTCGCCTTGGCCCTGGCCTGAAGGTCTTTTCCATTTTTATCGAACAAATGGGCGCAATAGTGGTCCGCAATGGACTGATAGGCAATAAAGAGTTCCGCCTGCTTGGCGGATTTTTCAGCTTTGAGCGCAGCTGCGACGTCGGCTTTCGTACGTTGCTCTTCATCCGCCGCCATGCATTCGTCGTCCGCGCGGACGGCCTGAGGAGAAACCGTCAGGGCGAGAATCAGCAGCGCACTCCAGAGAATTCTGAACTGTGTCATTGGCATGATCTCCATCTACTGCCCCATCAGGCCCTTCAGCATCTTATTGACGTCCATGCCTTCATCACCTTCCTCGCCCTTGCCCTTGCCGCCCTTCTCCCTGCCCCTGCCCTTCATCATCTCCTGAATGTTCGGCGCGCCTTTCCCGCCGCCCATCATGGCGCCCATGTCGTTCTTCGTGTAGCCGGGAGGGATTTCGAAGAGCTTCGGGTCCTGCTTGCCGATCTTCAGATTGGTCAGCTCGCTCGAGATGCGGTGCTTCTCCTTGCCCTCCTTCGACAGGAGGTCCATCTTGACCGTGATGCCGTCCTTGGTCGTCCAGAAGAAACCGCCGAACTTGGACCCGTCCTTCTTCGTCGTGATGACCTTGTACTTGGTCGTCTTGACGCCGTTGACCGTCTCCTCGCCGACCGCGGTCTGCTGGATATCCATATCATGCGGATCCTGCGAGTCCGCCTGATTCATCGGCATTTCCATGTATATGTCTCCCATGAGTACCCACGACACCTTCTTGTCCTTGCGCATGATGGTGATATTGCCGCCCTCCCCGCCCATCTCGATGCGCTGCTTGCCCGGAGCGTGATAGACGCGGGACTTCATCGTCATGCCCCCTTCGGTTTCCATCGTGCTGTCGGCCGAATACTCCACTTTCGGTTCCGGCGGCGGAGCGGCCACACTCATGGCGGGCACCAACAGCGCCGACGCAAGCACCAGATTGAACAAGCGCAACAGCTTCATGGCAAATCCTCCTTTGGGGGCCTCTGAAATAATGGCGCAGCGAGGCTACTTGATTCTCTAAGGTGAGTCAATGCAGGGAGAGCGTGACGTGCAGGCTGGATAACGTCTATCGCATCAGGACTTTCCCGGTCTCACTCCAGTAATAGAAGATCGAGAGGTTGGGATAGATGGACTCGCTGGCATTCTGCCCGGCAATCGTAAAGAGCACGCCGGCGGCGGCAACGAAGGGGGTATCTCCAAAGCGCCATTGGATAGTGGGTTCGAGCCCGATGATGCTGAATCCGCTCTTCTGGCCACGATTGATCTCGTGTCCATCGGCGCGCCAGGTGAGCCCGTGGAGCGTAACGAGCTCCACGCCGTAACCGAATCCACGCGTATCGTCGAGGATATGCTCAAACGCCACACGGGTGTTGACCAGATCACCGGTATAGGTTGTCTCTTTGCCCTCGCTGCCGGGCGCAGCGTAGGTGTAGAAGACTCCGGCCTGGATGCGAAAGGGCTGGAAGTTCTTGCGGACCATCGCGCCCTCGGTGAACCCCACTTCGCCGAATCTGGTAGCGGGGAAACGGCCGATGGGTGCGAATCCTCCCGGTGGCTTGCTGGTGCCAAGCCATTTCCCTGTAGGGATCACCATATGGTTGAAGAAGGTGACGGAGGGACGCCAGGAATCGGGGTCTTGGACGATGGGTCGGTACTTGATCGCCAGCGACGTATCGCCCGGGCCTGTGTCGGTATCGTTCCGGCCGTTCTCCCGGGACCAGAATGATTGGAGAGAGGTGGTGACACCGAGCTGGATGTGATCCGTGATCCCATAGGCGAACTCGAGGGACGGCTCCTGAACGCTGTATAAATGCGTCGGTCCGCTTTTTCGCTCGGTCACGAATTGGAAACGATTATCGAAGCTGTGCTCGCCGATCTGGGAAAAAATGAACGGGCGCAGGAGATATTGTCCTTTTGGCTGGACGTCTACTGCCGTGTGGAGAAGTGGCCCGTGAGAAAAAGGATTCCAACTCTTACGGTATTTCCGGAGTTCCTCATCCGACGGCACCCACTCCCACGCGCCTGCGAGCGTGGACAGTCCACACGAGATCACCAATATAATAAAAAGAAACGGAATGTAACGGCTACCCCCTCGCACGGCCTTTCCCCTCTCCCATCACTTCCTCGACCAGCTCCCGCAGGTGCTCCCGCGCCTGAGTAAGGGCCTCCTCGCCGCGTCGAGTCAGGGTGTAGACCTTGCGCTGCCGGCCCTGTTCGACCCGGACGGCTCGTCGAAGATAGCCGGATGCGGCCAGGGCATGCAGGATGGGATAGAGGGTTCCGGGGCTGAGCCGATAGCCATGGCTGGCCAGCTCGCTGGACAGCTCGACGCCGCACACCGGCTCTTCGGACGCATGGTAGAGGATGTGCAGCCGCACGAAGCCGAGGAAAAACTGCCGGACCAATCGCCGGGATGTTTCTGGTTTCTTCATATCGAACTCCGATATCGAAGTTCGGAATAACTGAAGCGATCACGAAAAGTCAAGCCTTTGGGATGACATTCCTCGCTTGAGAGATTATTTAGTGATTCACGGATGCGCTTCGCGCCAGTTGTGGCCCACGCCCAGATCAACTTTAAGCGGCACTGACAGTCCGAGCTTTTGCCCCGTCGCTTCCATTTCCGCTTTCACCAGCCGTTTGGCTTTTTCGACATCCTTCTCCGGCACCTCGAAGATCAGCTCGTCGTGCACTTGGAGGATCATCTTCGTGCTC
>MHEU01000066.1:0-5503 GCA_001805245.1 Nitrospirae bacterium RIFCSPLOWO2_02_FULL_62_14 | reverse complement strand
GAGCCCTGGATCGGGCTGTTGACGGCCATGCGTTCGCCGAAACCGCGCTGGGTGGGATCGGAGCTTTGCAGTTCAGGGATCGGACGGCGGCGGCCCAGGATGGTCGTCACATAGCCCTGCTTCTTCGCCTGCTCGATGGTTTTGTCCATGAAGGCCTTCACACCCGCGTACCGTTCGAAGTAGGTCTCGATGTATTTCTTGGCATCGGCCTGCGAGACGCCGATATTCTGCGAGAGCCCGAAGGGGCTGATGCCATAGACGATGCCGAAGACGACGGTCTTGGCCACGCGCCGCATGTCCTTGGTGATCTGATCGGGCGGCAGCTTGAAAATCTCGACCGCCGTCGCCGTGTGGATATCCTCGCCCCGCTCGAAGACTTTCTTGAGTTTCGGATCGCCGGAGAGATGCGCCAGAATGCGCGGCTCGATCTGGCTGTAGTCCGCGCAGAGGAGCGTGTGGCCTTTGGAGGCGATGAAGGCCTCGCGGATGCGGAAGCCGTGCTCGCCCTTGATCGGGATGTTCTGCATATTCGGTTCGGTGGAGGAGAGCCGCCCGGTCGCCGCGACGGTCTGGTTGAGCGATGTGTGCAGCCGGTGCGTTTCCGGATTGACCAACTCCGGGAAGGCATCCACGTAGGTGGACTTGAGCTTGCTCAACGAACGGTAGTTCAGAATCTGCGCCGGCAACTCGTGCTGGGCGGCCAGCTGCATGAGCGTGTCTTCGTCCGTGGAATACCCGGTCTTGGTTTTTCGGAGCGGCTTCAAACCCAGCTTCTCGAACAGGACCGTCGCAAGCTGCTTGGGCGAGTTGACGTTGAACTCCTGGCCGGCGAGCCGGACGATGTTGCCCATGAGATGTTCCAGCTCGCGCTCCAGTTCCTTGCTCTGTGCGTGGAGCGTCTTGATGTCGAGGCCGAAGCCGTTGCGTTCGATTTCAGCCAGCACCGGCACGAGCGGCATTTCAACCTCGTCGAACAGCGTCAGGCTTCCCTGCTCTTCCAGCCGCTCTTTCAGCAGCGGCACCATCTTCACCGTCACGGACGCCGCTTCCGCAGCCTTGGGTATCGCCGCCGCCGTGGTATCGCCGCTGGATGCCCCGAACAGATCGGCCGGCTCCTCCGCCGGCTGCTCCGTCTGTCCCGTGCCGAGCTGGTAGCCGAGCACTTCGAGTGCCACCGAATCCAGTGCATGGCCGCGCCGGTTGGGATTGAGCAGATAGGCCGCGATCATCGTGTCGAACAATGGTGGCGCCACCTCGACATTCGCTCGGTGCAAGGCGAGCAGCGCCGGCTTGAGATCGTGCGCAGCCTTGAGGACCTTGCGATCAACAAGCAGGTCTTTGAGCGGGCCGAACAGCCGCGATGCGAAGACGGTCGTGCCGTCCGGCGTGCTCAATGCGAGGCCGCGCACCTCGGCTCCGACGCCCGCTCCCTCCACCACGACATGCAGGCCGACGAGTTTCTCCCTGGCCGCATGGTCGGCAAAACGTTTCGCGGACTTGTCATCCTTGATGATGTCGACCCCGTCGCCCAACGCTTCGCCCGTCGGCGCCGAGCCTGACGCCGTTTGAATATTTTTGAGCAGCGTCGAAAATTCCAGCTCCCGCAGGAGAGGCGCGAGCCGTTCCGGATCGGGCGGGTGCGTGGTGAACGACTTCGCTTCGAACTCAACGGGGCAGTCGGTCCGGATGGTGGCGAGCTTCCGGCTCAGGCGCGCGTTGTCGGCCTGTTCTTTGAGCAGCGCCTGCGCCCGTGGCGGCTTCACGTCGGCGACATGCTCGAGCAGATTGTCGATCGTGCCGAACTCGGCGATCAGCTTGACCGCCGTCTTCTCGCCGATGCCCTTCACGCCGGGAATGTTGTCGGTGGCGTCGCCCATCAGGCCCATGATCTCGACGACCCGCGCCGGCTCCACGCTGAACTTCTCGCGGCACTCCGCCTCGCCGAGCCACTTGTCCTTCATGGGATCGTAGATCCGCACGTCGGGCGTGACGAGCTGGAGCATGTCCTTGTCGCCGGTGACAATGATCACCTCGAAGCCCGCCGTCTCCGCCTTCCGCGCCAGCGTGCCGATCAGGTCGTCCGCTTCGTAGCCCTGCTTGCGGACGACCGGAATGCCGAACGCCTCGACGACTTTGTGGATGTACGGAATCTGCGCCGACATGTCGTCGGGCATGGGCGGCCGGTGGGCCTTGTACTCCTTGAATTCCTCGTGGCGGTGCGTCGGGCCCTTTTCGTCGAACGTGATGGCGAGGCAGTCCGGCTTGCGCTCGCGCAGAATCTTCATCAGCATGGTCGTGAAGCCGTAGACGGCGTTGGTCTGGAGGCCCCTGGAATTGGAGAGCGCGGGCAGCGCGAAGAAGGCGCGGTAGATGTAGGCGCTGCCGTCGATCAAATAACAGGTTGGGCGGGATGTTGGCATAACAGCTCTGGTTTGTTTGGTTCGTTTGGTTTGTCTGGTTTGTTTCGTTTTCGACAAGCTGAACCAGAAAAACTAGATAAACCAGACAAACCCGATAAACCTGTTACTCGTTCCTACGGATCGCCCGCCACGATGAGCGGAGGTTTCTCGTACTTGGCCCGGAGAGCATTGACGGCTCTCAGCACGGTCGGCTGCCCGATGATTTTGCGTTCGACGTAGCGCTTGCCGGGAAAATCCAGCAGCGACACGCCCAGGAGAATCGTCAGAACCCCCTGGCCCGGGAGAAATAACAGCACGATCCCGACCGCTAGAAACACGGCCCCGACGGCGTTCTTCACGATGAAGCCCAGCAAGCGCAGGCCCGGAGGGTGATCCGGCATCCAGACACGAGGGTGCCGCTCGTCGAAGTAGTGCGGGGGAAGGCGCACGAGGATGAAGGGGATGGCGATGAGCGTGCCGACGAAGAAAACGACCGACGCGATGGTCAGGCCGATCAGGACTTCCTTCGTCAGGACCGCCTCGACCTGTGCGAGCAGAGCGTCCATCGCGCGGCATGGTAGCACGCACACAGAGGGGGTACAAGACAGTCCGGAGTGCGATTTACGCGCGTCGCGGCCTGCGCTATAATCAATCCCTCATCACCTTCTCCGGAGGCCTGCCATGAATCATCCCTCGCGCCGCGTCTCGATGCTCCCCTTTGCCGTTCTGCTCCTCCTATTCATCTGGTCCGCTCCCGCCCGTCCGGCCGATCCGCCCGGCGGCGATTACCAGGTGGAGATCACGAAAAAAGGCCTCGGCAAGGAGGCCGTGATCAGGAAGGGCGACAAGGAATGGTTCATGATGATCGAGGTCACGCCGGAGAACACGGTCGTCATCCGGCAGGAAAAGGACAAGGACGTCTACCTCGTGGACGAGAGCGAAACGCACGACCGGGCCATGACGGCGGACGAAGTCAATGCGGCGATCGACGCCTTTGTGAACGGTGTGAAGTCCCAGGGCAAGCTGAAAAAGAAGTGACTTGGCCTGCATTATTCATGAACGCTTCTGCTGCAATCGCGGATTCGCTGCTGCGACAAGCCAGCATGCGAGTTTCGGGCATGCTGGAGGACGGGCTCGCCACTCGAACCCTCGACGCATAAACAGAAGAAGTCGGATCGGAATCACTGGAGGTATTTATCCGTTTGCCAAGATCATCCATTGAGCAAACGGCTCAAACGAAGTTTGGTATGTACCTCCTCGGGTCCTCCCGGCTCCGCGCGCCCGTCTCGCGACGCGACTACGCGATTTCGCGACGAACCGTCATGAACAATGCAGGCTAGCCGCTTGTCCCCATCAACCCCGAACGTTATAATCCGCCTGCCTTCGTGATCGCATGACCATGAGCCAAAAACACCGCTTCATCATCTTCGCGCACAATTCCACCTACGACAAATTGCATCAGGTGGCCACCCTCGGCCTGACAGCGGCCGCCATGGGCAAGCAGGTGACGGTGGTCCTGCTTTTCTGGACCATCAAGAAACTGGCCGAGGGGCGGATCGACGAGATGGACTTCTCGCCTGAACATCAGATCGACGGCAAGGAAGTCGCGCGCCTGCTGAAAGAAAAAAATGTGCCGAAGATTTCGGAGATGTTCGCGGAGGCGAAGCAGGTCGGGCACTTCCGCGTGGTGGCCTGCAGTGCCGGCCTCGAATATATGGGCGTAGACCCGGACGCGGTGTCGAAGAACGTGGACGAGGTGATGGGGCTGCCTGCTATCTTAAACTTAACCGCCGGGGCGGAAACGACGCTGTTTATTTAGCGCGAGACTCGCGTGAAAGGCGAGACTTGCGCGACTCGTTTCTCGCTTTCCTCGCCAGTCCCGCGTTTCGCGCCTGCGCTCGCTCAGCGCGAGCGCGTCACGCCCACCTGATCGCAGTACTTGACCAACTTGCACTTGCTGCACCAGGGCGAGACCGGCTGGCAGAGGTTCTGCCCGTAGGGCACCAGCAGATCATTGTAGGTGATCCAGTAGGGCTCCGGGAGTTTCCTGCGCAGGGCCTCTTCTGTTTCCTCCGGCGTCTTCGTCTTGACGTAACCCCAGCGGTTGCTGATCCGGTGGACGTGAATGTCGACGCAGATGCCGGGCTTGTTGTAACCGACCGTCACCGTCAGGTTCGCCGTCTTCCGTCCCACGCCGTTCAAGGTCAGCAGTTCTTCGATCGAATCCGGCACACGCCCTTGATAGTCCGACAACAACCTCCGGCAGATGTCTTTGATCTGTCTGGCTTTGTTGCGATAGAACCCGACCGGATAGATGGCCTTCTCGATTTGGCGGAGCGGCAGCTTGAGCATCGTGCGCGGTGTGTGTGCCAGCGCAAAGAGCCGCCGGCTGGCGTCGGCCGTCGTTTTATCCTTGGTGCGGAGGCTGAGGACGCAGGCAATCAGGACGCGAAAAGGATCGCGGGATTCCTTGGCGACGACGCCGAGGATCGGTTCCTGCCACTGAAGTATTTCCTTGCGGAGGATGCGAATGGCCGGATGGATCTCTTCCGCACGCATAGCGCGTTACTTACGGAAACGGGCTTGAGGAGTCAAGAGAGTCGGAGGGGGGAGTACCGACTAGTCCATCCGGCGTTTGGAGAGCCACTTCTGCCGGCGCCGCTGCGCCTCGCGCATCTTGGCTTTCTTCCGGACGCTGGGCTTTTCGTAATACCGGCGCCGCTTCAGTTCCCGAAACAACCCCTCTCCAGCCAGTTTCTTCTTGGCGACCTTGAGGGCCTTTTCGACGTTGTTGTTGAAAACCTTAATTTCCATCGTGCTCGCTTATGCCTTGTTACATAGGTGAATTGGATTGCTGACAGCGCGGAAGTGTAGCACAGCCCCCCGACATTCTACAAGACTATCGCCCGCATTTTTCATGAATGCTTCTACTGCAAGCACGCATTCGCTGCTGCGACGAGCTTGGCTGCGGGTTTCTGGCAGCCAAGCGGGCGGGCTCGCCGCTCGGTCGGTCAACGTCCTGTTTGGGGACAGGCCCCGTCGTCCTCGACGGTGCCTTGTATCTTGCGCCGAGGGCGGCAATGATACCGCACATCATCAACCGG
>MHEU01000065.1:7560-22315 GCA_001805245.1 Nitrospirae bacterium RIFCSPLOWO2_02_FULL_62_14 | reverse complement strand
TGTTCACGTGTTCCGCTTCGCTCCTGCTGTTCCTTGTTGCTCTGACCACATCCGTTGTTCACGCCGGCCCGCCCGACGGCTATCTGTCCGAGCTCGTCGCCAGGGCGCGGGAGGCGAAGCTGGCCGACGCGCGGGAATGGCACCTGCTGCTGCACTATCGCCAGAATTTTCTTGGAGGATACACCAGCGAGCAAGACGGGCCGGTCTTCTTTCTGGCTCCGGACGGCAAGACCAACCCGCAGGCCGAGCTGGAAGCGACACTGGCCGGGTTTTTTTCCGATGCCCTGATCGGCGAGGCCAAACAGCCGGTGCAATGCGCCTTCATCGCGCGCTATCACTGGCTCAAGGAAAAGCTCGCGTTCGATGACCGCCGCCTCATACCGCAGCCCTGCGAACGCTTTCGCAACTGGATGGAGGCGCTGAACCCGCAATCCATCACGGTGATCTTTCCATCCGCTTTCATGAACAATCCCATGTCCATGTTCGGGCATACGTTCTTCCGTATGGATCGGCGGGATCAAACGCCGCAGACGCGCATTCTGGCCTACACGGTCAATTTTTCCGCCACTGTTCCGGAGAATGAAGGCATCATGTTTGCCGTCAAGGGCATTGCCGGCGGCTATCAGGGCATGTTTTCTTCCCTGCCGTACTACTTGAAGGTCAAGGAGTATCGCGATATCGAGAACCGGGACATCTGGGAATATCGCCTGAACCTGACGGACTCGCAGGTTCGGCGCATGCTGTTACACGTGTGGGAGATGGGCAATGCCTCGTTCGATTACTTCTTCTTCAAGGAAAACTGTTCCTACCAACTTCTCCCGTTGCTGGAGGTCGCAAATCCGGACTGGCGATTCACCGACCAATTCACCTTCTGGACGATTCCCGGAGATACGGTGCGGCTACTGAGCGCCCAATTCGGCCTCGTCGGCGACGCGGTCCCGCGTCCTGCGCGGACGACGCAGATCAGAAGGCGCTACGAACGGCTCTCCAGCGACGAGCGAGGCGTGCTCAGAAGGATTCTTCAACAGCCGGCACTGGTCCGCGAACCGGCGTTTCAGCAGCGTCCGGTCGAACGGCGGGCCCTGCTGCTCGATATTGCCTCCGATTATCTGCGCTATCAGAGCATCACGAACGAGAAACAGGCGGAGACATACAAGGCGCGCGACCGGGAAGTGCTCGTTGCCAGGAGTGAACTGAAAGTTAAATCCGACGACACGCCGATCGAGCCGTTTGTCACGAGGCCTGAACTGGGACATCGGACGTCGCGTATCGGGACCGGTGCCGGCTACCGGCAGGATGAATGGTTCGAGGAGGTCAGCCTGCGGGCCTCGTATCACGATTTGCTGGATCCGGAGCCGGGCCATGCGCCGGGGTATCAGATCGAGCTGCTCTCCGGCGCGCTGCGCCACTATGAAAAGGCCGAGCAGACGAGACTGGAACGCTTCACGCTGGCCAACGTGTTGTCGCTCACGCCTGCCGATGCGCTGTTTCTGTCGCCGTCGTGGAAGGTGAACGTCGGCATGCAGACGCTGCGGCACAACGACTGCCGGTACTGCACGGCCGGCGTCGCCAACGGCGGCGCCGGACTCACGTTCGAAACGCATCTCTTGAAGCGGGAGTATTTTTTCGGATTCGGCGAAGTGGAAGCCAGCTACAGCCATGCGTTTGATGAAAAGCATCGAGCCGGCGGCGGCGGCACGGTGGGCCTGCTGGCCGATCTCACGGACCGGTGGCGGCTGCTGGCCACCACCACCTATCTGACATACCCCCTGGGGGAACACGGGGACGACTTCCGCTGGTCGGTGGGGCAGCGCTACACGCTGGCCAAAGACGCGGCGCTCCGCTTCGAGTTCAACCACCGCGAGCGGCGCGATAATGAGGCTTTGTTTACCATCCACGCGTACTTTTAACAGGATTAAATTTGTCCGAAAGTCATAAAGTCTTAAAGTCGAAAGTCCGAAACCCGCTGGCGAGCATATACACAGTAGAAACAACCAAGACTTTAAGACGTGATGACTTTACGACTTGAAGACTGGGCCATAACATGAATCGCCGGAAGTCCAACGTGTTCGATCAGCTCTTCGTCTACCACCCCCATCCGTGGATCGAGCGGGACTGGGCCAGGGCCAGCGGCCTGCCGCTGGAAGAGGTCTGGTTCCAGGCCGGGGATGGCACGAAGCTTTTCGGCTGGTACGTGCAATCCTCCGCCGCGTCGCCGGTCCTGCTCTGGTGTCACGGCAACGCGGGGAACCTCATCCACCGGCTGGAGAATCTGGGCGAGCTGTACCGGCTGGGCCTCTCCGTGTTCATTTTCGACTATCGCGGCTATGGGCGCAGCAGCGGCACACCATCCGAAGAGGGCTTGTATCAGGACGCGCTGGCGGCCTATGGGTACCTCACGGGGACGCGTGGCGTGAGGCCGGAGCGTCTTGTCCTCTTCGGCCGCTCGCTTGGCGCATCCGTCGCCGGCGAAGTGGCCAGCCGGAAGCCGGCCGCGGGACTCATCCTCGAATCTCCCTTTCCCTCCGTGGCGGCCGTGGCGCGTGCATTGTATGGCGGGCTTCCGATGCACTGGCTCATCAGCGCGCGGTTCCCTCTGGACGAGCGGCTGCAACGGATCTTCATGCCGGTGCTGGTGATTCATGGCGACCGGGACGACATCATCCCGATCGAGATGGGACGGCAGGTTTTCGCGGCCGCGCGCGAGCCCAAGTCGTTCTACGTCATCGAAGGCGCCGACCACAACAACACCTACCAGGTCGGAGGGCGCGCCTATTTTCAGCGGCTCCGGAACTTCGTCGCCGACGTGGCGCGGTGACCGTAAAGAAGCTTGGTTTTTCGACCTGGAGTTTGCTACAGTCCCCCCCCAGTTTCGAGCATAGCAGGGAGGCCGGCATGAAGACCCGTTCGCTCATCAGGGTGACGCTCCTGGCGGTTGCGGTTGCGACCGCATCCGGCTGCGCAGCCCTCTCCGACGGCCTGTCCGATGCGCCGGGCGGTCTCGCGCTGACGGGTGTCCCGCCGACGCTGGAGCTGCCCGGCGTGCCTGCCGACTCGGGTTCCGCCGTTGGGTCGCAGTCCGGACCGGACTCCGCGCCGGCTCCCGCCGCGGACGCGCTTGACGCACCTCCGCCGCTGGTCGCGGCCGCCGACGCGCCGGCCGGATCCTCGACGGAGAAGGAAAATCAGCCGTCCGCCAAGGAGGCGCCCCCCAAAGACGCCCCCGACGAGTTTCACGATCCCTTCGCCGATAAAGACGACGTCGTCGCAGGCGAGGAGTCCGATCCCTGGGAAGGATTCAACTCAGCAATGTTCGAGTTCAACCGGAAGTTGGACAAGTACCTCGTCAAGCCGGTTGCGCAAGGGTACGATGTCATCGTCCCGAATGCCCTGCAGAAAGGCATCAGCAACTTCTTGCACAACGTCCGGTTCGGGCCGAGGTTCATCAACAACATCCTGCAATTAAAGTTCAAGGGGGCCGGCATTGAGCTCAGCCGCCTGCTGATCAACAGCACCCTCGGGATCGCCGGGTTCTTCGATCCGGCCAAACACTGGTTCGACCTCATCACGCCGGATGAGGATACCGGCCAGACGTTTGGCGCCTACGGCTTGCCGCCAGGACCCTATCTCGTGCTGCCGTTCTTACCTCCGCTGACCGTGCGGGATCTCTTCGGAACGATCCTCGATTTCGGGCTGGACCCGGTGAACTATTTCGTGATGCCGACGTTCGAGGTGGATGACTGGCCGTCGGCCATTGCGCACAAGAACCGCGATACGACGACGATCGCCCAGTTCTCCACGAAAGTCGAAGACATCGTCAACTATCGGTCGCTCAATCTCGAAACGTTCGAAGGCGTGGAAGAAGCGACCGTGGATCTCTATAGCGCCGTCCGGAACGCCTACCTGCAGAAGCGCTCCAAAGCCATCCGGGAATGAAAGGGAATTTAGCGATCTGGTGATTTGGTGATTGCGTGATTGGGTGAAGTCATGAATTAAAGATTCGGTCTTTTCCGGAACTTCACCAAATCGCCATATCACCAAATCCTACTTACCCTCCGCTCAGCACTTAGCACTCGTCGGGTCTTGCTCTTCGTGAAATTCCAGGTACACTGTGAGGCCGGCTGAGGGCGACAACAGGCTCCGGGTCGTCCCGGCCGGGCAGCACATGACCGTATCAACGCGTTCCAACCCCATTCCTGATGGCCTGCGGCCGTTCTATGCCGTGCCGCGCGGCGTTGAAGCCCACCATGTCGTCCGATTCATGGCCTCGCGCGGGACGCGCGCCGTGGTCGTCCGTAGAGGCCTGAGGCCGATCGGGATCGTGACCTCACGCGATCTGGACGACCGGATTCCCGGCGGCGGGCTGTACGAGACCATGGCCAAGGTGGAATCGGCCATGTCGTCGCCGCTGATTACCATCGGGGAGCAGGGCACCGTCGTCGATGCCATCGCGACGATGAATCAGAAGGGCATCAGCCACCTGCCGATCGTAAGAGCAACGGGATCTCTGGCTTCGCTGATCACGTTGGAGGACGCGCTGCGTCTGCGCGGCCAGGGCGTGCAGGCGCTCGACGAATTCATCCGGACCTCGGTGCTCGTGTCGATGGTCGAGCGGGATCCCTGGACGCGGGCGGTCCATGAGATTCGGAGAAAGATTCGCCAAAACCGGATCTGGTTGATCCTGGCCGTGGGACTCGCCCTGGCGGGCGCCGTACTTGCCCTTGCCATCGGCCGGAGCTGGCTCGGGTTTCGAACCTATGAACTGAAGGAGTATGAGCCGAAGGATATCCCGCGCCAGCAGTACCTGGAGCAAAAGGAACGGTCGAAACAGCCGGACTCAAATCCGGATACGCGCTGAAACCTGCCCACTCCCGTCACGCGATCACGCCGAGTTCATGGCCGACTTTCGCAAAGGCGCGAACGGCCCGTTCGAGCTGCTCGCGCGTGTGCGCGGACGACATCTGCACGCGGATCCGCGCCTGCCCCTGCGGGACCACCGGATAACTGAAGCCGATGACGTAGATTCCTTCCTGCAGCAGGCGGTCGGCCATCTTCGTGGCCAGCGCGGCGTCGCCCAGCATGATGGGAATGATGGGATGGTCGCCGGGAACCAGCGCGAAGCCGAGAGCCGTCAGTTGCGCGCGGAAGAGCGCGGCATTCTCCCTGAGCGCCGCCCGTAGCGCGTCGCCTTCGGCCACCAGCCTCACGGCCGCGAGGGCCGCGGCGGCGATCACCGGCGGCAGCGAGTTTGAAAACAGATAGGGCCGCGACCGCTGCCGGAGCAGGTCGATGAGTTCCCGCCGTCCCGAGGTGAACCCGCCCGAGGCTCCCCCCAGGGCCTTGCCCAGCGTGCTCGTGATCAGGTCCACGCGGTCCGCCACGCCGAAGTGTTCCGGCGTCCCGCGTCCGCCCTTGCCGAGAATGCCGGTCGCATGGCTGTCGTCCACGACGACGGCCGCGTCGTGCCGCTCGGCCAGTTCGACGATCCCGTCGAGTTTTGCGATGTCGCCGTCCATCGAAAAGACGCCGTCGGTGGCGATCAGCCGCAGCCGGCACGCCGCCGCGTCCTTGAGCGCGGCCTCCAATTCCTGCAGGTTGGAGTGGGCGTAGCGGAACCGCCTGGCTTTGCAGAGGCGGATGCCGTCGATGAGGCTCGCGTGGTTCAGCGCGTCGCTGATGACGGCGTCGCGCTCGTCGAGCAGTGTTTCGAAGAGGCCGGTGTTGGCGTCGAAACAGGAGCTGTAGAGGATCGTGTCCCCGGTGCCGAGGAAATCCGACAGGGCCCGCTCCAGTTGCTTGTGCAGATCCTGCGTCCCGCAGATGAAGCGGACCGAGGCCATGCCGTAGCCGTGATGGCGGAGTCCTTCCGAAGCCGCCCGGAGGATCTCGGGGTGATTGGCCAGCCCGAGATAGTTATTGGCGCAGAGATTCAGAACGCCTGCCGGCCCCTGCTCCCGCGCCACCTGAATGTGCGCGCCTTGCGGGCCGAGAAGCCGGCGCTCGGTCTTATAGAGACCGGCGGAGCGGATCGCCTCAAGCTGCTCCTCAACGACGCGTTTGAAAGAGTTGAACGCCATGTTTGAGCTGTCAGCCGTCAGCAGACTGTCGTAAATTCCGTTAAGCTTGTTTGGCCAGTTGAGCCTGTTCGGCCTGTTCAGTCTGTGACGGGCTCAACGGGCATAACGGGCTCAACCAGCCCAACACTCTCCGCTGATGGCTACGGGAACAACACCACCTTGCCGCACTGCCCCGATTGGATGAGATCAAAACCTTTCGCGAAGTCGGTCATGGGGAACGTGTGCGTGATCACGGGCCGTATATCCAGGCCGGCTTTGAAGAGCCCGGACAATCTGTACCACGTCTTGAACAGCCGGCGTCCGGTGACGCCGTAGACACGGATGCCCTTGAAGATGATCTCGTTGGGCAAGTCGAAGCTGACCTGCCCGGTGGGAATGCCGAACAGCGTGACGCACCCGCCGTTCTTGACGGACTTGAAGGCCTGATGCAGCGCGGCCGGCGCCCCGGACATTTCCAGCGCCGTGTCCACCCCCTCGCCGCCGGTGATCTCGAGAATCGCCGCCGCGATCTGCTCCGGCGTCTCGGCCCCGGCATTGAGCGTGTGGTCGACCCCGAGCTGTTTCGCCAGGCCGATCCGGTAGTCGCTCACGTCGGTGGCGATAATGACCGCCGCGCCGGCCGTGCGGGCCACGGCGGCGGCGAAGAGACCGGTGGGGCCGCAGCCGGTGATCAGCACCGTATGGCCGGTCAGGTCTTCGGCCAGCGCCGCGTCCACGGCATTGCCCAGCGGCTCCTGCACGCAGGCCAATTCGGGCGGAATGTCGCGGGAAGTTTTCCAGAGGACGCGCTCCGGCAGGAGGACGTAGTCGGCGTAGGAGCCGTCCACATCGATGCCGAGGATTTTATAGTTCTTGCAGACGTGCGCCTGGCCCGTGCGGCACTGGAAGCAGATGCCGCAGGTAAAATGCGATTCAGCGGCGACGTAGTCGCCGACCTTCACCGACGTGACGCCGGCGCCGAGCTCGGCCACGTCGCCGCACATCTCGTGGCCGATGATGCGCGGCGGATGGATGCGGCTCCGCGCCCATTCGTCCCACCGGTAGATGTGGGCGTCGGTCCCGCAGAGCGACGTGGCTTTGATCCGGACCACGACCTGCCCGGGCCCCGGCTTGGGATCAGGTGCCTGCAGCAAGGTCAGCCCGGGCTTCGGTTCGGTTTTCGCCAGCGCCTTCATTTAGTTTTTATTATGGCACAGTGCTGCTGCGCCGTGAAGCGCGAAGCGCGAGACTCGCGAGAAAGGCGCGAAAAGCGAGAAACGCAGGAAAAGAGCCCTGCGGTCTCGCCCGTCTCGCAATTTTGCAAGTCGCGCTACGGTGCAACCGCGAGCACCGCTGCGCCCTTGACCCTTCCCGCCTTGAGCGCCTGCAGCGCCTGATTGGCCTCTTCGAGCTTGAACCGCTGCGTGTGGGAGCGGATCGGAATCGCCGCGGCCTCTCGCAACAAATCCATTCCGTCCTGCTTCGTGTTGGCGGTCACGCTGCGGATCGTCCGTTCCCCGAACAGGTCGCGATCGTAATCAATCGCCGGAATCTGCGTCATGTGAATGCCGGCCAGCGCGACCGTCCCGCCTCGGTCCAGCGCGCGCAAGGCCGGGATCACGATCTCGCCGGCCGGCGCGAAGACAATCGCGCCGTGCAGCTTGTCCGGAGGATGATCCGTTGCGCCGCCGACCCAGACCGCCCCCAGTTCTCTGGCCAGGGCCCGGTGTGCCTCCCGCAACGAGCAGACATACACGGAACACCCCCAATGTCTGGCGACCTGAATTGTCACGTGGGCCGACGCGCCGAACCCGTACATCCCCAGCCGCTGGCCCGGCTTCACCCCGCTGAGCCGCAAGGCCCGGTAGCCGATGATGCCGGCGCAGAGCAGCGGCGCCGCCTCCTCGTCGCTGAAGACCGGTGGCAGCGGGTAGACGTAGGCTTCCGAGGCCAGCGCGTACTCCGCGTAGCCGCCGTCCACGTGGTAGCCGCTGAAGGTGGGGCGTTCGCAGAGGTTTTCGCGCCCGCTACGGCAGAACTCGCACGCCCGGCACGTATTCTGGAGCCACGCGATCCCGACGCGATCGCCTTCTTTCACGGCACGGACGCCGCGGCCGGCGCGCTCGACGATGCCGACCGTTTCGTGACCGGGGATGACCGGCCGCTTCGCCGGCGGGAGATCGCCTTCGACGATGTGGAGATCGGTCCGGCACACGCCGCAGATACGGACCCGGACGCGGACCTGCCCGGGGCCCGGTTCGGGCATCGGCACGTCATGGAGGCGGAGGGGGCCAGTCCCCACATCCGCGTTGCGATCCAGGAGCATCGCGCGCATGCGCGGAAGTGTACATGATCGAGAGAGATGTGGCGAGCATAGGAGGGCGAAAACGGCAGTCGTTATGCTAAACTTTTATCGATGACACGAGCCACAGTCCTCGCCATGCTCTGCGCGGTCTGGCTGGCCGGCGCGTCGCCGGCCAGCGCGCTGGAGTTCAGCGCCGATCAGATCACCAAAATCAACGGCCACAGCCGCAAGGCGAACATTTATTACCGCGACGATCGGTGGCGGCTGGAACATCACGACCTGGGACCAGTCAATGTCACGATCGTCCGCAAGGATAAGCAGGTCATGTGGCTGCTGCTCTCCCGCATGAAGCATTTCAAAACGGTGCCCTACGATCCCGAACAGGAACCAAAGGTCAGTGAGCGGATGGAAGGCGAGATCGCGCGCGAGGAAATCGGAACTGAAGTGCTGGACGGGCATCCGACGACCCTCTATCAAGTCACGGTGCAGGGCGGCGACCGGACGGACGTGTACTATCAATGGCTGGCCACTGACATCCGGTTTCCGCTGAAACTGGCCAGGAAGGACGGCAGTTGGATCGTCGAATACCGCCATGTTAAGCTCCGGCCGACCTCGGATTTTCTCTTCCAGTTGCCGGTGAATTTCCAGCCGCTTGAAGAGTTCGACCAGGGCACCGAAAAGAAATCTCCCCAGCAGGCGATGTAAAACCAGGTTTATCTGGTTTCTTTGGTTCGTTTGGTTTGTCTGGTTGTTAAAACGAAACAAACCAAATAAACGAGACAAACCAGATAAACCAACAAACAGCGAGGAGAAGGTGTCGTGCACGTGACGGGAAGCAAGATCAGCGCGATAGTTGTCGTCATTCTGTTCACGGTCGGCGGCGCATGGGCGCTGGATGTCTCAGACATGACGGTCGAGTGGACGCCGGAAGGCAAGCGACTTGCGGCCGAGCGGGCGAAACTGCCGGCGAAGGACGAGATGGTGCCGGTTCCAGCCGGCTGGTTTCTGATGGGCAGCGACAAAAAAGTGGACAAACTGGCCTACCTGTCGGAACTGCCGCAGCGCAAGGTCTTTCTCGACGCCTACGAGATCGACAAATTCGAAGTCACGACCGTGCAGTTTCTGCGTTTCGTGCTGGCGAAGAACCGGCCGCCGCTCATCGATTGGCGGTACGACGGTGGAAATTTCCAGGAGTCCATGGCGAGCCACCCCGTCATGCATGTCTCCTGGCATGACGCCGATGCCTACTGCCGGTGGGCCGGCAAGCGCCTGCCCACGGAAGCGGAATGGGAAAAAGCGGCGCGCGGTGAAGACGGGCGGATCTATCCCTGGGGGAACCAGCCGGCGGGTCTGTCCCGCTCCAACTTCGGCCGCAGCGGGTTATCCGGTCCCGTGCGCGACCGGCCCGAGCGGCTGATGCTCTATCCGCCGATCATCTCCGTGGATAAGTACGAGAACGGCGTGAGTCCCTACGGCGTCTTTCAATTGACCGGCAACGTGTCTGAATGGGTCGCAGACTGGTACGACAAGGACTATTACAAGACGGCGCCGGAAAAGAATCCCAAGGGGCCTGAGAATGGCACGCAGCGGGGTTTCCGTGGCGGCGGATGGATCGACAGCACCCCCAGCGTGCGCTCCGCCCAGCGCAACGGCACCGACCCGAACACCAAAATGAACTGGATGGGCTTCCGCTGCGCGCGGGACGCACAGAGCACGCAGGCTCAACCCGCGACTCTACGCTGAACGTTTGGTTTTCAGGATGGCGCCCGCCTGCTCGGCGGTTTCCTTGATGAGCGTGCCCATCTTCGGATGGGATGGTTCGAGATCCACCGGCCAGCCGTAATGCCTGAGCCGCTCGCTGGCTGTCGGTCCCACCGAGGCGACGACCATGCGTGTCAGGGCCTGCCTGAACTGATCCACCCGGTCGTCTTTCGTCAGCAACTGCATCACGTGATCCACCTGCGCGGCGTTGGTGATCAGCAGCACGTCCACCTGTCCCGCCACGATATTGCCCAGCGCCTCGCGAAGATGGTCCAGGTCTTCCGGCAGCGCCCACCGGTAGACCGGCACGCGGCTGAGTGTGGCGCCGCGTTCACGCAACTCTTCGAGCAGCTCGGGATTGGTCGCGCCGTATTCCAGAAGGGCGACCCGGAGGCCCAGCACGGGGCAGTTGGCATCGAGAGTCTGCAGGAGTTCGCGCCAGGTATTCGGTTCCGGTACGGTGAAGGTCGGCTTCAGGCCCAGTTCCTTGAGGGCCGCCGCCGGCTTGGGGCCGCGGGCAATGAGCGTGATGTGGCCGAGCGCAAACGTGATGGCGTCCAATGCGTGCCGGGTTTTCAGGACGTTGACCAGGATTTCCAGGCCCACGCCGGTCATGATGATCAGCACATCCACTTGATCGGCCAGCAGTCGTTCGCCGAACTGCAGGGCTTCGCGGTTGTCCTCCAGCGGCACTTCGCGCATGGCCGGCGTGACCATCGGCCGGCCGCCGTAGCGTTCGATCATCCCGGTCATTTCAGGGGCCATGCGGCTTTCGAAGGCCGCCACCGTCAGGCCGTTGAATCCCGTGTCGCTCATTTCGACGCGTTCATAGCGCAGCGGAAGCCTGTTGATTCATTCCGTATGAGAGGATCGCTCTTCACGCGCGTGAAAATTCTGACGAGCGGTGTTTCCACCGCCCAGCCGGAACTGCGCAGGACTTTATCCGTGCCGGTGTCCGGCCCTTGAGGATTTTTGGCCGGACTTTTTTCGTAGTAGTGGTCGTCATACCAGTCGGCCACCCACTCCCAGACGTTGCCGGCCATGTCGTAGGCGCCATAGGGGCTCTTGCCCAGCTCGTAACTGCCGACCGGCATCAGGGTCTTCTCGCCGATCCATTGCTGGTTGAAGTTCAGATGCTTCGCGGTCGGCTCGACGTTGCCCCAGGGGAAACGTCGATCTTCGGTTCCCTTCGCGGCTTTTTCCCATTCCGCTTCCGTCGGCAGGCGCCTACCGGCCCACCGGCAGTAGGCATCGGCGTCGGACCAGTCCACATTCACCACCGGACGCTCGGCGACGGTGTCCGAAACCCGGCCGTCCTTCCAGAGCGTGCGCGACGGGTTGTTCGGATGTTGGGGGATGCGATGCCCCGTGGCTTTCACGAATTGCTGGTAGCGTCCATTGGTGACCTCATGCTTGTCGATGTAAAAGGCGTCCAGGTCGACCTGATGGCGCGGATACTCGTCGCGGCCGCCGTCCCGGTCGCCGGTCGGCACGCCCATCGGGAACGGTCCGGCGGGCACGAGGACCATCGGCGTGCCGTCCTTGCCGTGCGATTTTTCCGCCTGCAGCGGACCGGCCAGCGACAAGGCCGGGCCGATCAGCCCGATCAGCCCGATCAAAATGATGTGCAGTGATGGCATGGGGCTCCTTGGTTCTACGGGGCCATTGGGCGCTGATGGTACCATATCGTTTCATGCAATGCACAACCAGCCCACATTTCCGGTTGACGCCTTGGACCCCCCGTCATATAAATAGCCAAGGGAGTGTCATCGTGGCTGATTCCGGCATTCGAGGACTGCGGCATCTGGCGTTGAAGGTCACCGATCTCGCGCGCTCGCGGAAATTTTACGAAGAATTCTTCGGCATGCAGGTCGTCTGGGAGCCGGATCCGGAGAATGTCTATCTGAGTTCGGGTCGGGACAACCTGGCGCTCCATCAGATTCCGTCGGCGGAGGTATCCCGATACAGATCCGCGAAAGACCAGTTGCTGGATCATCTCGGGTTCATCATGGATTCTCCGGCATCGGTGGATCGCCTGTTCACGCAGGCCGAGCGATTCGGCGCGCCCATCGTCAAGCCGGCCAGGCAGCACCGCGACGGCAGCTATTCCTTCTACATGGCCGATCCGGACGGCAACGTGGTGCAGGTGCTCTACGAACCGAACATAAGCGGAAAGGTTTAAAAGAAGGTTTATTTCGTTTGTCTTGTTCATCTGGTTTCAGGGCAAACCGGAGAAACCAAACAAACCAGACGAACCAGATAAACCAGTCATCGACCAACGTCTATGCAACTTTGGGATTCCTTCAAAGGCGATCAGTTTATCGGCCTGGCGCCGTGGGTCTGGATGCAATTGGAAAGCGCCGAGGCCCCGGGGCCGTTCCCCTTTGTGGGCGGGGTGGATCCGGCCGTGGTGGCCGCTCTCCACGAAGCGCACAGCCTGCTGCAAAGCAGCGTTGAGACCGCGATCAGTGATGTGTTTTCTCACCGTGCCCCGCTGGACGATCCCGACCGCCGTACGCGGCTCGAAGACGCCTATGCGGAACTGGTCAATTCGCGCCCGCATTTGAAAGCCCACATCCAGTGCGGCCGCAAACCCGACGGGACCTTTCAGTGGGAGTTCCGCAAGGACGCATCCAAATCGGCCACGATCACCCACGTCGGGTTGCGCATCTTCAACGCGGTCGCCCGGCAGGCCATCCCGGTCGGATTCGAGCGGCCTGTGGCCCCGGCGATCGGGAAGTTTCTGGGATTTCTGGACGGGACGCACCGGGTGTCCGAACTCAAGACCGTCGTCACCTCGTCCGGCCGCGAGGTCTCCGGCATCATGATGCAGGTTATGGAGGCGTTGCGCACATACGACTGTCTGAGCCTGTCGCCCGCCGCCACGGTGCGCGAGCAGTGGCTGGCGAACACGCGCGATCAGGACATGGTGCACCTCGGCCATGCCGCGCTGCTCTACCGCCAGCGGGACCGCTTCTTTCTGTTCGATCCCTGGCTCCTGCCCTGGTTCGCCGAATCGTCCGAGCCGTCCCTGTGGGGCGGTCTGTTGCCCCGACCCGCGGCGATTTTTCTGACGCATGACCATGACGACCACGTGGATCCGCGCACCCTGCTGCACATGCCGAAGGACGTGCCGGTCGTCATTCCGAGCAAGCGCAACCGCCGCGCGCTCTTCTTCGATTATCCCGCGCTGCTGCGTGAGCTGGGGTTCAGCCAGATCGTCGAGCTGGCGCACGGGGAGAGCTGGGCGTTCGACGGCGGCGCCGTCGTGTCGGTGCCGTTTTTCGGCGAGGATCCCTGCGACGTCGAGATGCCGCGCAACTGCTACCTGATCAACGACCGCGGCCGCAACACGATGGTGCACGTGGACAGCGGCCCCACGAACGACGGCAAGTCCGTCGTGAAGGAGGGGGTGCTGGGGGACCTGGTCGGAAAGTTCGGACCGGTCGCCACGCTGTTCGCCTCGCAACAGCAACTGCTTGAACTCCGCGCCTACGCCGCGCATGGCTGTCTCTCGCATCCGGGCCGCTGGCTCGAGACCGGTGAAAACGGCTATCTCACCAACGGCTACCTGGCGGAACTGGCCGGAACGGCCGGGGCGAAGCTGTTCGTGTCCTACGCGACGGGGGGCGCCGACTGGCTGCCGGACCATCTGTCGTTCACGTTCAGCCGGCGCAATCCCGCCCGCACCGCGCTGATCACGGCGCACTGGGAACCGCACGACAAGCTCAAGGATCTGCTGGCGCCGCAGGGATGCGGCTACCATTACACCCGTGCCCTCGATGCCTTCCGGGCGCAGGCCGATGGAGGCACAGAGGTGGTGTCGCTGGCCGAGTCGCTTTCGCCGCCGGCGCTCTACCGGCTCGATCACGGCGATCCGCCGTTTATGAAACCGGGCTCCGGACAAGCGAGGCGATGATGGCACGCGCCACGCCACCTGTTCTGGTCACCGGCGCCGCCGGCTTCATCGGCTACCACGTCGCCCGCCGCCTGCTCGAGCGCGGCGAAACGGTGCTGGGACTGGACAACCTGAACGACTACTACGACGTGCGTCTCAAGAAGGCGCGGCTGGCGCAACTGAAGCCGTTCAAAAAATTTGAATTCCGGAAATTGGATCTGGTCAACCGCAAGGGGATGGCCGCGCTCTTTGCCAAACACAAGTTTCGCCGCGTCGTGCACTTGGCGGCGCAGGCGGGCGTGCGCTACTCCCTGGTCAATCCCCATGCCTATACCGACAGCAACGTCGTCGGGTTCATGAACGTCCTGGAAGGCTGCCGGCACGCGAAAGTCGAACATCTGGTCTACGCCTCGACCAGCTCGGTCTACGGCGGCAACACCCGGATGCCGTTCTCCGTGCACGACAACGTGGATCATCCGGTCTCGCTCTATGCCGCGACGAAAAAGGCGAACGAGCTGATGGCCCACACCTACGCCCATCTCTACGACATTCCCTGCACCGGCCTGCGGTTTTTCACCGTCTACGGGCCGTGGGGGAGGCCGGACATGGCGCTGTTTCTGTTCACGAAGGCGATTCTGGCCGGCAAGCCGATCGACGTCTTCAATCACGGCAACATGAAACGCGACTTCACGTATATCGACGACATCGTCGAGGGCGTGGTGCGGGCGCTGGACC
>MHEU01000065.1:0-7548 GCA_001805245.1 Nitrospirae bacterium RIFCSPLOWO2_02_FULL_62_14 | reverse complement strand
GGTCCGGCGAGACGCCCAATTCCGCCACAAGCTCGGCGCCCTACCGCCTCTATAATATCGGCAATCACCAGCCGGTCGAGCTGCTGCGCTTCATCGAGATGCTGGAGCGGGCGCTGGGGAAGCCGGCGAAGAAAAATCTTCTGCCGATGCAGCCCGGGGACGTCCCGGCGACCTACGCCGATGTGCAGGATCTGGTCGACGACGTCGGCTTCAAGCCGGACACGCCGCTCGAAGAAGGCATCAAAAAGTTCGTCGAGTGGTACCGCGGCTATTACGGATGTTGAAAAGAGCTGTCAGCACTTCCGTGAAGCGTCGTTCATGAAGCGTGAAACGAAAGAAGGTTCCCCCCGAACGACGAGATACGCTTCACGAGATACGAGGATGGCCCTTTTGAACATCCTGCCTCAAGAAAACTAATCCCGAAACAATTGCTCAATCTGCGCAAGGCTGACGGCCCCCAGAGAGGGATAGACCGCGTCGGCTTCCTGCAGGGCCGCGGCGGGATAGGTCGTGGCCACTCCGACCACGGTCATGCCCGCCGCCTTTGCCGATTGAATCCCGGCCAGCGAGTCTTCGATGACCAGGCAGTCGGCCGCCTTGAGCGGCGGCTCCGGCCGAGGAGGCGTCTCGTTCAATTTCCCGAGGGTCAGGAGATAGATCTCCGGATCAGGCTTGCCGACCGTCGTGTCCTCGGCGGCGACGATCAGGCGGAAGGCGCGTTCGAGCGGCGTCCCTCTCAGCGCGTCGGCGATCTGTTCGCGCTTTCCGCCGGATGCCACGGCCAGCCGGTGGCGGCTCCCGGCTTGCAGGACGAACTCCGCGACTCCCGGGAACAACTCCGGCTTGTGCGTGGCCGTGTACGCTCGAAAGAGCGCCACCTTCCGGTCATGAATCCTCTGCGCACGCGCCGGGTCGCGCGGGCCTCCGGCTTTCGTCAGCAGCGACGCGAGACAGTTGCGTTCCTCCATGCCGAGATAGGCCCCATAGTAGTCCTCCCTGGTCAGGCTGAGGCCTTCCTCGCGCAGGGCCTGCTGGAACATGAGAAAGTGGGGCGTTTCGTCGTCGGCGATGACGCCGTTGAAATCGAAGATGATCGCGCGCAGCGGCATAGCGCCGAAGGTAGCACGGGGAATTTCGGAGGGACAAGGAGATAGTGTATAGTGCCCCGCACCGGAGGAGAGCGTGACCGACGTGAGGATTCTGACCGATCTGCTCGTGATCTTCGCGATCTCGATCGGGATCGTCTTCGTCTTCCATAAATTCCGTCTGCCTCCGATCGCCGGGTTTCTGGCTGCCGGCGCGTTGATCGGACCCCATGGCCTCAACCTGGTGTCGGACATCGAGCAGGTCAAGGTCATGGCCGAGATCGGCGTCGTGCTGCTGCTGTTCACGATCGGCATTGAGTTTTCTCTGGCCCATCTCGCTGCGGCGCGCCGCCTGCTGCTGGTCGGGGGACCGCTGCAAGTCGTGGGCACGTTGTTCCTGGCCGCCGCCGCCGGCCTGGTCGCCGGCCTGCCGGCCCGGCAGGCCCTGTTCTGGGGCTGCCTGTTGTCCCTCAGCAGTACGGCCATCGTGCTCAAGGCCCTGGCGGAACGGGGAGAGAGCGATTCGCTGCACGGCCGCGCCACGGTCGGCATCCTGATTTTTCAGGACCTCGCGGTCGTGCCGATGATGCTCCTGCTGCCGTTGCTCGCCAATCCCGCCGACAGCGTGAATCCCGAGGTGCTGCTGGCGCTCGGCAAGTCGGTCGTGCTGGTCGGCGCGCTGCTGGCCGCCGCCTGGTACGTGGTCCCCCATCTCCTCGAGCAGATCGTGCGCAGCCGGAGCCGCGAGCTGTTTCTGCTGACGATCATCGTGCTGTGCCTGGGCATCGCCTGGCTCACGTCGCTGAGCGGCCTGTCGCTGGCGCTGGGCGCCTTCCTCGCCGGGCTGGTGATTTCCGAGTCCGAGTACAGCCACCAGGCCATGGCGGAGGTGCTGCCGTTCCGGGACAGCTTCAACAGCCTCTTTTTCGTTTCGATCGGGATGCTGATGGATGCACGGGTACTCGTGTCCCACCCGGTGCTGGTGGTCGCCCTGGTCGGGGCGGTGCTCATCGGCAAATTCGTGACGGGGGCGATTCCGGTGATGGTTTCGGGTTACCCGTTGCGGACGGGGATTCTGGCCGGGATCTCGCTGGCCCAGGTCGGGGAATTCAGCTTCGTGCTGGCGCAGCAGGGCGAGCAAACCGGCTTGCTGGTCGGGGAATCGTACCAGGTTTTTCTGGCGGTCTCGGTGCTCACCATGGTGATCACGCCGCTGCTGATGCAGGGGGCGCCCCATCTGGCGAAGCGGGCCGAGGCCGTCCAGCGTCTGCGCCGCTGGTACCCCGACAAGGCGGCCGTGCAGATGCAGCAGGAGTCGCGCCATCTGAAAATCAAGGACCACGTGATCGTGATGGGGTATGGACTCAGCGGGCGCAACCTGGTTCGCGTGCTCGAAGAAACGGAAATCCCCTACCTGGCGCTGGATCTGGACGGCGACACCGTCCGGCGCGAGGCGCAGAACGGCGTGAAGATTTTTTACGGCGACGCGACCAACCCCAACGTGCTCCGCCACGTCCGGATCGACGATGCCCGCGTCCTGGTGGTCGCCATCTCCGACCCCTTCGCGGCGCGGCGCGCCGTGCAGATCGCGCGGGGCATCAATCCCGACCTGCACATCATCGTGCGCACGCGCTATTTGCGGGAGATGGACGACCTGCACCAGCTGGGCGCCGACGAGGTCGTGCCCGAGGAATTCGAGACCTCGATCGAAATCTTCGCCCTGGTCCTGCAGACGTACAAGATGCCGCAGTCGGTCATCGTCCAGAAGGCGGAACAGGTCCGCAAGGAAGGGTATGCGCTGCTCCGGCGCGGGGAGCTTCCGGATCTCGCGCACCACCTGCGCCGCGGCACGCTCACGGATGTGGAGCTGGACACCTGCCGCATCGAGGCCGTTTCGCCGGCGCTCGGCAAGACCATCGGCCAGCTGTCGATCCGTCCCAGGACCGGCGCGTCGGTGATCGCGCTGACCCGCCGGGGCGTGACCGAGTCCAACCCGAAGGAAAAGGTCCGGCTGGAGGAGGGCGACGTGGTCTCGCTGCTGGGCAGCCGCGATCAGATCCGGCGGGCGATGGGGCTGCTGACTGACGAGACGATGCCGTGAGAGAGAGTCCAAAGTCGTAAAGTCCATCAAGTCCGAAAGTCATCAAGTCCTAGAGTCGAAAGTCTTCGTCATCCGGACTTTATGACATGACAGACTTTCGGACTTTCAGACCATGGCCGCGTTCCTCTACGGCCTGATTCCGGTCATCATCTCGTAGGCCTCCTGCAGCGTGCCCACCTCGACCACGTTGATATTGCGCTGCTGGCCCAGCTCGAAAAGATCCCACTCAGGCGTCTTCGCCTCGCCTTTCGGCACCAGCATGGACCGCATGTTGGCTGCGGCCGCGCCCTGGAGCTTGGCGGGAAGGTCGCCGACCTCTTCGATGCGGCCGTCCGGGGCGATCACGCCGGTGAGCACCACGCCGGAGTGGATGGCGTCGCCGCGCCAGGCGGCGATGATGCCGACGGCGATCGCGCTGCTGGCGCTGGAGCCCCCGGCCAGGCTGTAGCGGGAGCGATTTTTGATCGTGAGCCGCCAGTTCCGCTCGTCCTCTCCCATCACCTTCGCCGCCGCGATAAGCGCCGTCCGGGCGCCGTCCTTCCAGACGTCGTCCACGGCCGACCCGGCCGTGGATTCGCTGAAGAGGATCGTGGGGCCGCGCCCTTGCGGGTCGCGTTCGATTTGCAGCACGACGTAATGGACGTTGCCGACCTGCTGCCCGCCGATCACACTGACGGCAAGGGCCGGCACGCTCACAACTTTTAAGGACTCCGCCCGGGCGGCGGACGACGAGACGGGACCGGCGAGCAGCGCCATCGCGAGGATGACAATCCGACCGGCCAATCGGTTGCGATGCGACATCGGATTCCTCACCAGGACGCGCGGCGAGCATACGAAAAACACGTGGTTTCCGCAAGGGCGGAACGGACGCACACCGCGCGGACGCTGCCTTGACGCTTCGACCCTTCGACAAGCTCAGGGCAGGCTCCTTCGGTGGGTCAGGGCTTGACTCGATGCCGCTCAGCGTCAATCCTGAGCAGGGTCGAAGGATTGACAGTCCGAAGAAACGCATACTATAGTGACCTTCATTCCCCGCATCTGGAGCGCGATCGGCGGTGTGAGGTGATCGCATGGGTCCCACAAAACTTGAACCGGCCACGATGCTGGCGGAGCTTCAGGAAAGCAAGCCCGACCGGGTGACCATCGTGGTCCTGAGCGGGGATTTCGACCGCGTGATGGCGGCCTTCATCATCGCCACCGGCGCGGCTGCGATGGGCATGCAGGTCACGATGTTCTTCACCTTCTGGGGGCTGAACGTCATCCGCCGTGAGGGGGCCACCAGCGGGGCGAAAGACCTGTTGCGCCGGATGTTCGGATTTCTGAACAAGGGCGGTGCCGGACGCCTGCCGCTTTCCCGGTTTCATTTCCTGGGATTGGGCACCTGCATGATGAAGCAGGTCATGCGCCAGAACCGCATGCCCGGGATTGCGGAGTTGCGCGAGACGGCGCAGGACCTGGGCGTGAAGTTCATCGCCTGCACGACCACGATGGGCATGATGGGCGTGACGAAAGACACGCTGATCGAAGGCGTGGACCAGCTGGCCGGCGTCAGCACCTATCTGGCCGAGGCCCGCCAGGGCAGCGTGAACTTGTTCATCTAGTTGTTCTCGTTTGTCTGGTTTGTTGTGTTGATCAGAATCGGGCAAACGAACCAGAAAAACCAGACAAACCAAACAAACGAAACGAACCAGACAAACCCATGCTGAAATCAGACGTCCAACTCGATACCCTCGGCTACTTCTGCCCCATGCCGATCATCATGACCTCCAAGAAGATCAAGGAATTGACGCTGGGACAGGTGCTGGAAGTGGTGTCCGACGACGAAGGGATCAAGAAAGACATGCCTGCCTGGTGCCAGACCACCGGCCATGAAATGGTCGGCCTCGAAGAAGAAACCAAAGACGATTCACGCATCTACAAAGCCTTCGTCAAGAAATCCAAGTAAGCGCGAGGTCATCTGCGCCAGGTTGGCCTTCCGATTCGGGCTTGAGCGTTGATCACTGTCTCTTCACAGTTACCACTAGATATAGGTATCAAGACATTCTGCTACGCCGTATCTTGCGTTTTTTCTTGACACCTCAAGGAGTCCTTGCTATAGACATCATCCCAAGATCCTGAAAAGACTGAGGCCGGGCTCCATCAGACGCACCACGCCTAGAGGTGCCATGCCTGGAACGGTCAGGTTCAAACGCTCCGCTCGAGCCGCTTCGCGGCGCCGCCTGTTTCTTCGCCGGTCTTCCCGCACGCTGTCATCGTCGCTGGTTGCACATTCGCCGTCCGCACGGCCGCCACAAGGAGGTACGCCCATGAGCTCTCGCGGTCTCGTCCTGAACGAGTACGTGTCGAACGTCGCCTACCAGGCCGTGGCCAAGGCCGGCGAGTCGACGCTGCTGCCGATCATCGATCAGCAGAACGGAGAGCCGGAGGGCGTGCTGATCGCCTCCTCGCTGGAACGGATCGTCGTGTGCGGGCGCGAGCAGGCGGTCCTGTCGCTGGTGGACGTCAAGGCGGTGCAGCGCACGATGGCCCGCGTGCAGGCGCGCCGGGCGGTCCTCTACGTGCCGGCGGAGATGATGATCCCCAATCCCGTCCTGCTGCTGGCGACGCTGTCGAAGATCGACGTGATCCGGATGGCTCCCGCGTCCTCGAATCCTTCGTAGTTTGCCGCTGGGACGTGCGCGCACCGGGACAGCTCACCAAGGGGGGCGTGATGCTGGGACCGTTTCTCCTCAAATATCATCACATGTTCGTCAATTCGAGCTCGACCGGCGCGTTCATCCTGTCCAGAAACGGGCGGTCGGCCGATTATGTCGGCGCGAGCGCGGACGATCTGGTCGGTACGCTGGGCCGCTTCGCGCGGCAATCCGACTATCGCTACTTCTGGTTCGTCGAAGCGCGCTCCGACCGGGAAGCGGCAGAGATTGAACAGACCTGGCTGCACCGCTACCGCCCGTCGGATAATCCGTCCCGCTCGTCCGCTCTTCACGGATCGGGGTGGCGCTGCACAATCGAAGGATGCCCGACCTGCGCGCTGGCCACATCCGTGCGGTAGCCGCGCGATTCGCTCTTTCACCACCGGCGTGGAAACGACGCGGTTTTTCTAACGTCGCTCGTATCTCGTCGTTCGTATCTCGCTAAAGAAACCTGCTCTCCGAGAACGCTTCACGAAATACGCTTCACGATTCACCATCCTGCTCATATAATCCTGGCAGGATGTCCCCCATGTCCAATCACATCGTCGAGTGCGTGCCGAATTTCAGCGAAGGACGCGATGCCGCGACCGTGCGCGCGCTCATCGAGGCCGTGCGCGCCGTGCCCGGCGTGGCGCTGCTGGACCACACGATGGACCCGGATCATGACCGGGCGGTGCTGACCTTCGCGGGTGCGCCGGAGCCGGTGGCGGAGGCGGCCTTTCAGGCGGCGAAGACCGCAACGGCGCTCATCGATCTGCGGCGCCATCAGGGCGTGCACCCGCGCGTCGGCGCGACCGACGTCATCCCGTTCGTGCCGATCCGCGGCGTGGCGATGCGCGATTGTGTCGAGCTGGCGGGCGCCGTCGGCCGCCGGATCGGCGGTGAACTGAAGATTCCGGTGTTTCTCTACGAGCAGGCGGCGACACGACCGGATCACGCCAGGCTGGAGACGATCCGGCTGGGCGGACCGGCCGGTCTGGCGCATCGCATGGAAACCAATCCTGAGTGGACGCCGGATTTCGGACCCCCTCGGTTGCATCCGACCGCCGGAGCCACGGTCATCGGTGCGAGGCGGATATTGGTGGCGTTCAACGTCAACCTCGGCACCAATGACCTGGGCATCGCAAAGGCCATCGCAAAAGCCGTGCGGCAATCGAGCGGGGGGCTCGCGCATGTGAAAGCCATCGGGGTGCTGTTGGCCAGCCGGAAGCATGTGCAGGTGGCCATGAACCTTGTGAACATTGACGAAACGCCGGTCCATGTCGCCTTCGAGGCGGTGCGCAGGGAGGCCGGGCGTCGTGGGGTGCAGGTGGCCGGCAGCGAGTTGATCGGGCTGGTGCCCCGTCAGGCCGTGGCGCAAGCCAGGACAGCCGGCATCCAGATCGACTCCTTCGACCCCTCACAAATCCTCGAAACGAGGCTTGAACAGGCCGGTTTCGGAGAGGTCTAGCCCGCATTATTTATGAGGGTTCGTCGCGAAATCACGCAGTCGGGTCGCGAGACGGGCGCGTGGAGCCTAGGGACTGACACCCTTCCCCGCGTCTGCGCGTGGTGTCTGTCCCCGTCCGAACCGGGACAGCAACTGTCTTGAGCTGTCAAGCACACGGCACCGGTTCCGTGCGCCACGGGGTCCGCTGTTTGAGCATCGCATTGAGAATGAGCAACAGTT
>MHEU01000064.1:23328-28038 GCA_001805245.1 Nitrospirae bacterium RIFCSPLOWO2_02_FULL_62_14 | reverse complement strand
TGGCATCAAGCGCGCACTGGTCAGCGTTTCCGATAAAACCGGCGTGGTGGAAATGGCCAAGGGGCTGGCGGCCCTGGGGGCTGAAATCCTGTCGACCGGCGGCACGGCCAAGGCGTTGCGCGATGCGGGCGTGGCGGTGACCGATGTGGCGGCCTACACGGGTTCACCGGAAATTCTCGACGGCCGGGTCAAGACGCTGCATCCCAAAATCCACGGCGGCCTGCTGGGTCGCCGCTCGGTGCCTGCGCATGTCTCGCAGATGCAGCAGCATGGGATCGGTCCCATCGACGTGGTGGTGGTGAATCTCTATCCCTTCGAAGCTACGATTTCAAAACCGGACTGCCCGTTTGAAGAAGTCATCGAGAACATCGATATCGGCGGCCCGTCCATGCTGCGGTCCGCCGCGAAGAACCACGAAGATGTCGTGGTGGTCGTGGATCCGTCCGACTATGCGCGGGTGCTGGAGGCCTTGAAGGCCGGCACAGTGGATCATGCGCTGCGCCGCGAGCTGGCCATGAAAGTCTTTCAGCACACGGCCCGGTACGACAGCCTGATCGCCGGCTATCTGGAAAGGCAGGTGCAGGGGGGCGACGGGAAGTTTCCCGCCATCCTGTCCCTGCAGTTCGAGCGCGCGGAGACGCTCCGCTACGGGGAAAACCCGCACCAGCAGGGCGCGTTCTACCGGGAACTCACTGTCAGGGAACCGTCGGTCTCGCGCGCCAGGACGCTGCACGGAAAGGCGATGTCCTATAACAACTTCCTGGATGCGAATTCGGCGCTCGAACTGGTCAAGGAATATGACGAGACCGCCGTGGTCATCATCAAGCACAACAACCCGTGCGGTGTCGCCCTTGGCGCCACGCCGGTCGAGGCCTACGCGAAGGCGCGGGACACCGATCCGGTCTCGGCCTTCGGCGGAGTCATCGCCTTCAACAAACCGGTGGATCTGGCTGCGGCCAAGGAAATCACCTCCACGTTCGTCGAAGTGGTCATTGCGCCCGGGTATGCGGAGGATGCGCTGGCCGAACTGAAGCGGAAAAAGGATCTGCGCCTGCTGGACATCGGGCCGCTGACCAAGGTGAAGCCCGAAGGGATCGATCTGAAGAAGCTGGTCGGCGGATTGATCGTGCAGGACCGCGATCTCGGCGCGCTGGGTGATCTCAAGTCGCTGCAGGTGCCGACGCAGCGGAAGCCGACGGCGGAGGAATATGCCGCCTGCGCGTTTGCGTGGAAAGTCTGCAAGCACGTGAAGTCGAACGCGATCATTTACGCCAGGACCGGCCAGACGGTCGGCATCGGCGCGGGACAGATGAGCCGGGTGGATTCGGTGAAGCTGGCCGGGATGAAGGCGGTGTTGCCGGTCAAGGGCTGTGTGATGGCGTCGGATGCGTTCTTCCCGTTCCGGGATGGGCTGGATGCGGCGGCGCAAGTCGGAATCACGGCGGTCATTCAGCCGGGCGGATCCATCCGCGACCAGGAGATCATCAAGGCCGCCGACGAGCATGGCATGGCGATGATTCTGACCGGCATGAGACACTTCAGGCACTGACGGATGCTGAAACAGGCCCCCAACTTCGTTCTTGGTCGCACGTCTCCTTGCAACGTACCGAAAAACGTACGCCTCAGCCGCCGCGCTCCCTGCGGCCTTGTTGGTTGACCTGTTTGAGCATCCTGCGGATCATATTCTCCTTATCATCCCACCCGGTCATTCCATCAGTGGCGGTTCCGCAATGAAAATTCTCGTCATCGGGAGCGGCGGGCGTGAGCACGCGTTGGTGTGGAAGCTTGCGCAAAGCCCGCGCGTGACGAAACTCTATTGCGCACCGGGCAATGCCGGCATCGAGCAGCTGGCAGCCTGTGTCGCCATTCAGGCGAATGATATCGCCGGGCTCAAGTCCTTCGCGCAGTCCGAGGACATCGACCTGACCGTGGTCGGGCCGGAAGCGCCGCTGGCGGCCGGCATTGTCGATGAGTTCCGCAGGGCCAGACTGAAAATCTTCGGGCCGACGCGCGCCGCGGCTCAACTCGAGTCGAGCAAAACCTTCTCCAAGGAGTTGATGGCCCGGTATCACATTCCCACCGCCGTTTCGCAAAGCTTTACCGATTTGAAGCCGGCGTTGGAGTATCTCGACCGCCAGCATGCGCCGATCGTCGTGAAGGCCGACGGATTGGCGCAGGGCAAGGGGGTCGTCGTGGCGACGACGCTGGAGCAGGCCCGGCAGGCGCTCATTGACATGCTGGACAAGAAGACGTTCGGCCAGTCCGGCAGCCGTGTCGTCATCGAGGAGTTTCTGGACGGAGAAGAATTGACGATCATGGCCTTCACGGACGGCAAAACCGTCGTGCCCATGCTGCCGGCACAGGATCACAAGCGCGTCGGGGACGGGGATACGGGACCGAACACCGGCGGGATGGGCGCCTACGCGCCGGCGCCGCTCGGATCGCCGGCCTTGCGCGCCGCTGTGCTCGATCAGGTGCTGCAGCCCGTGGTCGCCGCCATGTCAAAATCCGGCAGCCCGTTTGCCGGCGTGCTGTATGCCGGGCTGATGGTCGTCAAAGGAAAACCCTATGTGCTGGAGTTTAACGCCCGGTTCGGCGACCCCGAGACCGAGGTCATTCTGCCGCTGCTCAAAACCGACCTCGTCGATGTGGTCGAGGCGGTGGTCGAGCACCGCCTCGACCAGTTGAGCGTGGAATGGCACGATCGGTCCGCCGTGTGCGTGGTGATGACGTCCGGCGGTTATCCGGGGTCCTATGAGACAGGCGTGCCGATTGCCGGGCTTCCCGAAAAAGTTTTGTCGGGCGACGTTCTGGTGTATCATGCGGGCACGAAACGGCAGGGGCGCGATGTCGTCACGGCCGGCGGGCGCGTGTTGGGCGTGACCGGAGTCGGTCCGAACTTCACGGACGCGTTGCAGCGGGCGTATGGAACAGTGCGGACCATTTCGTTCCCCGGGTGCCACTATCGATCCGATATTGCTCAACGGGCCCTTCGTGCTGGAACGGGGCGACGATGACGGCCCGGTCGGCTGAGATGGCGCTGGTGCGGGTCTTCCGTGAAGACACCGGCGCGGCGATTGTGAGCGAGGCCGCGCACATCGTGCAGGGCGGCGGCGTCATCGCCATGCCGACCGACAGCCTGTATGCGCTGGTCGCCTGCGCGTTCGATGACGCGGCAGTCCGCCGCGTGTGCGCCATCAAGGGTCAGCGTGAACGCAAACCGATCCTGGTGCTGATCTCGGACCGTTCGCAGCTTGCGATGCTGGCGGCTCGTGTTCCACGTGCCGCCACGGTGTTGATGGATCGGTTCTGGCCCGGACCGCTGACGATCGTGTTTCCGGCGTCGCCGCGCCTCCCCATCGCGCTGACGGCAGGGACGGGGACCATCGGGGTACGGTTGCCGGCGCAGCCGCTGCTTGCCGCGTTGCTCCACGCCACCGGTCCGTTGACGGGGACCAGTGCCAACCGGTCCGACGAGCCTCCGGCGCGGACGGCGTGCGAGGTTCAGGAAAAGCTCGGGAATGACGTGGATCTGATTGTCGATGGAGGCCCCGCGCCGGTCATGCTTCCGTCGACAGTGGTCGAGGTGGGGGAGCCGGTGCGTGTCCTGAGGGAAGGTCCTATCGGAAGGGCTGCGCTCGCGGCCGCCCTCGAGAAGGAAGGGATTGCGGTGGCGTAAACGGACGGCTGTCAGGTCAGGCGAGTCAGAAAATCATGGCGCAGAGCCAGAAGGAGGGTGATCGATGATCAACATGCAAGTCGGACGAATGGCAGGGTGGGCGGTACTCGTCGTGGCGATGGCGCTGGGTGTGAGCGGGTGCGATTACTGGCCCCCGGCTCTCCAGGCGCAGATCGAGCAGTTGAAAGCCGACGTCCAGACGGCGGCGGCTGAGAAGACCAAGGTCGATGCCCAGGTGGCTACCTTGACGGGCGAGAAGGCCGCGCTCGTGAATAAAGTGGAGGAATTGTCCAGACTGCTCAGGACCAGAGCCGATCAGGTGGCGAGCCTGGAGCAGAGTCTGGCGTCCGAGCGCGAGAAGGTCGCGAAGCTGTCGGCCAAGCCGGCGGCAAAAGCGGCTGCGGCAAAGAAGAAAGCGGCGGCAGCCAAGAAACGGTAAGCGCGCGGTTTTCGGAAGGCTATTTCGACGAAGAAGTAGACGGGGTTGCCGGGGCTGCGGGCGGTGTGTTGGAGCCGGCAGCGGCCGGCGGAGTGCCCGTACCGCCGGACGAATCGGAGGTTGCCGGTTTCGCTGCACCGGTTGCGGCCTTCTCGCCGGAAATGGATGCGTCGTCTTTCTTTTGAGCGGAGACGCCCGCTTCGTCCGCCTTGGACTCGGTGTCCGGCTTGAGCTTGTCGGAATAGTCGGTGACGTACCACCCGGTTCCCTTGAACATGATGGCCGGGGCGGAGATGACCTTGGTGACGGTCTGGCCGCATTGCGTGCAACTGGTCACCGGGGGATCCGACATGCTTTGTTTCACCTCAAACCGGTGCCGGCAGCTTCCGCACACATATTCGTAAATCGGCACAACCCACCTCGCAACGTTTCTTCAATCAATCGACGGCGACGGCGTATCTAAGCGCTCCCCGGCGTTGGCCAAGGCCGGGCCGGCTGAGAACTATGCGGTCAGTTTCCTGATCGCCTCATCGATGCGGTCCAGTCCGCGGGTGATGGTCTCCAGACTGGTCGCGTAGGAGAGGCGGATATG
>MHEU01000064.1:13288-23306 GCA_001805245.1 Nitrospirae bacterium RIFCSPLOWO2_02_FULL_62_14 | reverse complement strand
CCCGGCACCACTGTCACTTTGGCTTCCTGCAGCAGGTAGGCCGCCAGGTCGGATGCGGAGGCAATCGCGCCGGCCGCGTGCTTGCGGCCGAAGAGCCCGGAGATGTTGGGAAATGCGTAAAAGGCCCCCGTCGGCATTCGGCAGCTCACACCGGGAATCTTGTTCAGGCGCTCCACGATGACGCGCCGTCTTCGATCGAACTCCTGCACCATCTGAGTCGGAAAGGCGTCTCCTCCGTTCAATGCCGCAACGGCGGCCTTCTGGGAAATCGACGCGGGGTTGGAGGTGCTCTGGCTTTGAATATTGGCCATTGCCGTGATCACGTCCTTGGGCCCCGCCGCGTAGCCGATGCGCCAGCCCGTCATGGCATAGGCTTTGGAGACGCCGTTCACGATCACCGTTCGCGCCGCCACTTCCGGACCGAGCGAGGCGATGCTGATATGGCGCACACCGTCGTAGATGATCTTTTCGTAGATCTCATCCGAAATGATGGCCAGATCATGCTCGAGGGCGATCCGGGCGATGCCTTCCAGGGAGGCCCGGTCGTAGGTTGCGCCGGTCGGGTTGCACGGGCTGTTGACGATGATGGCCTTGGTGCGTGGCGTGATGCGCGCCTTCAGCATCTCCGCCGTGAGCGCATAGCCGTCCGCCTCGCGTGTCTGGACGAGCACGGGCGTGGCGTCGTTCAGCAGCACCTGGTCCTGATAGGACACCCAGAACGGTGCCGGTATCAACACCTCGTCGCCGGCTTCGAACAGGGCTTCCGCAATATTATAGAGCGTGTGCTTGGCTCCGCACGAGACGAGGATCTGTGATTTTTCGTACCGGAGGCCCTGGTCCGCTTCGAGTTTCCTGGCGATGGCCTGCTTGAGTTCATCGATGCCGGAGCTGGCCGTGTACTTGGTGAATCCCGCCCGGATGGCTGACTCGGCCGCCGCTTTGACCGGATCCGGGGTGTCGAAGTCCGGTTCGCCGGCAGCAAAATCGACGACGTCGATCCCCTGGGCGGCCATGGCCTTGGCCGTGGCCGCAATGCTGAGCGTCGGCGAGGGGACAATCCGTCCTGCACGGGCCGCCAGTTTCATGAGGCGCGTGTCCCGATGCGCCGCAGCAATCGCTGCGCGACAGTTGGATGCAGGAAGTCCGTCAGGCGGCCGCCGAAGCGCGCGACTTCCTTGATCAGGGTGGATGTCAGATACGAGTATTCCTCGCTCGGCATGAGGAAGACGGTTTCGACGGACTTATTGAGCTTCCGGTTCACCAGGGCCATCTGAAATTCATACTCGAAGTCGGAGATGGCACGGAGTCCGCGGATGACGGCATGGGCTTTTCGTTTTTGCACGTATTCCACCAGGAGTCCTTTGAATGTCACCACCTCGACGTGCGGCAGGCCCTTGGTGACCAGCTTGACCATATCCACACGCTCGGCCAGATCGAAGAGCGGGCGCTTCGTCGGATTGGGTGCGACCGCGACGATGACTTTATCGAAGACGCGGAGACTCCGGACGATGATGTCGGTGTGTCCGTGCGTGACCGGGTCGAACGTGCCGGGGTACACACCGATCTTCATGGTGCGAGGGCGTCCTGGGCTGCCGCCTCGAACACCGAGAGCGTCGTGTCTCCGTACCGGTACTGCCGCAGCAGGTTCAGCCGTCCGTGCGCGGGCGGCACGGCCGATTTACTGGAGTGCTCAAGAACGATCAGCGCATCAGGGGCAACGACCGCCGTCTCGGCCAGCGTCGGCCACAGTTCGGCAAGATGCTCCGGCTGATAGGGCGGATCGGCAAAGATAATGTCGTACTGATCTGCTGTCTTTGCCAAGCGCCGGAGAAACGCGCCTGCCGGGCAGGTCTGGATTTCGGCGGAAGCGTCGAGCTTGCATTGGGCGACGTTGGTCCGGAGCACGCGCAATGCGGCTGGGTTGGATTCAACAAAAGTGACCCGCCGGGCGCCACGGCTGAGCGCCTCGATGCCGATCGAGCCGGTTCCGGCGTAGAGATCGAGAAATCGCGCGCCGACGATCCGGTTTCCCAGAATTGAAAACAGCGCTTCCTTGACGCGGTCAGCCGTCGGCCGCAATCCGGGGCCTTGAGGCCCGTGAAGCCGGCGTCCTTTTTGTGTGCCTGCAATAACTCGCATTGTCGGGTGGAGATCGAGACGGCTGACTGTAACACACCGTTTTTTAAAGGGTCAAGGCAGGAGGGAGCACGCTCTGCGAATCGTCAGGGATGCGCGGGGAGCAGGATGCGCACACGGCTCGCATTTGGCTTTGACGGCTTCAGGGGCAGAGCTTATAATGCGTCTGCCCCTATGGTTAGGATCCTGAACTTCTTATGCGGGAGCGGTCCTGGCGGGTAAGGACAGACGCTCAACCAAGCGAGCGGGTGGGAACCGGTTGCTGGTCAAGTTCGGCCAGACTTTTCCGTTTGTTGGCGGTAATCGTTCGGTCGACGATCGAGCCGCAGTTAATGCATTTCCAGGCATAGAAAATGAGGAAGAAGTCCGAAAACCTCTCCAACATCATCAAGCCTTTGCATTTCGGACAATCCATATTGAGCCTCCGCACCTCTGGTTTAACACTACTAATTTACCTGAGCATGGGTGTGTAGCTAAGCAATTCATAAGCCCAAAAGTGCACAATCTAATAGAATCAATAAGTTATGTATAATATATGTGAAAATGCTGTGAATAACATATGATCAAAGTGTTGAAAAAAAGTCACTATTTTGCGTGATTCAAGACACAAATTGTACAATGAAGCAGGGTAGGCACAGGCAGAAAATGAGCGGCATCAAGCAATGGCCTTCGAGTGAACGGCCACGAGAGCGACTTCTTCTGGAGGGGGCTCACTCACTGTCAGATGCCCAGTTGCTGGCGATCCTGCTTCGGGTGGGGCGCCGGGACTCGTCGGCCGTCGAGGTCGCCATGGATCTCTTGCGGAAATTGGACGGGCTGCGAGGCATGTCGAATCGCGGCGTGGAGGAGCTTTGCCAGATTTCAGGGATCGGGCCTGCGAAGGCGGCGCAGCTAAAAGCGGCGATCGAGTTGGGCAAGCGCGTATTGGCCGAACCCCTGTCGACCGGAACAACGATTGCCTCCAGCGCCGATCTGTTTCGTCATTACTATCCGCTGCTGCGGGACCTCCGGCACGAGGTGTTCAAGATCGTGCTGCTGGACGCCAAGCACGGCATCATCAAGGATGCGACCGTGTCGGAGGGCAGCCTGACGCTGAGCATCGTCCATCCCCGCGAGGTGTTCAATCCGGCCGTTCGGGAGTCGGCGGCGGCCGTCATTTTCGTGCATAATCATCCAAGCGGCGATCCCGGCCCCAGCGAAGAGGATCGGGCACTGACCGCCCGGCTCGTCGCAGCCGGCGAGCTGTTGGGCATCCAGGTGCTGGACCATCTGATTATCGGCGACGGACGCTACACGAGTTTTGCCGATCAGGGGTGGCTGCGTGCGGACCCGTCCGCACGGGCAGCCGGCCGACGGGCCACGAAATGAATTGTTTGATCACGCGCATTTTGGTATAAGCAAGCCGCTCAACAACCGCCCGGTCTCCGACGACTGCGGCGTGCATTCGACTGCGGTGAGTGCAGAATGACTACCGTAGTGCGGCCGAGTCCCTTTTCCTCCCTGCGCCGGTGCCTTCCCGGTTCTCTGCTTACTTTGTCCGCGATCGTGTGGTGTTCTCTCGTGACATTGCCCGGGCTTGTTCTTGCCGGCGATGTCGCGGAGCGTCCCTCCACGCCTGCCATCGCGAAGGGCGTCCTGCTGGTCGCGCATCCGAGCCTGCTGGATCCGAATTTCAAACAGGCCGTCGTGCTGGTCTGTGAACACGGAGCGGAGGGAACACTGGGGGTGATCATCAACCGGCCGACGGCAGTGCCGTTGTCGGAAGCGCTGCCGGGAGTTTCCGTATTGAAGGGGACGTCGTATGTCCTGTTTGCCGGAGGGCCCGTTCAACCGGATGGCATTCTGATGCTGTTTCGTATCGTTGAAGCCCCGGATCAACTGAGAAAAGTTCTGGAGCGTGTGTATCTGGGGCTGGATCGGGAGATCCTCGAGCAAATCATCACGAAGCCGCATCCAACGGAAACGTTTCGCGCCTACGCCGGGTATGCCGGGTGGGCGCCCGGTCAATTGGAATTCGAGATGGCCATGGGGTCCTGGGCGGTGATTCCAGCCGACCCATCGAGTATTTTTGACAAGATGCCGGAGACGCTCTGGACCGAAATGATCGAGGCCATGCAAGCGCCTCGTGTGATTCGGCAGGATTGACCGGGAGAAGCCGGCTGACCTGGCTGTCTGCGGCCTCGTACCGGGGGAGGTTGTCATGGTGACAGATGCGCATGCTGACACGATCAGGAATATTGCGGTTGTGTCTTCTGCCGGAGCCGGAAAGACGTCACTGGTCGAAGCGCTGCTTTATACGGCAGGCGCGATCCCGGCCATGGGAGCGGTCGGAAACGGGAGCACGGTGTCCGACTTTGAGCCGGAGGAAATTCACCGGAAGGTTTCCGTCAGCACGGCTGCGGCGCATTTTCCCTGGAAGGGCGTCACGTTCAACCTGCTGGACACGCCCGGCGCGATGAGCTTTTTGGGCGAAGCGGAACTTGCCCTCCACGCGGTCGATGGGGTGCTCATCGTGCTGGGCGCGGCGTCGGGCATGCGGACGGAGCTGGAAAAACTCTGGGGGACGATTGCGGACCTTGGATTGCCCTGCATTCTTTTCGTGAACGAATTGGACAAGGAACGGACCGTGCTGGAGACGGTGCTGAAGGCGTGCGAAGACGCGCTGGAGATCCGCACCGTGCCGGTGACCATTCCGATCGGCCTGGACGGGCGGTTAGAGGGGGTCGTGCTTGTCGCCGAGGGCGCGGCCTACCGGCCTGTTGCGGGATCCTCGAAGGTTCTGCGAGGCGAAGTTCCGGCCGATGGCGCCGGTGCGGCAGGGGAGGCGAGGAAGAAGCTCGTGGAAAGCGCAGCGGAAACGGACGACCAATTGGTGGAGAAGTATCTGGCGCAGGGTGATCTGGCGGAGGCGGAGATGCTGCAGGGCATCAAAGCGGGGACCTGTGCAAGAAAGTTCGTGCCGGTCTTGTGCGGCTCCGCGGTCCGCAATATCGGGACAGCGCCGCTCCTGGATGCGCTGGCGGCGTATTTGCCGTCCCCGGTGGAGGCGGCCCGGTTTCGTCCGGTCAAAGGGACCGATCCTCACACCGGCGAGGAGGTCCGGCGCACTCCGGCTGCCACCGAGCCGTTTTCCGCTTATGTCTTCAAAACGCTGATCGATCCGTTCGCGGGGCATCTGAGCTATCTGCGGGTCATGTCTGGCACGCTGCATGCCGACACGCCGTTTTTCAACGCAAGCCGGCGCGCGAAAGAAAAAGGCGGGCATCTCTTCACGATCCTGGGGAAAAAGTATGCGCCGGTTCAGCAGATCAGTGCCGGTGATATCGCCGCCGTCGCCAAGCTCAAGGACACGCTGACGGGGGATACGGTATGCGATGAGAAGCACCCCATTCTGTTTGCCCGTGTGCCGCTGCGCAAACCGGTGTTCTCGTTCGCTCTGGAGCCCAAGGCCAAGGCCGATATTGAAAAAGTGAGCGTGGGACTGCACAAGCTGGTGGAGGAAGATCCCACGCTGGAGTTCACCCGGAACCCGGAGACCAAGGAGATGGTTCTTGGCGGCATGGGGCAGTTGCATGTCGACGTGACGTTTGAAAAGTTGCGGCGGAAGTATGGCGTGGATGTGGACGTTCATGTTCCGAAAATTCCGTACAAGGAAACGATCAGACGGATGGCGCAGGCCCAGGGCAAATATAAGAAGCAGACCGGGGGGCATGGGCAGTATGGCGACTGCTGGCTGCAGGTCGATCCGTTGCCGCGGGGCGGCGGGTTTGAGTTTGTCAGCAAAGTCGTCGGCGGCGCGATCCCCAGAAACTTTATTCCGGCCGTCGAGAAAGGCGTCCTCGAGGCGATGCACGAGGGCGGCCTGGCGCGGTTTCCGGTCGTGGACGTGCGCGTGACGGTCTATGACGGGTCCTATCACGTCGTGGACTCGTCGGAAATGGCATTCAAGATTGCCGCGTCCATGGGATTCAAGAAAGCAATGGAGCAGGCGCTGCCGGCGCTGCTCGAGCCGATCATGAGCGTGGAAGTCGTCACGCCGGACGACGTGGTGGGGGCGGTGATCGGCGACCTGAACGCCAGGAGAGGCCGGATCATCGGGGTGACGGCCAAGGGTCATGCCGAAATGATTCATGCGGCCGTCCCGCTGGCGGACATGCTGACTTATGCGCCGATGCTGAACTCGATCAGCGGCGGCCGGGCGACCTATGGGATGGAGTTCAGCGCGTACGAAGAGGTGCCGAAGGAGCTTGCCGCACGGGTGATCGAAGAGCACAGGGCGGCCGGGCACGCTGTCGCGCTCTGACGGGCCCGTGAAGTTGTGCGTGCGTTACTTGTCGTGGGGTTTGAGGACGACGTAAAAGGCGCGGGTTTCGCGAAGCACGCGCAGCAGAATCGTATCGCCGCGCCTGGCTTTCAAGACGGCGGTCGTAAAGGCGTTGACGGAGGTCACTTCCACGCGGTTGACCTCCTTGATGAGATCTCCTTCGCGCAGGCCTTCCGCTTCCCCGACGCTGCCCCGGTCAACCTTGGCGATGAGCACGCCGGCGGATTCCTTGAGCTTGAACTTTCCGGCCAGTTCGGTGGTCAATTCCTGAACGTCGAGTCCGAGTTTGACTTCAGACCGTGACGGCGGGGGAAGGGCGGCGACAACGGGCGTCTCCTGGCGTTCGCTGAGCGGGACAGGCAGGATCTGGCGATGACCATCCCGGACCACCTCGATCCTGGCCGTGGCTCCCGGCGGCAGGGTGGCGATGAGCCGGGAGAGCATGCTGGGCGTCTCCACCGCCTTGCCATCCACTTTGGTGATAATGTCGCCCGGCTTGATGCCGGCACGGGCCGCCGGGTCTCCCTCGAAAATTTCGTTCACCAGCACGCCTTCACCTTCGTTGACGCCAAACTTGGCCGCGAGGTCAGCCGTCACCGGCTGAATGCCCACGCCCAGCCATCCCCGGACGACCTTCCCGCGCGACAGGAGCTGTTCCATGACCTGCCTGGCCATGTTGGACGGGATGGCGAAGCCGATGCCCTGGGCGAAATTGATGATCGCGGTGTTGATGCCGATCACCTCGCCGTGCATGTTGAACAGCGGCCCGCCGGAATTTCCAGGATTGATGGAGGCGTCCGTTTGCAGGTAGTTCTCATAGCGGGACAGGTTCATGTTTTCCCGTCCGATCCCGCTGATGACGCCCAGGGTGACGGTCCGGTCGAGGCCGAAGGGATTGCCGACGGCGAGAGCCCACTGGCCGACCTTGACGGTGGAGGAGTCGCCGAAATGCGCGCTGGGAAGTTTCCGATCGGTGGTGATCTTGAGGAGTGCCAGATCGGTGTCCGGATCCTTGCCGATGACCTGGGCGATGAACTTGGTTTTATCCGACAGCCGGACTTCGACCTCGGAGGCGTCGCTCACGACGTGATTGTTCGTAATAATGTGTCCATCCTGGTCAATGATGACGCCCGAGCCGGATCCGGGGCCATTGGGAGGCCGGTCGCGAGGAGTGTCCTTGGGACGAAGTGCCCCCACGCTGACGACGGAGGGTTTCACGCGCTCCGCCAGTTCCGTGATGACGCCTTGCAGCTCTTCGAGGAGTTGGAGCCCGTCCGTGTCGGCCGATGCGACGGCCGGTTCGCCCACGTGCAGACCGGGCGGGAGCCAGAGCATGAGTCCCAGCACCCAGAGGCGGACGGCGCGAAGGAGGGGGTTGGTATGTCGCTGCCGGCCGGTCATGCCGTCGCGCGCTTCCGTTCAAGAAAAAGTGGAAGGACGGTTTTTAACTCGTCCCGGAGGCCCAGGAGGATCACGGTGTCACCCGGCCTGAACAGCACGGTATCGAAACTGACCAGAAGAGCGGGCCCGCGCAGGACGGCCACCACTCGAACGGACGACGGCAAGCCGAGTTGGCCGGCCGTGCAGCCGCTTGCGGACGCCCCCTGAACGACCCAAAGCCGTTCGATGGTCGCCGAACGGAGAAACAGATCGCGCTCCAGGATCAGGAGGTCTTCCCGCAGCGCCTCGGATTCGATTTGCCGGACCAGGGGATCGACCCGCAGGAGTTCTTTTTTCAGCAACCGCACCCGCGATGCGATTTCGGCGAGATGCTGTCCGGTCGAGCCCGCTGCCGGTGCTCCGTGGGTCTGCCGGTCATCGGGCGAGGCAAGGGCAGCGCACAGCTCGGCGCCGAGCTGTTGATGGAGGCGCTCGATCTGGTCGTCGAGCGAGGCGGCCTGCCAGTGCAATTTGAGGATCTGGACCTTTCTGTTTACACGTTCCGAGATGGCCAGAACGGTTTCATGGATTCCGCGGGCGGTCAGCTTGAATTCCTTGCGTATACGGCGGAAAAACTCGGCAGCCATGGGCCAGCTCCCCAATACTCTATGTCTGATAAGAGGTATTATGTAAACTAGTTGATTGACCGATCTTGGGCTCGGTCCCATGCCAGAGCCGCGCAATATTTCCCCTGTGGCGAACTCCGATCAGTCCTGTCACGACCAGGGAAAATATCAGGAATGGCCCACCCTGTCCTGCCAATACACCCAGGAGCGGCAAGGAGCAGAATGCAGCCAGGGCTGCTCCTGAGGAATAGCGCCAAAGGGCTGCCGTCAGCAGCCAGATGGCAATGAGTCCCAGGCCGACGGCCGGCGCAATGCCTCCCACAGCCCCGATGGCGGTGGCCACACCCTTTCCGCCTTGAAATTTCAGAAAGACGGGAAACAGGTGCCCCAAGATGGGAGTCAAGGCAATGCCGAGCACCCACGCCTCGTGATCCATGGTCTGGGAGGCCATCCAGCCGATGCCCCATCCTTTTCCCATGTCACCAGCCAGGGTCAGGAGGCCGGCCGCTTTGCCGGAGACCCGCAGGACGTTGGTGAATCCGATGTTGCGGCTGCCGGCGGTCCGCGGATCAGGGCCCCCCATGCATTTCGAGACGACGATGCCAAATGGAATCGATCCCGCCAGGTACCCGCCGAGGGCCAGAAGGATCGGAAGCCAGTCGTTCGGTTGCAGCGATGCCATCTATAATCCTTTGCTTGAGCTTTGCTGCCAGAAGCTCCAGAGATAACGATTTCCTGAATAGAGGGCCAGGGCCAATGCCATGTAGAGCAGCCCTGTCCCGATCTCGTGCGGATACCAGGACGCCGGCAGGATACCGTCTTCGAGCAGCAGGAAGACGATCGCGACAACCTGAACGACCATCTTGTACTTCCCGGTCGTTTCGGCCTCGATGATGATTCCCTGGGCAGCCGAGATGGCGCGGACACCGGTCACAGCGACTTCGCGCGCAATGATCAGGATGGCGACGATGGCCGCCACGCGGTCGAATTGCACGAGCAAAATCAGGCCGGAGAGGACGAGCAGCTTGTCGGCAATGGGATCAAGTAAACGGCCGAGCCTGGTGATCTGGGAATGCCGGCGCGCGAGATAACCGTCCAGGAGGTCCGTCACGGCAGCCACCACAAAGACGATGGCCGCAGCCAGCGAGCGGTCCGGCGTGGGCTCGGAAAACAGCACGACGAAGACCGGAATCAGCAGAATCCTGATGACGGTCAGGAAGTTGGGAAGGTTGATGTTGGCAATCAAGTCGGATTGCTTGAGTGTGTCCGTCGTTCGCATGCCCGGCTCCCCTTCCTGTTTCCGAAGAGAACCGCGATCAGACCACGCCGTTCTTGAGCAGGTCGTGCAGGTGAATCACGCCTGACAGGCGGTTGCGTTCGTCCACGACCACGATCGACGTGATCGAAAATTGTTCCATGGTCTGCAGGGCCTTGGCGGCGAGCGCATCGGCCTGAATGGTCCGCGGAGACTTGCTGCCCAGGTCCTTCGCCTTGGCCTTGGCCAGGCTGTTCCCCTTCTCAAGGAACCGGCGCAGATCGCCGTCCGTGATCA
>MHEU01000064.1:0-13279 GCA_001805245.1 Nitrospirae bacterium RIFCSPLOWO2_02_FULL_62_14 | reverse complement strand
GTTGCGGAGATGCGCGGCAACGCATCCCCTTGATGCATGAGGTCGCGAACCTTGAACAGCAGGCGCCGGCCCAGCGCGCCGCCGGGATGAAACTGCGCGAAGTCCTCTTCCTTGAATCCCCGCTTCTGCAGCAGTGCGATGGCCACGGCGTCCCCCATCGCCAGCGCGGCCGTCGTGCTCGAGGTCGGGGCCAGCCCCAGCGGACAGGCCTCCTCGGAGACGGACACATCCAGGACCACATCGCTGTTCTTGGCGAGCGTGGATTGGGTGCGTCCCGTGAGGGAGATGATGGGAATGTTCAACCGTTTCATGAACGGCAGGAGCTTGATCACCTCTTCCGTTTCCCCGCTGTTCGAAATCGCCAGCAGCGCATCCTGTTTGGCGAGCATGCCCAGATCCCCGTGAATTCCATCGGCCGGATGGACGAAGAATGCCGGGGTTCCCGTGCTGGCCAGGGTTGCGGCGATCTTTTGGCCGATCAGGCCGGACTTGCCCATCCCGGAGACGACCACTTTGCCGGGGCACCGGTGCAGCAGGTCGACAGCCTTGGCGAACCGTTCATCGAGCCGGTCCACCAGCGCCGCGATCGCGCGCGCCTCGATTTCCAATACCCGTTTCCCCTGCTGGATGCTCATCGGTCGCTGTCGGCTCCTTTGCCGGCTGCCTGGCAGATCCGCATCAGCCGCTCCAGAAGTTTTTTCAGGTCGTGCAGCGGGACCATGTTGGGACCGTCGGACGGCGCATGGTCCGGATCAGGATGCACCTCCATGAAGAATCCGTCGCAGCCGGCTGCTGCCGCGGCGCAGGCCAGGGGGGCCACGAATTCACGCTGGCCGGATGATTTGGTCCCGTCCCCGCCGGGCAGCTGGACGCTGTGGGTGGCATCAAACACCACCGGGTAGCCGAACTTCCGCATGATCGGCAGCGCGCGCATGTCGACGACCAGATTGTTGTAGCCGAACGACGATCCGCGTTCCGTCAATAGAATCTTCCGCGTGCCGCTTTCTTCCAGCTTGGCGACCACATTGGCCATTTCGCCCGGAGAGAGAAACTGGCCCTTCTTTACGTTGACCACGCGCCCGGTTCCGGCCGCGGCCGCCAGCAAATCGGTCTGACGGCAGAGAAATGCCGGAATCTGCAGCACGTCCACCGCCTCCCCTGCCTGCGCCGCCTCCTCCACGCTATGCACGTCGGTGAGCACGGGCACGCCGACCTGCGCCCTGACCTTCTTCAGGATCGCCAGCCCCTCCTTGATGCCCGGGCCCCGGAACGACGAGATGGACGTGCGGTTGGCCTTGTCGTAGGACGATTTGAAGATGTACGGAATATCGAGTGCGCGGGCGATCTCCGCGATGCGGTGCGCGGTTTCCAGCACGAGCTGCTCACTCTCGATGACGCAGGGGCCGGCGATCAGAAAGTGCCGGTGCGCGGCGCCGACTTTAAAGGAGCCGATCTCGACGTCATGCAGCATGGAGGCGTTCCCCTACCGTCCGCATTTTCTTCGCAAGGCGGCGCCGACGAAGGCGCTGAACAGTGGATGGGGGCGATGCAGCCGGGAACTGTACTCCGGGTGAAACTGCGTGGCCAAAAACCATGGGTGACCCTGCAGCTCCACGATTTCGACCAACTGGCCGTCCGGCGACAACCCGCTCAAGACCAATCCGTGCGCCGCGAGCCGGTCGCGATAGGCGTTGTTGAATTCGTACCGGTGCCGGTGCCGCTCCTTGACTTCCAGGACCCCGTAGGCCTTGTGGGCCAGGCTGCCGTCCAACAGGCGGCAGGGATAGGAGCCGAGCCGCATCGTGCCGCCCTTGTCATGTACCGACTTCTGATGTTCCATCAGATGAATCACCGGATGAGGACTGTTCAGATCGAATTCCGAGCTGTTGGCACCGGCCAGGCCGGCTGCGTTTCGCGCCAGTTCGATCACCGCGCACTGCATGCCGAGGCAGAGGCCGAAAAATGGAATCCCGCGCTCCCTGGCAAAGCGGATCGTCTGGATCTTGCCTTCGATACCGCGCACGCCGAATCCGCCAGGAATCAGAATGCCGTCGGCTTCCCGCAGAGTCTGCTCGGCGCCCCGCCGTTCGACTTCCTCCGACTCGACCCAGTTGATGTTCACGCGTGTTTCGTGATCCACGCCGCCGTGCACCAGGGCTTCCGTCAGGCTCTTGTAGGATTCCTTCAGTCCGATGTATTTGCCGACCAGTGCGATCGAAATTTCGTGTTTGGGCCGCTTGATTTTCTGCACCATCGCGTCCCATTCGCGCAGGTTCGGCGGGCCTGTCTCCAGCTTGAGCTGGCGGACGATCAGCTCGTCGAGCCCTTCCTTGCGGAAGACGATCGGCACTTCGTACACCGTTTCCACGTCTTTGGCCGTGATCACAGCGCCCTTTTCCACGTTGCAGAACAGCGCGATCTTGTCCTTGAGGTCGGGCGGCAAAAACCGGTCGGTCCGGCACAGGAGAATGTTCGGTTGGATGCCGATCTCGCGCAGTTTGTTCACGGAATGCTGGGTCGGCTTGGTTTTCAATTCGCCGGACGCGCCGATGTAGGGCACCAGCGTCAGGTGGATGTAGAGGACGTTCTCGCGTCCGACGTCGTAGGGCATCTGCCGGATGGCTTCCAGGAACGGCAGGCTCTCGATGTCGCCGACCGTGCCGCCGATTTCGACGATGGCGACGTCGGTGTCCTTGGCCACGTTCCGGATGCACTGCTTGATCTCGTCGGTGATGTGTGGCACGACCTGGACGGTTCCGCCGAGATAGTCGCCGCGCCGTTCCTTGGTGATGACCGAATTATAAATGCGGCCGGTGGTGTAATTGTTGTCCCGGGTCAGCGTCAGCGACGTGAACCGTTCGTAATGGCCGAGGTCGAGATCGGTTTCCGCGCCGTCCTCCGTGACGAAGACCTCCCCGTGCTGGTACGGGTTCATCGTGCCCGGATCCACATTGATATAGGGATCCAGCTTGAGGAAGGTGATTTTCAGCCCGCGGCTTTCGAGCAGATTGCCGATCGATGCCGAGGCCAGTCCCTTTCCAAGGGAGGACACGACGCCGCCGGTCACAAAGATGAATTTGCTCATCGCCTGGCCTCCGCGTTGGTCCGTCCTGCCGATCGGCCCGGTGCCGGGCGCCGTGCCGTGCGCCTCAGTTCCGATTCGGCCTGCTTGAGATCATTCGGTGTATCGATGCGCAAGGATTGATGCCTCGTTTCCCAGACGCGGATCCCGATGCCGTGCTCGAGCGCGCGGAGCTGCTCCAGCTTTTCAGCGTCTTCAAGCGGGCTGGTCGGCAATTGTGCCAGCCGCAACAGCGCCTCACGAGTATAAATGTAAATCCCCAGGTGGACATAATGCAACCCGGCGACGAATTTGCCAAGCCCCTTTTCGCGGTCGCACGGGATCGGCGCGCGGGAAAAATACAGGGCGTTGCCGTTCGAATCCGTCACGACCTTGACGATGCCCGGATGGCGGACTTCGCCGGAGGAAGTCAACGTGCGTTTGAGCGTGCCCATGGCGGCGCCGCTCTTGAGAAACGGCGTGATGAGATCGGCGAGCAATCCGGGATGCAGCGCGATCTCGTCGCCCTGCAGATTGACGAAGACGTTCCCGGAGGTCCGGCGGGCGACGGCGGCGACCCGGTCCGTTCCCGTCCGGAACCTGCCTTTCGGCATCACCACGGTCCCGCCGAAGGCGGTGACCGCCTTCCGGATGCGGATGTCGTCGGTCGCAACGAGCACGCGCTGCACGCCGGGCGACGCCAGGGCGCGCTCGTAGACGTGCTGGATGAGCGGCTTCCCTGCCAGCAGGGCCAGGGGTTTTCCGGGGAATCGAGAAGAGCCGAACCGGGCCGGAATGACGACTGTCACCGGCGGGGTCGGTTTAGGCATGCGTCAACGCCTCGGTCAACTGTTGCGCGGTCACGGTCGCCGTGCCGACCATGCCGACGACGATGCCGGCCGCGTGGTTGGCCAGAATCGCACCGTCGCGGATGGATGCGCCCGTCGCCATCGCCAGGGCCAGGGTGCCGATGGCGGTATCGCCGGCGCCGGTCACGTCATACACCTGCCGCGCCACGGTCGGGACGTGCCAGTGCGAGCCGTTGGACTCAAAGAGGCTCATGCCCTTCTCGCCGCGCGTGATCAACACGCACTCGCAGCCCAGCCGCTGCCGCAGAATGTCGCCGGCCTGGTTGACGGCCTGATCATTGTCCCCGTGGACGCCTGCGGCTTGCGTGGCTTCCAGATGATTGGGGGTGACCACCGTGACGCCTTTGTAATAGGAGAAATGCTCCACTTTGGGGTCCACGATGATGGGAATGCGCCGCAAGGCCGCCAGGCGGGTCAAGTCGGCCATCAACGCCGCCGTCACGACGCCCTTGGCGTAATCCGAGACCACCAGGCATGAAATGTCGCGCAGACGGGATTCGACGTAGCGGGTGATGCGCTGCTGATAGTGCGCGGAGATGTCGGCGCGTCCCTCGACATCGTAGCGGACGATCTGCTGGTTGTGCGCGATGACGCGGGTCTTTCTCGTCGTGGGACGGTCCGGATCGATGACGACCCCGCCCCGCCCGTGCCGCCGGGTTCCCATTTCCTTCAGGAGCTGGCGTCCGCCTTCGTCGGAGCCGATGATGCCGCACAGGTCCGCCCGGCCGCCGAGCGAGACGATGTTGTTGTACACGTTGGCCGCTCCGCCCAGCTTCAGCGATTCCGAGCTGACGTGGACGATCGGCACCGGCGCTTCCGGAGAAATCCGGCTGACCTTGCCCCAGATGTAATGATCGAGGATCAGGTCTCCGACCACCAGCACGGTGGCCTGCGGAAACTTGGCGATGTGGCCGCGCAGCGTGCGCATGTCGGGAGCAGGCAGGCGACCCGCCTCTCCTGTCCGGCCGCGGGGAGATTTCGCCGCCGCCGCGCCGCTCTTGATCACTGGATGGCCTTGCCGATTCGTTCCCATCGGACCCATTCCTGCCAGGACCCCTGCCCGCTCCACGACCAGTAGATGCGCAGGGCCCGTCCCTTGATTTTTTCTTCGCGCACGAAGCCCCAGAAACGGCTGTCCAGGCTCTGATCCCGGTTGTCGCCCATGACGAAGTAGGAGTGCGCCGGCACGGTCACCGGGCCGTAATTATCCCTCGGATTGATCGCTCCGTCGATGATGCCGGGGTCCACGCGCTGCGTGTAGACCTGGTCCGGCACTGCGGCGCCGTTCACCGAGACCACCTTGTTGCGAATCTGCACGATGTCGCCGGGGAGGCCCACGATCCGCTTGATAAAATCCTTTTCTTCATCTTCCGGATACCGGAACACGATCACGTCGGCCCGCTGGGGCGGTCCGAAATCGATCAGATTTTTGGTGGTATAGCACGTCATGGGCGGAACCGCCATCTTGAAGCGGCAATCGTCGGGTAATTGGATCCCGTAGGACAGCTTGCTGACGAGGATATGGTCACCGATCAGGAGCGTGGGGATCATGGAGCCGGACGGAATCTTGAACGCCTGCACGATGAAGACGCGGATGGCGAAGGCCAGCAGCATGGCGATGATGATGGCTTCCGTGTATTCGCGCCACAGCGACTTGCCGCGGCGCGCAACCAGAACCGCCGTCGTGGCGGCGACCGTCTCGCCGAGAGAGGGTTCGGTCGGCGCGGCGTCCGCCGTGGGTGAGGCCGAGTCCTCCAGTGGCGTCGGCACCCGGGGCTGTTCCGGCTCGAGCGTCATTCGCCGGTCACCTTGAGCAGCGCCAGGAAAGCTTCCTGGGGCACTTCCACCTTGCCCACCTGTTTCATCCTTTTTTTGCCCTCTTTCTGCTTTTCCCACAGTTTGCGCTTGCGGCTGATGTCTCCGCCGTAGCACTTGGCGGTCACGTTCTTTTTGATCGCACCGATCGTTTCGCGGGCGATGATCTTGCTGCCGATCGCCGCCTGGATGGCGATTTCGAACATCTGCTTGGGGATCAGTTCCTTCATCTTCTCCGCCATCTGTCTCCCCCGCGCATGGGCATTGTCCTTGTGCGTGACAAAGGAGAGCGCGTCGACCGTTTCGCCGTTGAGCAGCATGTCGATTTTGACCATGTCGCCGGTCCGATAACCAAGGACTTCGTAGTCGAACGAGGCGTAGCCCTGCGTTTTGGATTTCAGCCGGTCGTAAAAGTCCAGAATGATTTCGTTGAGCGGTAATTCATAGGTGAGCATGACGCGCGTCGGGTCCAGGTACTGCATGCCCTGCTGGACGCCGCGGCGCTCCTGGCAGAGTTGAAGAATGTTTCCGACGTACCGTTCCGGCGCGATGATGGTGGCCCGGATGAAGGGTTCTTCGAAGCTTTCGATGGAGGACGGCGGCGGCAGCTTGGCCGGATTGTCGATAGTCAGGATGTCTCCCGCCGTCGTGAGCACCTGGTAGACGACCGTTGGCGCCGTGGTAATCAAGGTCAGATTATATTCCCGCTCCAATCGTTCCTGGATGATCTCCATGTGCAGCAGGCCGAGGAACCCGCACCGGAATCCGAATCCGAGGGCGAGCGACGATTCAGGCTCGTAGACGAACGACGAGTCGTTCAAACGCAGTTTCTGGAGCGCGTCGCGCAGGTCTTCAAAGCGGGCCGTGTCTGTCGTATAGAGGCCGCAGAAGACCATCGGGCGGACTTCCTTGTATCCGGGGCACGGCGCGTCGGTCGGCCGTGAGGCGTCGGTGAGCGTGTCGCCGATTTTCGTATCCGCCACTTCACGCATGCCGGCGCAGACATAGCCCACATCGCCGGTCTCCAACTGCTCCGCCTTGGTGCGTTTCGGCGTAAATTTCCCGACTTCCATGACTTCGAACGTCCGGTTGTTCGACATGGCCTGAATCTTCATGCCGGGCTTGATCTGCCCGTCGATCACCCGGGCCAGGACGATCACGCCCTGGTAATTGTCGAACCAGGAGTCGCACACGAGCGCCTTCAGAGACTTGGCCGGATCGCCGGTCGGTGGAGGAATGCGGGCCACGATGGCCTCCAGCACTTCAGAAATTCCCTTCCCTTCCTTTGCGCTGATCAGGAGCGCGTCTTTCACGTCCAGATCCAGCACGTCCTGGATCTGCTGTTTCACGCCCTCGACGTCGGCGCCGGGCAGGTCGATCTTATTGATGACCGGCAGGATCACGAGATTGTTGGCGATGGCCAGGTGTGCGTTGGCGATCGTTTGCGCTTCGACGCCCTGGCTGGCATCCACCAGCAGCAAGGCGCCCTCGCAGGCGGCCAGGCTGCGCGAGACTTCGTAGGTGAAGTCGACGTGGCCCGGCGTGTCGATCAAATGCAGCGTGTAGCGGTTCCCGTCCGCGGCCTTGTAGCGAAGCGCGACGGCATGGGCTTTAATGGTGATGCCCCTCTCGCGCTCAAGGTCCATGGCGTCCAGGATCTGGGCGCGGGCTTCCCGGGAGGTAATGGCCCCCGTGGCTTCCAATAGCCGATCAGCGAGGGTGGATTTCCCATGATCGATATGGGCGATGATGGAGAAGTTCCTGGTGTGTGTTTGCAAGTCGTTGTTCCTGCTGCGAAATCGGATCATTATAGACGTTGGACTTCCGGTTGTCAAAGCCGTGGCCGACACTTATAATCCCGCTGGCTTGCGCATGGTTCATCCGCCTACGCAGGAAGCCACGGCTGCGAAGCCCTGGAGGAATGCGTAGCGGGTGTCCTCCGAAGCCTTGGCGAAGGAGGACTGCTTCGGCGGGCTCCGCCATCACGTGCGAAGAAGAATAGCATGGCCTCACGGCGACGATATCGACAACTGGCCGGCTGGGATCGCAAATTTCTCTGGCACCCCTTTACGCAGATGCGCGAGTGGGAGGAAGAGGATCCGCTGATCATCACGCGCGCCAGGGGCAGCTATCTCTACGACACGAACGGACGGAAATATCTCGATGGGGTGTCGTCCATCTGGCTCACCGTCCACGGTCATCGGCATCCGGTCCTCGACCGCGCGTTGCGCGAACAATCGGCCAAAATGGCGCACAGTACGCTCCTCGGGCTGTCGCATCCCCCGGCCATCGAGCTGGCGCGCGAACTGATCCGCATCGCCCCGCGCGGGCTCACGCGCGTGTTTTATTCCGACGACGGCTCGACGGCGATGGAGGTTGCGCTCAAGATGGCGGTGCAATACTGGCGGCAGCGCGTTCCCGATGCCGGTCCCAAGCGGACGTTTCTCCATCTCCAGCGCGGCTACCACGGCGATACCGCCGGCGCCATGAGCGTGGGCGGGATCGATCTATTCCATCGACGCTTCCGCCCCCTCCTCTTCCCGACGATCACCGCGGAGCCGCCCTACTGTTATCGTTGTCCGTTCAAGCTGACGTTCCCATCCTGCAGAATGGCCTGTCTGGATCCGATCCAGCAAATTTTGAAACGGCGGCATCGCGACATTGCCGGCCTGGTCATCGAGCCGCTGGTCCAGGCGGCCGCCGGCATGATCACCGCGCCGCCCGGCTACCTGGCGCGCCTTCGCCGGCTGTGCACCAAATACAAGGTGCTGCTGATCGCCGACGAAGTGGCGACGGGATTCGGACGCACCGGCCGGATGTTCGCCTGCGAGCATGAAGGCGTGACGCCCGATCTGATGGCGGTGAGCAAGGGATTGACCGGCGGCTACCTGCCGCTAGCCGCCACACTGACGACGGAAAAAATTTACCGTGCCTTTCTGGGACGCTACGACGAGTGGAAGACGTTTTTTCACGGGCATAGTTACACCGGCAATCCGCTGGGCTGCGCGGTGGCCCTCGCGAACCTGGACGTGTTCCGCAGGGAGCGGACGCTGGCGCAACTGCAACCGAAGGTCAAGGCGCTGTCCCGCCTGCTGCGGCCGCTTGACGATCTGGCTCATGTCGGAGATGTCAGGCAGCGCGGATTCATGGTGGGGATCGAGCTGGTTCGGGATCGACATGCCAAATTTTCCTACCCGCTCAAACAGCGAATCGGACATCGCGTGGTGATGGAGGCGCGCCGGCGCGGGCTGTTTCTTCGCCCCCTGGGCAACGTGATCGTCCTGATGCCGCCGTTGACGGTCACGCTGCGCGAGTTGTCCCGCATGGTCAGGATCGTCCGCGAATCCATTCGTGCCGTGACCGACGGAAGTAAAAAGTTAAAAGTGAAAAGTAAAAAGTGAGGAGCGTTCCTGGAAAACTTTTGCCTTTTTACTTTTGACTTGCGAAACCGTTACAGGTTTCGCAAACAGTGGGGTATACTCCGGGCCAGTCTATCGACAAGGTAGGGCCTTTCGATGCCACGTGATCTTCCCCTCGGAAACGGCTCGCTGCTCATCAATTTCGACCACGCCTATCAGATGCGCGATCTCTATTGGCCCCACGTGGGCATGGAGAACCACACCAAGGGCCAGATCAACCGGTTCGGTGTCTGGGTCGACGGCCACTTCCGTTGGATCAATGATGCGGGCTGGTCGCGCCGCATGCAGTACGATCACGACACGCTGGTCACGCACGTTGAACTGATCCACAAGGAATTGCCGGTACGGCTGGTCTGCCGTGATGCGGTGGACTTTCACGAGAATCTGTATGTGCGGGGAATCGATGTCGTGAGTACCGCGAAACAGGACCTCGACGTCCGGCTGTTCTTCCACCTCGATCTCTACATCTCCGGGCATGAAGTCGGCGACACGGCCTACTACGAACCGGAACGTCGCGGAGTCTACCACTACAAAGGCAACCGGTGGTTTCTGGTGAATACGGCCACGCCCGGCAAACATCCGACGGACGCCAAGGATACCGTCGAGGGGTGGCACATCGGCGTGGACCAGTGGGCGTGCGGGCATACGGGCGTCCAGAGCCTGCAGGGAACCTGGAAGGATGCGGAGGACGGCCAACTCTCCGGCAATCCGATCGCGCAAGGGTCCGTGGATTCCACGATCGCCGCGCATCTACGCGTGCCAGCGGGGGAAACCAGGACGGCCTACTATTGGATGGCCGTCGGGACGGATTTCGAAGAGGTCACCCGCATCAACCGCTCCGTGCGCCACCGTGGGCCCTGGAGCTTCCTGGACCGGACGACGGCTTACTGGCGGCTGTGGCTGGACTCCCACCGGCCGAACTTTGCCGATCTCCCGCCCGATGTGGTCCGGCTGTACCAGATCAGCCTCCTGATCATCCGGACACAGGTGGACAACGGCGGCGCCATCATCGCCGCGAATGATTCGGACATCGCCTCGGCCGTACGCGATACCTATTCCTACATGTGGCCGCGGGACGGCGCACTGGTGGCCAACGCGCTCGACCGGGCGGGCTACTCCTGGACCACGCGCGTGTTCTACCGGTTCTGTCGCGATGTGATCAGCAAGGAAGGCTATCTGCTCCATAAATACAATCCTGACGGGACGCTGGCTTCGAGCTGGCATCCCTGGGTCAGGGACGGGCAGAAAGATCTGCCGATTCAGGAGGATGAAACGGCGCTCGTGCTCTGGGGGCTCTGGAATCATTTTGTGCAGTGGAAGGATGTGGAATATATCAAGCCGATCTACCGCTCCTTGATTACCAAGGCCGCCGACTTTCTGATGGCCTATCGCCATCTGGATACGGGCCTTCCCAAAACCTCCTACGATCTCTGGGAGGAGCGGCGTGGCGTGCTGGCGTTTACGGTCTCGGCGGTGTGGGCGGGCTTGACGGCGGCGTCGAACTTCGCGCGGGCCTTCGGAGAACTGGAGGCCGCTGAGAAATACCGTGAGGTGGCTGCCAAGATGAAGACCGGCGCGGAATCCGTCCTCTATCATCCGGAGCTGAAGCGGTTCGTGCGCATGGTCAACCGGAAAGCGGACAACAGTTGGGACGTGGATACGACTCTCGATGCCTCGATCTACGGGCTGTGGTATTTCGGCATGTTCGCGCCGGACGATCCCCGGGTCGTCCAGACGATGGAGGCGATCCGGGAGCAGCTGTGGGTCAAGACGGCGGTGGGCGGCGTCGCGCGGTACACGAACGACTATTACCACCAGCAGAGTCAGGACATCGCCAACGTGCCGGGCAATCCCTGGTTTATCTGTACCCTGTGGGTGGCGCAGTGGCAGATCGCCATGGCCAAGTCACGGGCGGATCTGAAGCCGGCGGTCGGATTGCTGGAGTGGTGCGCGCGGCACGGGCTGCCGTCCGGCGTATTGGCCGAGCAGGTGCATCCGACCTCCCACGCTCCGCTCTCTGTCTCTCCCCTCACCTGGAGCCACGCCACCGTCGTGACGGCGGTCCGGGAATATCTCGATAAGTGGAACGCGCTGCCGGGGTAGTTTCGGCGGGTCAGTGAAAGCGGCTGTAGAGCAGGTGTTCCAGGAGGCGGCGGAGCCGTTCTTCCTCGTCGGGCTGCAGGCCTAGAAATTCAACTCCCAGTTGTCCATTGGCCGAGGAACGTACGACGGCCACGTCGACTTCAATCGGCGCCTCCTGCTCGCTGTAGCGGATGTGAAGCTTGAGCAGGTTCCCCTTGCCCGGTGGTTGTGGCGAGGTCAGGCTGCATCCGCGGATCGACAGAGTGGTGACCGTTCCTTCCCCGGTGATCGTCTGGTCCAGATAGGCGGACCGGAACGAAGCCGGGAACCGGACGTGAAGCCGCTCGAACTCGCGGCGGGGCTTGCGGGCCGCCATCCTGGGGGTGGCCAGAAAACGGTGCGCGCAGAGCTGGCAGCGATAGGGATAGATGAGCAGGAAACTGCAGAGGAACTCCCAGATGCCTTTGCGGTGGGATCGCCGCGCAAACTGTCGTTCGCAGTTCGGACAGGTGAGGTCGTCGCCGCGCGAAAGCGCCTGCCCCCCGGCCGGCAGGGTAAACACGGCATGGCTGTCGTCACGAATGAGCCGGAGCGGGGTCCGTCGCGTCTTGCCGTTCATGACGTCTCCACAAAGCGGCTTGGGAATTGCCTGATCAACTCAGGTCGTGGTTCGAAGCATGTGTCCGCGGTTCAAGTATCCTCCACAGGACATTGCCGAGACAAGAAGATTGCATCTTCGCATCAGGCCAGCGTGATCCTCTCCCCGCGGGAGATGTTCAGGGTTTCCGCGGCGCTGCCTTCCTTGATGAAGACTTCGACCTGGCCGTTGCTGTTGATGAGGGCATGGGGGACGATGGCCTCGCCCTGGCTGTAGCTGCGCACGAGCCCGTTAATGGTGACGCCGCCGAGGCGGATGCTGATGTCGGATCGCCTGCTCCTGCCTTGGACTTCCTTTACATGAAACGGCGTGAGGTTTGAGATCAGGTTGCCGAAGCGATCCACGTAGACGATCATGCCGGCCAGCACGCTCCCCTGCCATTCAGGTTCAGTCAGCGGCAGTGTCACATAATCCTGGATCAGCTTGCCGTAGGAGCCGGGCGACTGGCCTTTGGTGAGCCACGCGGCCGCCGGCGCGAAGAGGTCCCGTCCGTCGAAGGTCGCTCCCTCCGAATCCAGGCGGTATTGCTTGTTCTCGATCTGGCGGACCTCGATGCCGGTTTCCTCCTGGAAAATATAACTCAGCAGTCCGTTGTCCGGAGCCAGGAAGAAATGGCGTGATGTCGTGACCAGCAACGGTCGCCGCGCGCTGCCGACGCCGGGGTCGACGACAGCCATGTGCACGGTGCCGTCGGGAAAGTATTGATAGGAGGCCTTGATGAGATAGGCCGCTTCTTCAACCTGATGCGGCGTGATCGCGTGCGAGAGGTCCACGATGCGGGCCTGCGGGTTGATCCCGAGGATCACGCCCTTCATGCTGGCAACGAAATAATCGCGGTCCCCAAAATCAGTGAGCAGGGTGATGACAGAAATGGCAGTCGGCATCCTAGATCTCAAGCAGGCTGGGAATGAGGCTCACCGTTCCATGATAACTGACAAAATAATCGCGGTCCCCAAAATCAGTGAGCAGCGTGATGACCGAAATTGCGGAGGGCATCTCAGAGTTCGTCGAAGCGGATCTCGATCACTTCGTACTCGACGATTTTCGCGGGGGTGGTGACGGCAACCTGATCGCCGACGCGCTTGCCGATCAGGGCCTTGCCGACCGGCGATTGGATCGAGATCTTGCCGTCCTTGAGATCCGCCTCGTCCTGGCCGACCAGCGTGTAGCGCTTTTTCTGCCTGGCTTCCATTTCGAGCAGCAGCACGGTGGCCCCGAAGACAACCGTGTCGCTCGTCCGGCCTGCCGTTTCGATGATCCTGGCGTCGGCGAGCTTGCCCTCCAATTCGTTGATCCGGGACTCGACGAAGCCCTGGCGCTCCTTCGCGGCGTCGTATTCGGCATTCTCGCTCAGGTCACCGTGCGAACGGGCCTC
>MHEU01000063.1:3654-5862 GCA_001805245.1 Nitrospirae bacterium RIFCSPLOWO2_02_FULL_62_14 | reverse complement strand
TGTTAGGATGACGCGATTGTCAGCCGCAGACGTGGCTGTGAGCGTGGCGAGGAGGCCGGATGAATTCTCGGGTCAAAAATCTTCTCTTCTGGGTCGTGGTCGGGCTGTTCATGATTCTGCTGTTCAATCTGTTCAGCGTGACGCCCCATGTCCAGGAAGAAGAGGTGATTTTCAGCGAGTTCATGACCAAGCTGGACAACGGGGAAGTCACGAAGGTCATCATCAAGGCCAACCACATCAGCGCCGTCCTGAAAAACGAGACGCGGATCAAGACCTACCTGGCGGAGTATCCCGAACTGGTCAAGGTGCTGCGCGAGCGGAACGTCCAGATCGAGGCCAAGCCGCCGGACGAGAGCCCCTGGTACATCACCTTCCTGGTGACGTGGGGTCCGTTCGTTCTGTTCCTCGGTTTGTGGTTTTTCCTCATGCGCCAGATGCAGATCGGCGGGAACAAGGCGCTGTCGTTCGGCAAGAGCCGGGCCCGGATGCTGACGGAGGAACGCAAAAAGGTCACGTTCGCCGACGTCGCCGGCATCGATGAGGCGAAAGAGGAAGTCTTCGAAATCATCGAGTTTTTGAAGGACCCCCGGAAGTTCCAGAAGCTGGGCGGACGGATTCCCAAGGGCGTGTTGATCGTCGGACCCCCCGGCACGGGCAAGACGCTGCTGGCCAAGGCCATTGCCGGCGAGGCGGGGGTGCCGTTCTTCAGCATCAGCGGATCGGATTTCGTCGAGATGTTCGTGGGCGTCGGCGCGTCGCGCGTCCGTGATCTGTTCGAGCAGGGCAAGAAACACGCCCCGTGCATCATCTTCATCGACGAAATCGATGCGGTGGGACGGCTCCGCGGTGCCGGGCTCGGCGGGGGGCACGACGAGCGCGAGCAGACCCTGAACCAGCTGCTGGTCGAGATGGACGGGTTCGATACGACGGAGGGCGTCATCCTGATTGCGGCGACCAACCGGCCCGACGTGCTGGACCCCGCCTTGCTGCGGCCGGGCCGTTTCGACCGGCAGATCGTCGTCAACCGTCCGGACATCAAAGGGCGGGCCGAGATCCTCAAGGTGCATACCAAGAAGGTTCCGGTGGCCGCGGATGTCGAGCTGGAAAAAATCGCGCGCGGGACGCCCGGATTTTCAGGCGCGGATCTCGAAAATCTTGTGAATGAAGCGGCCTTGTGGGCGGCCCGGCAGAATAAAAAGGAAGTCGAGAGCGTGGACTTCGAAATGGCGAAGGACAAGGTGCTCATGGGCGCGGAGCGCAAGAGCATGGTCCTGACCGATGAAGAGAAGCGCGTGACGGCGTTCCATGAGGCGGGGCATGCCCTGATGGCCAAGCTGCTGCCCGGGACGGATCCCGTGCACAAGGTGACGATCATTCCCCGCGGCCGCGCGCTGGGTGTGACGATGCAACTGCCCACGGACGACCGGCACAATTACTCCAAGGACTTTCTCTACAATACCCTGGCGATTCTCATGGGCGGCCGGGTTGCCGAAGAGCTGATCTTCAAGAACATCACGACCGGCGCCGGCAACGACCTTGAGCGGGCGACCGACCTCGCGAGAAAAATGGTCTGCGAGTGGGGGATGAGCGAGAGGCTCGGGCCGTTGACGTTCGGGAAGAAAAACGAGGAAATTTTTCTGGGCCGTGAGATCGCCACCCATCGCGATTTCAGCGAGCAGATCGCCGAGCAGATCGATGGTGAAGTCAAACGGCTGGTGACGGAGAATTACGACCGGACCAAGCGGCTGCTGACCGAGCACATGCATATTCTGAAGGCCCTGGCCGAAGCGCTGCTGGAGAAGGAAGTGCTCGACGCTCTGGAAATCGACAAAATCGTGCAACAGGGGCTGCCCCAGCCCACGCCTGCCTGATCAAGCCTGGTTCGCCATGATGCGTTCGTACGCTCGGTGCGGATGCGTCGTGCGTTCAACTCGCTAGCCCGCATTTTTCATGAAGGTTCGTCACGAAACCGCTGAGACGCCATGCGAGACGGGCGCGCGGAGCCGCCGAGGAAGGGAGGCAGCCTTGAGTAGGCTGTTGACCGACCGAGCGGCGAGCCCGCCCGCCTGGCCGCGCCAAGTTGGCGGCCAGGCTAGTCGTAGCGGCGTATCGGCGGGTGCAGTAGAAGCCGTCATGAATAATGTGGGCTCAACGTGATGCCGCAATCGCAAGGCCAATCCGCACCCCATCTGCTGATGCGCGAACACC
>MHEU01000063.1:0-3607 GCA_001805245.1 Nitrospirae bacterium RIFCSPLOWO2_02_FULL_62_14 | reverse complement strand
CCGGTGCCGGAGCCGGAGGAGCTGCGCCGGCTGATTCCCGTCGTGCAGGAGGTCTGCCGGCAAGTCCGGATCCCGGTGTCGGTGGATACCGCCAAGGCGGCGGTGGCCAGGGCGGCCATCGAAGCCGGCGCGGCCATGGTCAACGACATCAGCGCGTGCCAGGCCGATCCCTCGATGGCGAACGTGGTGGCGGAGACCGGGGCGGGGCTGGTCCTGATGCACATGCAGGGAACGCCCCGGACGATGCAGCAGGCCCCCCGCTACGGGTCCGTCGTGGACGAGGTGCGCGAATTTCTGCGCGCGCGGATGCAGGCGGCCGTCCAGGCGGGCATTGCGGCAGATCACATCTTGCTTGACCCGGGAATCGGTTTTGGGAAAAATCTCGAGCATAATCTCACGTTGCTCGCCGGGCTCGACGCTTTTCAGTCGCTGGGACGCCCGATCCTCGTGGGGGTGTCCAGGAAGGCGTTCATCGGCGAGGTGCTGGGCCGGCGGACCGATGACCGGCTCATGGGAACGGCCGCGGCGGTGGCGGCGGCCGTGCTTCGCGGGGCCAGGGTGGTCCGCGTGCATGATGTCAAAGCCATGCGGGATGTCGTAAGGATGGTCCATGCAATCCAAACCCACACGCCGCGATAAAGCGGCGAAGACGACGAAGACCAGAAAACTGTTCGGCACGGACGGGGTGCGGGGCATCGCCAACCTCGAGCCGATGACCAGCGAAACGGCGATGAAGCTGGGCCGTGCGGCCGCCTATTTATTCAAGCGCCGGGCAGGCCGGCACCAGATCGTCATCGGCAAGGACACGCGCCTGTCCGGTTACATGCTGGAGTCGGCGCTCACATCCGGCATCTGTTCGATGGGGGTGGATGTCTATCTGATCGGCCCCATGCCCACGCCGGGCATCGCGTTCCTGACCCGCAGCCTGCGCGCGGACGCCGGCGTGATGCTCTCCGCGTCGCACAATCCCTACCAGGACAACGGGATCAAGTTCTTTTCCAGCGACGGGTTCAAGCTGCCGGACGAGTTCGAGTCCAGGATGGAAGAGCTGATCACGTCGAATGAGATCGAGCATCACCGGCCGACCGCCGACGCGGTCGGGAAGGCCTACCGCATTGACGATGCGGAGGGACGGTACATCGAGTTCGTCAAACGCTCGGTTCCGCGCGACATGGATTTCCAGGGGCTCAAGGTCGTCGTCGACTGCGCGCATGGCGCGGCCTACAAGGTGTCCCCCAAAGTCCTGCGGGAGCTGGGCGCGAAGGTCTGGGTGATCGGGGACAAGCCGGACGGGACGAACATCAACGCGGGCTGCGGGGCCGTCTATCCCGCCCGGTTGCAGGGGGCGGTGCGCGAATACAAGGCCGATGTCGGGATTGCGCATGACGGCGACGCGGACCGGGCGATCTTTGTCGACGAGCGGGGGCAGCTGGTCGATGGCGATCATGCCATGGCGGCGCTCGCGCTGGACATGCACTCGCGCGGCGAGCTGAAAAAGAATACCGTGGTGGGCACCGTCATGAGCAATTTCGGTCTCGAGCAGGCGCTGGCGAAGTCCGGGATCAAGCTGGTCCGCACGGCGGTCGGCGACCGCTACCTGCTGGAGGCCATGATGGCCGGCGGGTACAACTTCGGCGGTGAGCAGTCGGGGCACCTGATCTTCCTCGATCACAATACGACCGGCGACGGCCTGATTTCCGGGCTCCAGATCCTGTCGCTCATGAAGCGGTCCGGCCGGTCCCTGTCGGATCTGGCCGGATGCATGAAGCCGGTCCCGCAGATACTGCTGAACATCGCGGTGAAAGAGAAGCCGGATTTGGGCGCGCTGCCGGGCTTCCAGCAGGCTCTCCGGAAGGGCGAGGCGAAGCTCGACGGGCGCGGACGTGTCCTGGTCCGCTATTCTGGCACAGAGCCGCTCCTTCGCATCATGGTCGAGGGGGACGGCGAGGCGCTCATCCGTTCGGTCGCCGAAGATCTGGCTGTCGTCGTCCGCGCTCGTTTGGGGTGACGGCAGTTGTTCCTGCCTTTTACCGGCGCCGTGATGTTCGGCGTGGCGCTGGGTTCCTGTCTTGTCTATGTTCCCCTGCTCGTGCTCCTCTGCCTGATTCTCGCGGCCATTCTTCTGACAACCGGTGAGCGGTGGGGCCGGCTCACGGCCGGTGAGGGCGCTCTTCTCTATGGAGCTCTTCTGGGCGGCGTGCTGCTCTGGGTCGCCTCTGTCTGGGGCGGGTCGGGGTCGCTGCTGCCCGTCGTGGAAGGGCAGGGGCCGGTGTTGGTGCGGGGAACCATTGTCGAACCGCCGGTGCATGCGCCGAACCGCGCGGTCCTGACCCTTTCGGTATCCGAAGTCGGGGAGGGAGACTCCCGGCGGTCCCTGGATGGACGCTTGCGCTTACGCGTGACGTGGCGGGAGCCGGACCGGATGTTTCTTCCGGGCGATGAGGTCGGCTTCACGGCGCGTGTCCATGCTCCTTCCGGAACCAGGAATCCAGGCGGATTCGACTACGGCGCCTATCTTGTCCATCAGGGCATCGATGCGACGGCATCCGTGTCCGGTCCCGGACGCATCTCGCTGCTAGCCGTTCCGCCTCGGCTTTCGCAGTGGACGCCTTGGCGCATCATCGAGCGGTGGCGCGACCGCATCCGCCAGGCCGCGCTGGCGACATTGTCCGGTCCCGCGCGGGGCATCTATCCGGGCATCGTCATCGGAGAGCAGGGATACATCGCGCCGGAGGTCCGGGATGCCTTCATGGCCACCGGCACGGTGCATATTCTCTCGATCTCCGGTTCGCATCTCGGGCTGGTGGCCCTCCTGTCGTTCATGCTGATGAAGGGCCTCTGCCGCGTGCTGCCGGCCATGTGGCTGCTGGCCCTGTCCCGGCGGATCACGCCCACGCGCCTGGCGGCGGCCGCGACCGTCGTGCTCGTGACGTTTTACACGCTCCTGGCCGGCGCGGAAGTGGCGACGGTGCGGTCGCTGGTCATGATCGCGATCGTCATGCTGGCGGTGTGGCTGGGCCGGGCGCACGAGTTGCTGCGCGCGGTGGCCTGCGCCGCGCTGCTGCTGGTCGCGCAGAACCCGCGCGTGCTCTACGATATTTCCTTCCAGTTGTCGTTCATGGCTGTGGTGGCCATTGCACTGGTGATCGGCGCGCACGCACGCGAGGAGGACGGGGGGCTGCCGCCCCGGCGCGTGTCGGCAGGGGACAGGATCGGGGCGTGGGCGCGGGATTATCTGCGGCTGACCGGTGGCGTCACGCTCGCGACGCTTCCGCTCGTGGCCTATCATTTCAAGCAGATCGCGTGGCTGGGCGTGATCGTCAATGCCGTGGTGGTCCCTCTGGCCGGCTTCATTCTGGTTCCGCTGGGGCTGGGTTCGGCGGTCTGGCTGCTGGTCACCGGTCAGGACGCGCTTCCTGCCGCGTCGTTGAATCAATTCCTGTCCGATTTCATGTCGCATGTCGTGGCGCTGTGTGCCACGGTGCCGGGCGCCGAATGGCACGTAGCCTCGCCGGCGGTCATGGCGATGGCGGCCTTCTACCTGTTGCTTGCGGCTGCGATCCGGCCGATTGCGGAAGGCGGCCGTCCGTGGCGGCGCCGGGGCTGC
>MHEU01000062.1 GCA_001805245.1 Nitrospirae bacterium RIFCSPLOWO2_02_FULL_62_14 | reverse complement strand
TTGCCGTGGTCCACGTGCCCGATCGTCCCGATGTTCACATGCGGCTTGCGCCGCTCATACTTGCCCTTCGCCATGGCTCAGCTCCTTAATTAGATTCCTATTCGCCCCGATTCTTGGCGATAATTTCTTCCGCAATCTGCCTGGGCACCTGCTCATAGTGGTCAAATTCCATGCTGTACGTCGCGCGACCTTGCGTGCGCGACCGCAAATCCGTCGAGTAGCCGAACATGGCGCTCAGCGGAACAGCCGCATCGATCGCCTGCGAACCGGCACGCACTTTCATGCCGTGGATCTTGCCGCGCCGTCCGTTGAGATTGCCGATCACGTCGCCCATGAATTCCTGCGGCACGAGCACTTCCACTTTCATGATCGGCTCGAGCAGCACCGGATCGGCCCGCTTGCAGGCATCCTGAAACGCCATGGACCCGGCTATTTTGAAGGCCATTTCATTGGAGTCGACATCGTGATAGGAGCCGTCCGTCAGGGTCACGCGAACATCACGGACCGGATAACCAGCCAGCACACCCGTTTCCATCCGCTCCTTGATGCCCTTCTCAATTGCCGGGATAAACTCGCGGGGGATAGAACCTCCGACAATATCGTTCACGAACTCAAAACCCTTGCCGGCCTCAAGCGGCTCAACCGTGATCACCGCATGCCCGTACTGGCCTCGCCCGCCGGTCTGCTTGATGTACTTGCCTTCCGCCTCAGCCAGCCTCCGAATCGTCTCCCGGTAGGCCACCTCGGGCTTGCCGACATTGGCCTCCACCTTAAATTCGCGGAACAGGCGATCCACGATGATCTCCAGATGCAACTCGCCCATGCCCGCGATGATCGTCTGCCCCGTTTCCTCGTCCGTCCGCACGCGGAACGATGGATCTTCCTGCGCCAGCTTCTGCAGCCCCACCGCCATCTTTTCCTGATCCGGCTTGGTTTTCGGCTCAATGGCCATGGCAATGACCGGCTCGGGAAACTTCATGACCTCGAGTAACACCTGGTGCTTCTCATCGCTCAACGTATCACCGGTCGTCGCTCCACGAAGACCGACGGCAGCTGCAATATCGCCGGCATAGACCGTATCAATTTCTTCCCGCTTATTCGCATGCATTTTCAGCAGCCGGCCGATCCGCTCCTTCGTACCCTTCGTGATATTGAGCACGGCCGTTCCGGTCTTGAGGGTTCCGGAATACACCCGGAAGAACGTGAGCTGCCCGGCAAACGGATCCGTCATGATTTTAAAAGCCAGCGCGGCAAACGGCTCACTGTCGTTCGCCGATCGCTTCACTTCCTTATCGGTCCCCGGCTCGATGCCAACCACCGGCGGAATATCGAGCGGTGAAGGCAGGTACTCCACGACGCCGTCGAGCAGCTGCTGCACACCCTTGTTCTTGAACGCCGACCCGCAGAGGACCGGCGTAATCTTCATTGAGATCGTACCGGCTCGAATCGCCCGCTTGACTTCCTCAATTGAGAGCGACTGGCCGTTCAGATACTTTTCCATCGTCTGTTCGTCGAATTCGGCCACGGCATCGAGCATTTTCTCACGATACTCCTTGGCCAAATCAGTCATCGCGGCCGGAATATCCTCGACCACATACTTCGCGCCGAGCGTTTCGTCGTCGTACAAATAAGCCTTCATTGTCACAAGATCGACGGATCCGCGGAACTCCGCCTCACGGCCAACCGGCAATTGGATCGGGACGGGATTTGCGCCAAGCCGGTCTACCATCGATTTCACACCGGCATAAAAATCCGCGCCAATCCGGTCCATTTTATTCATGAACGCGATCCGCGGCACGCTGTACTTATCCGCCTGGCGCCAAACCGTTTCCGACTGAGGCTCAACACCCTGCACGGAATCAAACACCGCCACGGCTCCGTCCAGCACCCGCAGGGAGCGCTCGACCTCAATCGTAAAATCCACGTGTCCCGGCGTATCGATAATATTGACGCGATGATCCTTCCAGAAACAGGTCGTCGCAGCCGCCGTGATCGTGATGCCGCGCTCACGCTCCTGCTCCATCCAGTCCATGGTGGCCGCGCCATCGTGGACCTCGCCCATCCGGTGCGATACCCCGGTGTAGTACAGGATGCGCTCCGTGGTCGTCGTCTTACCGGCATCAATATGCGCCATGATGCCGATATTCCGCGTCCGTTCTAATGGAGTCTGCCTTGCCATTTCCAGTCTCTATTCAAGCCTCAAAAAACAACGATGCTGCAACGTCGAGCCACTGCTTCGCTGCATCGCTCAGGACCCCCCGATGCATGCGCAGCGTGTCCCAACTGCAGCACGAGAGAAACGACGCTACCAGCGATAATGCGCGAAAGCTTTGTTGGCCTCAGCCATGCGATGCACGTCTTCCCGCTTTTTCACCGATGCGCCCGTGTTATTGGCGGCATCGAGCAATTCCCCGGCCAGCTTCTCACGCATGCTTTTCCCGCCGCGCGCCTTCGAGTATTCCGCAAGCCAACGCAGCGCGAGCGCCATGCGACGCACCGGCCGAATCTCAACCGGCACCTGATAGGAGGCCCCGCCCACCCGGCGCGACTTCACCTCGACGACAGGCTTGACGTTGTCGACCGCAGCGCGAAACACTTTCAGCGGATCGCCACCGGTTTTTTCCTGAACGAGATCAAACGCCCCGTAACACACGCGCTCGGCCGTGCTCTTCTTTCCGCTCGACATCAGGACATTGATGAACTTGGTCACCAACTTGTCGTGATAACGCGCGTCCGCCTGCACCTCACGCTGTCCAAATATTTGATGTCTCGGCATCGATCAGCCCCAGAGAGTATTGCTTCGTCCCGGTTACTTCGGCCGCTTGGCTCCGTACTTCGAACGGCCTTGCTTGCGGTTGGCAACCCCGGCCGCGTCCAGCGTTCCCCGCACAATGTGGTACCGTACGCCGGGGAGGTCCTTCACACGGCCACCACGGACCAGCACAATTGAATGCTCTTGCAGATTGTGCCCGACTCCTGGAATATACGTGGTCACTTCCATACCGTTCGTGAGACGCACGCGCGCCACTTTTCTGATCGCCGAATTCGGCTTCTTCGGCGTAGAGGTATACACCCGGACACAGACACCCCGCTTCTGCGGACACCGCTTGAGCGCAGGACTCTTGGTTTTCCCCTGCGCCAACACCCGCCCGTGACGCACAAGCTGATTAATCGTTGGCATGTCTCAACTCGATTCCCTTCTTCCTCGCTTCGAATCCGATAAAAAGTGCAAAGCCGTTGGATTATAAAGAGGAAGCTTCTCCCTGTCAAGGAGCTACTTCGCGCAAAGCGTTATCCGCCGGCAACCTCTCCACTCGACGCACTTTCGTGCGCGATTCCCACGGTCTCGCTCTCCAATGCAGCCGGCACGTCCTCTTTGGGACTGATCACAAACGTGTCCCGGTACTCGTCAAAACCGGTCCCGGCCGGTATGAGGCGTCCGACAATGACGTTTTCCTTCAGACCCATCAAGTTGTCCTCGCGGCCATTGATCGCCGCTTCGGTCAACACGCGTGTCGTCTCCTGGAACGACGCCGCTGAAATAAAGCTGTCCGTCGTCAATGCAGCCTTCGTAATACCGAGGAGCACGGGCTTGCCCAGCGCCGGCTTCCCGCCCTTGGCCAGCACGCGCTCATTCTCGTCCTCGAACACAAACTTATTCACCTGACTGCCGGGCAAAAACTCCGTATCGCCGGGATCTTCGATCCGCACCTTGCGAAGCATCTGCCGCACGATAATCTCAATGTGCTTGTCATTGATTGAAACGCCCTGTAGCCGGTAGACATCCTGCACTTCATCCACCAGATACTTCTGCAACTCCTTCGGACCGAGCACGTCAAGGATGTCGTGCGGATTGGCGGACCCATCCATCAACGGTTCTCCCGCACGCACCCAGTCACCCTCGTGCACATTGACGTGTTTGCCCTTGGGGATGAAATACTCCTTCGCATCCCCCACTTTATTATCGACCACCACTTTTCTCATGCCCTTGACGAACCCGCCGTAGGAAACTTCACCGTCAATCTCGCTGATGACGGCCTGTTCCTTGGGCTTTCTTGCTTCAAACAACTCGGCCACGCGAGGCAGACCGCCTGTAATGTCCTTCGTCTTGGTCGTTTCTCGAGGAATTTTCGCCAGCACATCTCCAGGGTGAACAATCGCCCCCTTCTCGACGAATATATGCGAGCCCACCGGCAACAGGTAGCGGGCCACTGAACCAACCGCCGATACCTTGGAGGTCTTTCCGCCCTCGTCCTTGATGGAAATGCGCGGACGGAGCGTCGCACCTGGGTGCTCGATGACTACCTTTCGGGACAACCCGGTCACCTCGTCGAACTCCTCTTTCATCGTCACACCTTCGAGGATGTCTCCGAAGGCGATCCTTCCGCCGACTTCCGTCAGAATCGAGAGCGAGTAGGGATCCCACTCCACCAATTTCTGGCCGATCGCGACTTTATCGCCGTCCTTGATCTTGATCTTCGCCCCATACACCACCGGATACTTTTCGCGTTCCCGTCCGTTCTCGTCGTAGATCGCAATTTTGGCATTGCGATTCATCACCACCCACTCGCCTTCTTTGTTTCTGACTGCGATCCCGCCGTTGTGGAGATCGGCGTTTTTCTTGGCATCGAAACTCATGAAGCGAAGACTGCCGGCATGCTTGGCTTCCAACACCGTCTGTTCGACAACTTTGCTGGCCGTTCCGCCGATATGGAAGGTTCTCATGGTCAACTGCGTACCCGGCTCACCAATGGATTGCGCAGCAATGACACCAACCGGCTCGCCTCGCTCGACCAGCCGCCCCCTCGCCAAATCACGTCCGTAGCACTTCATGCAGACCCCGCGACGCGACTGACAGGTCAGCACCGACCGGATCTTGACCCGGTCCACGCCGGCTTCAACGATGCCCTTGGTACGCTCCTCGTCGATTTCCTCGTTCGCTTTGACAATGATCTCGCCCGTCAACGGATCGTGCACATCCTCAGCCGACAGCCGCCCCAGGATACGCTCCTCGATGGGCTGGATGATTTCACCACCCTCGATCAGCGCGGTCACCTCAATGCCGTCCACCGTCCCGCAATCGTCCTCATTAATGATGACGTCTTGAGATATGTCCACTAAGCGTCGCGTCAGATAACCGGAGTTGGCGGTCTTCAACGCGGTGTCAGCCAATCCCTTTCTGGCTCCGTGCGTTGAAATGAAGTACTGCAGTACGGTCAGCCCTTCGCGGAAATTCGCCGTGATCGGCGTTTCGATGATCTCGCCGGACGGCTTTGCCATCAATCCGCGCATCCCCCCGAGCTGCCGGATCTGCTGGGAACTGCCCCGCGCGCCCGAATCGGCCATCATGAAAATCGGATTGAAGGCTTCCGAAGCACGCGCGTCGCCGCTGGCCCCCAGCTCCTTCATCATCTCGTTGGCAACCTGCTCGGTCACATGCGCCCAAATGTCGATCACCTTGTTGTACCGCTCGCCGTTCGTGATCAACCCTTCGCCATACTGCTTCTCGATTTCATTGACCTCGCCCTGCGCCTTCGAGATCAGGCTTTCCTTCTTCGCCGGAATGTGCATGTTGTCGATACAAATTGAGACGCCGGCCTTCGTCGCATAGGCGAATCCGATGTCCTTGATACGATCCAGCAGCATCACGGTATCCCGGTGCCCGGCCTGGCGATACACCGAGTCGATGAGCTTGGTCATTTCCTTCTTGGTCATCAACTGGTTGGCATACGAAAACGGAACCGACGGCGGAAGAATTTCGCCCAGCAGCACCCGCCCGCAGGTCGTGGCCACCAAAGCGCCGTTGATCCGCACTTTGATCTTGGCGTGCTCTTCCACCTCCCCGGAGTCATAGGCGCTGCGCACTTCCTGCGGCGAGGAGAACACCTTGCCTTCGCCTTTCGAGCCTGCCCGCTCCTTGGTCAGCCAGTAGCAACCGAGGACCATATCCTGTGACGGGACGGCGATCGGACGGCCGTTGGCCGGCGACAGCACATTATTGATCGACATCATCAGGACCCGGGCCTCGACCTGCGCCTCCGCCGACAACGGCACGTGCACCGCCATCTGGTCGCCGTCGAAGTCCGCGTTGAACGCCGCGCAGACCAGCGGATGCAGCCGGATGGCTTTCCCTTCGACCAGCACGGGATCGAAGGCCTGAATGCCGAGCCGGTGGAGTGTCGGCGCACGGTTCAGCAGAACCGGATGCTCGCGGATGACTTCGTCGAGCACATCCCAGACCTCGGGCCGCTCTTTTTCGACCAGCCTCTTGGCGCTCTTGATCGTCGTGGCGGCGCCGCGTTCTTCCAGCTTGTGAAAAATGAACGGCTTGAACAGTTCGAGCGCCATCTTTTTGGGCAATCCGCACTGGTTGAGGCGAAGCTCCGGACCGACCACGATGACGGAACGCCCTGAATAATCCACCCGTTTGCCGAGCAGGTTCTGCCGGAACCGCCCCTGCTTGCCTTTCAGCATGTCACTCAAGGATTTCAGCGGCCGCTTGTTGGGGCCACGGATCGCCCGGCCGCGACGTCCGTTGTCGAACAGCGCGTCCACCGCTTCCTGCAGCATCCGCATTTCATTGCGGATGATCACGCCGGGAGCCCGCAGTTCCATCAATCGCTTCAGCCGGTTGTTGCGGTTGATGACTCGCCGGTAGAGATCGTTCAGGTCCGACGTTGCAAACCGCCCGCCGTCAAGCGGAACAAGCGGACGCAGCTCCGGCGGCAGCACCGGAATCACATCCATCACCATCCACTCGGGCTTGTTGCCGGACCGGCGGAAGGCTTCGAGCACTTTCAGGCGCTTCGAGATCTTTTTCTTGACCGTGGCTGACGTTGTCTCTTTCGATCTCACCTGCTGGTCGCTCCACTCCGCATCGATGTCCACTTTCCGGAGCAGTTCGCGAATAGCCTCCGCACCGATCCCCGCCTTGAACGCACTGGACCCATGTTCGGCCTGCAACTCCCGGAGCCTGTCCTCGGCCAGCAGATCCTGCTCCTTGAGCCCCTTGATGCCGCCCGAATCCACGACCACGTAGCTTTCGAAATACAGCACCTTCTCGAGATGCTTGAGGCTCATGTCCAGCAACGTGCCGATGCGCGAGGGTACGCCCTTCAGAAACCAGATGTGCGCGACCGGCGCGGCCAATTCGATGTGCCCCATCCGCTCACGGCGAACCTTGGACTGAATCACCTCGACCCCGCACTTGTCACAGACAATACCGCGGTGCTTCATCCGTTTGTATTTGCCGCAATTGCACTCCCAGTCCTTGATCGGACCGAAAATCTTGGCGCAAAACAGCCCGTCCTTTTCAGGCTTGAACGAGCGATAGTTGATGGTCTCCGGCTTCTTGACTTCGCCGTACGACCACGACCGTATCTTGTCCGGCGATGCGATGCGGATGCGCATGGCATCAAACGACACGGAGTCGCGCGGCTTCTCGAACAGTGTATAGATTCCTTCCAAGGTGATACCCTCCCTTGCGGTTGCCGCCAAGGCGGCACCGGCGACCGGTTAGTCTTTCCCCTTGATCAGCTCAACGTCGAGCCCAAGACTCTGCAGTTCCTTCACCAGTACGTTGAAGGATTCCGGCAGGCCCGGCTCAAGGAAATTCTCGCCCTTCACAATCGCCTCGTACATCCGCGACCGGCCCGGCACATCGTCCGACTTGACGGTGAGGAACTCCTGCAATGTCGACGCCGCCCCGTAAGCCTGCAGAGCCCACACTTCCATCTCGCCGAGTCGCTGGCCGCCGAATTGCGCCTTGCCGCCCAGCGGCTGCTGCGTGACCAGCGAATAGGGCCCGATCGACCGGGCATGGATTTTATCGTCGACCAGGTGATGCAATTTCAGCATGTACATGTGGCCGACCGTCACCGGGCTGCGGAATGCCTCGCCCGTCCGGCCGTCATAGACAACCGACTGCCCGCTCGTCGGCAACTTGGCTTTCTTCAGCAGTTCCTTGATTTCCTTCTCGGACGCCCCGTCGAATACAGGGCTGGCCACATGCAGCCCCAGGACCTGGGCCGCCCACCCCAGGTGAATCTCCAGAATCTGCCCGACGTTCATACGCGATGGCACCCCGAGGGGGTTCAGCACGATCCCCACCGGCGTTCCATCCGGCAGATAGGGCATGTCCTCTTCCGGTACGATCCGGGAGACCACGCCTTTGTTCCCGTGCCGGCCCGCCATCTTGTCGCCGACCGACAGCTTCCGCTTCATCGCGATGTAGACCTTGACCAGCTTGAGCACGCCGGGAGGCAACTCATCGCCGCGCTTCAGACGTCCGACTTTTTCATCGTAGAGCGTCTGGAGAATCTCGCTCTGCTCCTTGGCATGCCGCTCGATATCCTCCAGCGACTTCTGCTCTTCCGGATCGCTGAGAATAATGTGGCGGATGTGCTCATCGGACAGTTTCTTGAGGATCTCGGCCGTCAGCTTGCCCTTCTTCTTGAGAATGACATCGCCGCCGTCGGGGTCCATCAGATCCCGGCCGACCACCTTGCCCAAAAGCAGCTTACGGACTTTCTTGTTTTTCTCCTCCTCGATGATGCGCAACTCATCCTGGTGATCGCGCTGCATCTTGAGGACATCTTCGTTCTCGATGCTCTTGGATCGCTCGTCCCGATCGCTCCCCTTGCGGGAGAAAATCTTGACATCCACGACGATCCCTTCCACTCCGGGCGGTACTTGTAAGGAGGTATCCTTCACATCCCCGGCTTTCTCGCCGAAGATCGCCCGCAGCAGCTTCTCTTCCGGCGTCAGCTGAGTCTCGCCCTTGGGCGTCACCTTGCCGACGAGAATGTCGCCCGGCTTCACTTCTGCGCCGATGCGGATGATGCCGCTCTCGTCCAGATTGCGGAGCGCCTCCTCGCCGATGTTCGGGATATCGCGCGTGATGTCCTCCTTGCCCAGCTTGGTATCACGCGCTTCGACTTCAAACTCCTCGATGTGGATCGAGGTAAAGACATCTTCGCGGACGAGATTCTCATTGATGAGGATGGCGTCTTCGAAGTTGTATCCGCCCCATGGCATAAACGCGACCAGCACGTTCTGCCCCAGCGCCAGTTCTCCGTGATCCATGGCCGGCCCGTCGGCCAACACCTGCCCCCGCTTGACCGGCTGGCCGACCTGCACGACCGGTTTCTGCGTGATACACGTGTTCTGGTTTGAACGCTGGAACTTCACCAGATCGTACACATCGAGCAGTGAATCCCGCCGGCGCCCGCTCTCCCCCTTGCGCGGGTCGGCCCGTACGACGATCTTGGTGGCGTCCACGCTCTCCACCACGCCGCTCCGCTTGGCCTGCACCACATACCCGGAGTCCCGGGCCACGACCGCTTCCATGCCGGTCCCCACCAGCGGCGCCTCCGTGCGAACCAGGGGCACAGCCTGCCGTTGCATGTTGGAGCCCATGAGCGCCCGGTTGGCGTCATCATGTTCCAGAAACGGCACCAATGCCGTGGCGACGCTGACCACCTGCTTCGGCGACACGTCCATGTACTCGATTTTATCCGGCGTCGTGGTGACGAACTCACCGCCATAGCGCGCCGACACCGTTTCCGATATCAACCGATCCGACCCGTCAAGTTTTGAGTTTGCCTGCGCGATGTAATACCGCTCGCCTTCGATCGCCGAGAGGTATTCGATCTCGTCCGTCACCTTGCCCTTCTTCACTTTCCGGTACGGTGCCTCGATAAATCCGAACTCGTTGATCCGCGCGTAGGTCGCCAGCGACGTGATCAATCCGATATTCGGTCCTTCCGGCGTCTCGATCGGGCAGATACGGCTGTAATGCGACGGGTGCACGTCGCGCACTTCGAACCCCGCACGCTCCCGCGTCAACCCGCCCGGACCCAGCGCGGACAGCCGGCGCTTGTGCGTGATTTCGGCCAGCGGATTGGTTTGGTCCATGAACTGTGAAAGCTGGCTGCTGCTGAAAAATTCCTTGATCGCAGCCACGACCGGCTTTGCATTGATCAGATCGTGCGGCAGCACCGTCTCCATGTCGAGAAGATTCATCCGCTCCTTGATGCTGCGCTCCATCCGGACCAGCCCCAGCCGGAATTGATTTTCCAGCAACTCCCCGACCGACCGGACCCGGCGGTTGCCCAGATGATCAATGTCGTCGATCTCGCCCTTGCCCAGCTTGAGGTTGACGAGGTAACGGATCACCTCAACGATATCCTGCGCCGTCAGCGTCCGCTGCTCCAGCGGAAAATCCAGTCCCAGCTTCTTATTGAGCTTCAACCGGCCGACTGGAGACAGGTCGTATCGCTTGGAGCTGAAGAAGAGATTGTCGAACAGCACGCGGGCGGTCTCGATGGACGGCGTCTCGCCGGGCCGGAGACGCTTGTAAATCTCGACCATCGCCTCTTCTTTCGAGCCGATCCGCTCCATCTCCAGCGTATCGAGAATCACCGGCGTCGCTGTGGCAGTATCCAGGTAAATGACCTTGAAACTCTCAACGTGGTTTTCAGCAATTCTCTCGAGCATAGCCGGCGTCAGCCTGGCATTTCTCTCGACGATCTTGTCCTTCCCCTTGGGATCGGCCACCTCGGTCAGCGCGGCCCGTCCCACCAATTCCGTCGGGTCAACCGGAACTTCTTTAATGCCGGCTGCCTTGACACGCGTAATCAGCGCCTTGGTGAGTTTCGCCCCTTCCCGGACAATCGTTTCCTTGCTTCCCTTTTCCGTCACTTCGATGGGGCATCGCAGGCCGTGATGCACGTCAGGGTCCAGCTTGCGGAAGAACTTTCCCTTCGAGACGTGAATCTCCTCGACCGGATAATACATTTTCAGGAGATCGTCCGCGGAGAAGCCGAACGCTTTGAGGAGAATCGTCGCCGGCATCTTGCGCCGCCGGTCGATCCGGACGTAGAGAATATCGCGGGCATCGAACTCAAAGTCGAGCCAGGAACCGCGATAGGGAATGATGCGGGCCGAATAGAGCACCTTGCCGCTCGCGTGCGTCCGTCCCTTATCGTGCGTAAAGAACGCGCCCGGAGACCGGTGGAGCTGGCTGACCACCACACGCTCCGTTCCATTGACAATGAACGTGCCGCGCTCGGTCATCAGCGGCAATTCGCCGACATACACCTCCTGCTCGCGGACGTCGAGGACCTTTTTCTTGGGGCTCTTATCCTCCTTGTCCTTGACGACGAGGCGGATCCTGAGCTTCAGCGGAACGGCATACGTCATGCCCTGCTCGAGACATTCCCGCACGTCGTACTTCGGCGTCCCGAGCACGTAGCTGACAAACTCCAGCTCCGCCGTATTATTGTAATCCGCGATTGGAAACACGCTGCTCAGCGCAGCCTGGAGCCCCTTGTCCTCACGCCGGTTCGCCTCGCACTCCATCTGCAGGAACTGCTCATACGACCGTTTCTGGATTTCGATCAGATCGGGAATGTCGATGTTGGTCCGGATCTTGGAAAAATCCAGCCGCTCGAACATTCCATTGACAGTCGAACTCGACATCGTTACGCCCCTCCCACGGTGATCGCCACACGCCAGACACCCGTTCCTTCAAACGGGAGTCCGTCAGTTTGCACGCGCCCCGGGTCTGATCGGTTTACTTGATTTCGACTTTCGCGCCGCTCTCTTCGAGCTTCTTCTTCATCGTGTCGGATTCTTCCTTCGCCACACCGGTCTTGACCGGCTTCGGCGCACCCTCGACCAGGTCTTTCGCTTCCTTCAGGCCGAGGCTCGTCAGCTCCCGCACGACTTTGATGATCTGGATTTTCTTGTCCGCCGGTGCGCTGGCGAGAATGACGTCAAACGACGTCTTCTCCTCAGCCGCCGCCGCCGCGCCGCCGGTCGCGGGCGCTGCCGCCACGGCCACCGGCGCCGCCGCCGTCACTCCAAAGCGGGTTTCCAATCCCTTGACCAGCTCCGAGAGCTCGAGCACGCTCATGCCCTCGATCGCCGCGATGAATTCATCCTTTGACAACTTGCTCTGTGTCGCTGACATATCACTGTCTCCTTTCTTCGTTCCCTGAATGGCTGATAAGACCCTGACAAATTGCTCCACTACTCCGTGTAACGTATAGACCAGGCCGCGCACCGGCCCCTGCATTGTGGAGAGCAGCATCGACAACAGCACCGGCTTTGACGGCAGGCTCGCCACCGCCGCAATCTGGGCCGCCTGGACGAGCTTCCCATCCAACACGCCGACCGAAATCTTGATCTTCTCTTCGCGCTTCTCCCCCTTGATAAAGTCCCTGAGAATCTTGGTCGGCAGGACCGGGTCGTCGTACCCGATCATCAGCGCCATCGGCCCTTTGAAGTAGGGCTTGGCCTCAACAAGCGTTGTCCCATCCACCGCACGCGCCGCCAGCGTATTCTTCACAACCTTGAATTCCGCTTTGGCACCCCGGAGCTGCTTCCGCAACTCCGTGATGTCGTTCACCGGCAGGCCCGAGCATTCCGTCATGACGGCGAGCTTGGCCCGTGAGAACTTCTCGTGCAGCTCGGCGACCGCTGTGGCTTTCTCTTCCTTTTTCATAACTCGCGCCTCATTTCCCCTTTATGCTTCCCACTGTTTTGCAATCGCCACCGGGTCCAGCTTGATCCCCGGCCCCATCGTACTGGAGAGCGTGGCGCTGCGCAGGTACCGCCCCTTCACGGACGCCGGCCTGGCTTTTACGACCGACTCCAGAATCGCGTTCGCATTGTCATGTAATTTATTCGCCTCGAACGAGACTTTCCCCACCGGCACCTGCACGATCCCGGCCTTCTCGGTTTTGAACTCCACGCGGCCCTTGCGGATCTCGGAAACCGCCTTGCCCACTTCAAAAGTCACCGTGCCGGTCTTGGGATTCGGCATCAGCCCCCTGGGGCCCAACACCTTGCCGAGCTTACCGACGGCGCCCATCAGATCCGGCGTTGAGATCGCCTGATCGAATTCCATCCATCCGCCCTTGATCTTCTCGATCAAATCATCCGCGCCCACATGATCGGCGCCGGCCGCCCTGGCCTCCTGCTCCTTCTCGCCCTTTGCAAACACCACCACGCGGACCTGCTTTCCGCTGCCATGCGGCAACACCGTCGTGCCCCGCACCATCTGGTCGGAACGTTTGGGGTCGATGCCAAGCCGGAGCGCCAGATCCACCGACTCGTCAAACTTGGCGTATGCGGTCTGCTTCACCAGCGCTGCCGCATCCTTCAAGCTGTATTGTTTCGGCTCAAACTTTGCGCGAGCCGCCCGCATTTTCTTTCCCATACCGTGTACTCCCGTTCCGTTCGCCCGTTTCGAGCAGTCCCCTACTGAACCGTGATGCCCATGCTGCGCGCCGTGCCAGCCACGATGTTCATCGCCCCGTCAAGATCGGCCGCGTTGAGATCGGCCATCTTCTTCTGCGCGATCTCCTTCAGCTGTGCCTTGGTGATGGTGCCGACCTTGTCCTTGTGCGGCACGCCGGACCCCTTGATGACACCGACCGCCTTCTTCAGCAGATCGGAGGCCGGCGGCGTCTTCAGGACAAACGTAAAGCTGCGATCCTTGTAGACCGTGATGACTACCGGGATGATGCTGTCGCCTTCCTTCTGCGTCCTGGCGTTGAACTGCTTGCAGAACTCCATGATATTGACGCCGTGCTGGCCGAGCGACGGCCCGACCGGAGGGGCCGGATTCGCCTTGCCGGCCGGAATCTGCAATTTAATCTGCGTCTGTACTTCCTTCGCCATGTCGTCTCCTTACCGCTGAGTCCTTCGCGTCGCTTAAATTCGCTCCACTTGCATGAAGCCGAGTTCCACCGGCGTGGACCGCCCGAAGATGCTGACGAGTACCTTGACGCGGTTATGAACGTCGTCGACCTCATCCACGAGCGCATTGAATCCCATGAACGGGCCGTCAATGATGCGCACGTTGTCGCCCTTGATGAACCGCACCTGCTCACGCGGCGCGGCGCCGCCAGTGTCCACCTGCTTGAGCAGCGATTCAGCTTCTTCGCCTGTCAACGGAACGGGCCGCGTTCCGCCCCCGACAAACCCCGTGACCTTCGGCGTTTCCTTGATCATTTGCACGGTCTCGTCGGTCAACGGCGATTCCAGCTCCACCAGCACATAGCCGGGGAAGAACTTGCGCTTGGAAGCCCGGCGCTTGCCGTCCTTGATCTCGATGACTTCCTCGGTGGGCACAAGGACCTGGCCCAGTTTTTCCTGCAGACCCATTTGATTCGCGCGCTCGACCAGGCTGGCTTTTACGCGGCCTTCGAAGCCCGCGTAGGTATGGAGCACGTACCACTGCTTGGCTATCGTATCCGCCATCGTCTAGATCGCCTTTCCAACCAACCACCCGAGAAACGCATCCACGACCGACAAATACAACGACATTATGATGCAGAACACGATCACGACCGTCGTGGAGCCGATCGTTTCCTGATTCGTAGGAAACGACACTTTTTTCAATTCACTTCTGACGTCATTCACGAATTCGACGACTGAAGTCCATGTCCGTTTCAGCATAGAAATTCTCGAATGCTCCTGAAACTCAAGGCTCCAACTACGGTGTTACTCGCGCGCCCACAAATTTAAAGGGCGCGTGACCTCGCAAGCGCTGGGTGGCAGGGGCACTAGGATTTGAACCCAGACTCTCGGTTTTGGAGACCGATGTGCTGCCATTAACACCATGCCCCTAATTCATCTCCAACCGGCTCAGCCGCTCTGCCGGTTCCCTTGCCCGACTACTTGACCTCTTTATGAGGCTGGTGCTTCCGGCAAAACCGGCAGTACTTGTTTCGCTCGATCCGATCGGGATCGTTCTTCTTATTCTTCGTGGTCGAGTAATTCCGCTGCTTGCAGATCGTACACGCCATCGAAATAATGTCCCGCATGTCTGATGCCTCGCTTATCGCTCAAAATTTCGCAGTTGTGATTACGCCAGGATCTGGGAGACGACGCCGGAGCCGACGGTCTTGCCGCCCTCGCGCACCGCAAAGCGCAGCCCCTGGTCCATGGCAATCGGGCTG
>MHEU01000061.1:4070-5336 GCA_001805245.1 Nitrospirae bacterium RIFCSPLOWO2_02_FULL_62_14 | reverse complement strand
TGCAACTCCTTGGTGCCTGGATCGACCAGGATACAAGTGTTGCACTAGGATCTTGAGCCCAGACTGACACCGTTTTCTCTTCGACTCACAAAATTCTAAGCGTTCCTCTTTTCTTTCCTGCCTTAGTGTGAGTGGGTCGGCAATTCATCATGGGCATGGTCGGCGATCCGATGATGGTGTTCCCCCGAGGCATTGGCCGGGTCTACGTGAATCGTGGCATTGCCGAGATAGGGCAGATGGTGCAACAGTTGATGCCTCACCTCGTACGCAATCTGATGGCCTTCCTCAACTGAGAGCGCAGAGCGAACGGCAATATTGACATCAGCCAGCAGCCGGTGCCCGAGCCACCGCACTCTCACTTCCGTGACATCGACAACCCTGGCCACGTGGCGGGCCGCATGGCGCACCTCATCGACTACTTCGGGGTCAATCCCATCCAGCAAACGCGTGAACAGCGACTTCCCGGAATCCCAAACTATTTTGAAAATCACGATCGTGATCGCAAGACCAACGAGCGCGTCAGCCTGCGGATAGCCCAGCCAGACACCCACGACGCCGATGAGGACTCCAAGACTCGTGACGCCGTCGATCCTGGCATGATAACCATCGGCCACGAGCGCCGCGCTGCCGATTTCACGTCCCACACGGATCCGAAACAGCGCGACCACCTCATTGCCGGCAAAGCCGATGAGAGAGGCTGCTGCCACCACTCCCAGGTAGTGGATCTCCTGTGGCTGGAGCAGCCGGTGGATGGATTCATAGGCGGCCAGCCCGGCGCTTGCCAACATGGCGAAGAGAATGGCAATCCCGGCCACGTCTTCGGCACGTCCATACCCATAGGTAAACCGCCTGGTCGGCTTCTTCCTCGCCATCATGAAGGCGACCCACAGGGGAATGGCAGTCGCGGCATCGCCGAAGTTGTGAATGGTGTCAGCCAGCAGCGCTACGCTGGAGGTCAGTGCCACGACGACGGTCTGAAGCAACGCCGTCGCCAGCAGCCCGACCAGCGACCACTTGACCGCCCAAATCCCCTTCTCCGTCGTCAGCAGGGCCGGGTCGAGCGTTCCATGCGTGTGGTCATGGGATACATGCTCAGAAGCATGCGCGTGATCGTGTGAGTCAGCAGGTGCCATCAAAGTTGGGTGGGAGTATAGCAGAAGCGGGAATGCAGCTAAATCATCGTCCGCGAGGGGTGAGGGAGGAAGGAGTGGAGGCGGGCGGGCGGAGCGTGCGGACCGTCCGTCGCATCGGCGGGCCCTTCGGCGG
>MHEU01000061.1:3633-4034 GCA_001805245.1 Nitrospirae bacterium RIFCSPLOWO2_02_FULL_62_14 | reverse complement strand
GAGGCGAGAAACAGGGCGCTCAGCAGTGCGGCCGCGGCCGATCCCAGGAACAGTGTGGACCACAGGTCGGCGCCGAAGCGCTCGCGGTAATGAGCGAGAAACCTCGATATCCTCGTCAGGTTGCTCCCGATCGGGTTCGAGAAGTAAAGCTCGCGAAGATGGGGCTCGCCCCAGATTTTCACCGTCATCCCTGCGAGCGAAATCCAGAGCAAGGAGAAGCTCATTCCGAAAATCCGCATGGGAACGGAAAGGTCGTCCGACAGCGCCACCGCCGCGGGCACAAACACCGCCACAGCCAGCAGGAGCCCCAGCAGCCCCCGCTGAATCGGCCCTAGCGTATCGCCAGGCTCGGGAGCGGGATCGTGTGGGGTGGGGGCATGTTGGTCAGCCGTCGCCATCGG
>MHEU01000061.1:0-3618 GCA_001805245.1 Nitrospirae bacterium RIFCSPLOWO2_02_FULL_62_14 | reverse complement strand
TGGCATTCTAGACTCTCACTCGGAGCAAAGGAAGGGGGCTGCATGAGGCTTTCCTCGGCCGGCGAGAGAGATCAGTGACTTGCAATTTGCAAGTCACGTGCTGTGGGACATGGAGATATGGAACGCGGAGATCATAACGATAGATTTAGAACGTGGGAGCAGGGGGCATCGTGATCAGCGGACGCGCCCTTCGACGGTTCGACACGCTCACCGCAAGCAAGCTCAGGGTAAACGGGGGTGGGGGAGGGAGCAGAAAAGAGCTTATGGCGTATAGCGTATGGCTCGGAGGAGGCGAATGCGGAGCGGCGGGGCGTCAGGGGGCGTCCGTCGCCATCGGCGGGCCCTTCGGCAGGCTCAGGGTGAACCGTCAGGCGTCAGTCTTCAGCGAAAATGGTTCCTGACGCGGTTTCTTTCCCTTTCTTTCCCGCGATCACGATAGTATATCTTCCGGACCAGGGCCTGCTGCCGGCGGCCCGCACGACATGATGGAGGAGGACACGATGCTGCGCCCGCGAAATAGCCGCGAACCCCTGGGCGGAGCTCATCTCGCGTGCCGGATGGTGCTGGCGCTGGCGCTCATGGCGCCATTATCGGGCTGCTTCTTGGTGCTGGGCGCCGGGGTGGGTGTCGGGGGCGCCGTCTACGTCATGGGCAAACTGCAAGAGGACATCACGGCTCCTGTCGGGAAGGTCCACACGGCCGCGCGCGCCGCGCTCGCGGATCTCGGCCTCAAAGTCCTCGAAGACAAGGGCGACGCCATGACCGCCCACCTGGAGTCCGAATTTGCCGACGGAAAGCGCGTCTGGATCGACGTGGACAAAACCACGGACACGGTCTCGACCCTGACCATCCGGGCCGGCCTCACGGGCGACGAGGCGCGCTCGCGCGAAATCCTCGCGAAGATCAAGGCCCACCTGTAACGAAAATCAACAGAGCGGCGGGCGTCTCACAAAATTCTGAATGCCCCCCTTTTCTTCTCTTCCTTGCGGCGCGAGAGGATGAGTCACTTGCAATTTGCAAGTAACACTCAGGGAACATCAGGAAGTAGATTGGGAGAGCAAGGAAGTGTCGGGGAGCAGGTGAAAAGTGGCGGATAGACGTCCGTCGCCATCGGCGGGCGTCTCACAGAATTCCGAATGCCCCCGGTTCTTCTCCGCCTTTTCCCTCTTGACGCATGTTCTCAAATATGCGAACATGATGCCGGAGTGTGATGGTGCCGAAAATCCCGGTGGTGTTCTACAGAGAGAGTGACGGAACAGCGCCGGTCCTGGATTGGCTGGATGCGCTGCCGGCCAAGGCGCAAGACAAATGTCGGATCAAGATCGAACGGTTGTACGAGCTTGGGCATGAACTGCGGCGGCCGGAAGCCGATCTGCTCCGTGACGGCATCTACGAGCTGCGCATCGGGCTTCAGGGCATGAACTATCGGATTCTGTATTTCTTTCACGGAAGAACGGCAGCGGTGCTCGCGCATGGCCTGGTCAAAGAGCGAGTGGTCCCGTCGCGGGAAATCGAATTGGCTCTGACGCGCAAGCGACGGTTCGAGCAGGACCCCGAGCGCCACACGTACGAGGAGACCTGAGTATGTCAAAGACGAAACGAACCCCGACGAGCGATGCGGTGGCAATCCTGCACCGGCGATATTACGAGGGCAGGCCGGAGCGTCTGGCCGCGCTTGAAGAGGCACGCGCGAACGACAATGTGGCACGCAAGATTACCACCCTGCGTCTCCAGACCGGTCTCACTCAGCGGCAACTGGCCAAGCTGGTCGGAACCACGGCCTCCGTGATCTGCAGGCTGGAAAGCGCTGACTATGAAGGGCATTCACTGGCCATGCTGCAGCGCATCGCCGACGCGCTCAAGCAGCGCATCGAAATCCGCTTCGTGCCTGCTTCCAAACGCCTCCAGCACGTCTGAGAACCCACCCGAGCGGACGCGCCCTTCGATAGACTCAGGGCAGGCCCTTCGACGGGCTCAGGGTAAACGGGGGTGGGGGAGAGGGTGCGAAGAGCATATGGCTTATGGCCTATAGCTCGGAGGGGAGCCGGAAATGCGGACCGTCCGTCGCCATCGGCGGGCCAAATCAAATGCGTGATTGCAAGACCTGACCCCAATTATGACTCCACAATTCTTACTAACGGCTTACGCGATCTGTTCACAGGGTTGCAGATACGCTCTAAATGGAACCTTGTGATGGACCTGCTCTTGAATCAGCCTGGCACGCATCGCCTTGACGGCTTCCACCAGGGAGGGAATTTGGTCATCGTCGAGGGCTATCAAGAACACCTTATTGCGATCTTTCCAGCCGTGAATCCCGGAAACCTGGCCGGTTTCACCGCTCCCACCGACCTCGTTGAGTACAGTGTATCCTGTGATTCCTTGGCTTCCCAATAACAGGAGCACTTCATCTTCTAGCAATTCCCGGCAGATGATGGTCAGCATCTTCATGATTATTCTCCTGGATCAAAGCTAAGGAGTGCGCGGCGCAACACGACCGTGGAGACCGCCCTGCGAATAAGGCTAGGCTGACCGCAAAAAGGAGTCAAGCGGACGCGCGGGGGGGGGCTTGGAAAGGACGAGAGGCGAGAGGCGAGAGGTGAGAGGGAGAGGCAGAAGACGGGAGGCGGGAGGTGGAAGGGGAAAGGCGGGCGTCCGTCGCCATCGGCGGGCCATCAGTCTTCAGCGGAAACGGTTCCTGACACAGTTTTCTTCCCCGGAAAATTGTTCTTTGACCCCAATTTCTTATTACAGCCACCTATTTTTTCTTATCAGAATGAGTTAGGCTTCGCATCCAAAGCCATGGCCTCTCACAAACCGAAGAGTCCCTCTAAAACGGCGAATCCAGCCAATAATGATCCCAAGCATTTTTTTGACTCCGTCGTTGGCAACGCGATCGACTTTTTCGATGCGTCGATCAGGGATTTCCAAAGCAAGCCAAAGTACTCTGTTATTAATTTTTGTTCGGGGCTTGAACTAGTTCTAAAGGCTCGCCTACTTGTTGAACACTGGTCCTTGATTTTGAAACTCCCTGATAGGGCAGAGTTGAGTAAGTTTAAGAATGGCGATTTCATTTCAGTTATGGTGGGAGAGAGCGTCGATCGTTTGACTAAGATATGTAATGAAACTTTTTCGTCGGATGAAAAGAAATGCTTCGAGCGTCTGAGGGACCACAGAAACAAGGTGGTTCATTTTTACCATGATGCCTATTCGGGAAAGCCAGACCAAAAACTATTAGAAGAGATTGCCGCAGAGCAATGCATGGCGTGGTGTTATTTACACAGGCGGCTTATAGGGGTGTGGGCCAAACATTTCAAAAAGCATAACAAGGCAGTAGAGCGTATTAATGAAGCGCTACACGGCCATCGCGTCTTTCTTAAAGCCAAATACGCAACTCTTAAGCCGGAGATTGAAAAGGAAATTTCTTCTGGCAGTGAATTCCGCACATGCGCAGCATGTGGATATCTTGCCGCACTGGTGGACGAAATCGAAGAACCTGTTTGTCAGGCGGAATGTAGAGTCTGTCGTACGCGTGATTCTTTCATACGTATGGCCTGTCCCCAATGCAATAAAGTTTCAGATGTTGATGATATCGTAAGCTCCCCCGTCAAGGAGACAGTT
>MHEU01000060.1:17431-23662 GCA_001805245.1 Nitrospirae bacterium RIFCSPLOWO2_02_FULL_62_14 | reverse complement strand
GCATCTTCTGCGATGGCTCGGCCGGGGCGCCGACCTCTCCGAACTGTGTGACCGGACAGGGATCCGGCTCGAGCCATCCGAACGGGTGGGGCACGATCCTCATCGGGTCCTTCCGGCTGGGAGGGAGTTGCCAGAACTGCAGCACCGGCGGGACCAATTTAAGCGTGACCGCGGACTTCAACTATGACGGGGATACCGCGGATGCCGGCGATACCCGCTCGTTCCGCAGCGCCTATTTTGCGCTGGACGTCACCGATCCCGAACTCGATCCCAAGCTCCTCTGGGTCTTCACCGATGCCAACATGGGGCTCACGCTCGGCTACCCTTCCATGGCGCGCCTGCGCCCGTCCGGCGGGGACAAGACAACCAACAGCGATGCCCGATGGTTCATGGTCGTCGGATCCGGTCCGACCGGCTACGACGTCGGCAGCGTCCAAACCGGCAGGTTGTACGTGGTGGACATTATCAAATCGGCCACGACGGCCCGCACGCTCAATACCACATACTACACGTTCGCGACGCCCAAGACCTGCGGCGCCGCATCGCCCAACTCCGAATGTTCCGTGATGGGGAACCCCGTGACCGTGGACACGGACTTCGATTACCGGGCGGACGTGCTCTATTTCGGTAACATGATCTGCAACGGCAGCGCCGCGCCTTGCAACGGCACCGCGACGCCCACCTGGAAGGGGAAGCTCTACCGGCTGACGCTGGCCAGCTCGACCAATCCCGCGCTGGGCACAGAAACGGATCCCTGCGGGTGGGGGATCGGCAGCGGCTGCACCAGGACGCCGACGGTGTTGTTGGGCGACTTCGCCTGTTCCGGGTCCTGCACGGGGGCGAATCTCGTGGGGCCTGTGAATGCCGCGGTCAACGTGGCCCAGGATGACGCCAACAAGATCTGGGTCTACTGGGGCACGGGCCGGTATTTTACCAATTCGGACAAGACCAACGCCAACACGCAGCATTTCTTCGGCGTGAAGGATCTGGTCCCGACATCGGGCTGCACGCAGACGACGGCGACCGACTGCGAAGAAAAAGACCTGATGAACGTGTCGAACGCTGAAGTCTGCGTGGTCGGCACGACAACCGGCACCGGGACCTGTGACACCACCAATCAGGTTACCGGCGTCACGGGTGTGGATTCCTTCGACAGCACCGGCGGCGGCACCAACCCGATCACCGGCGCGATTCAAAGCAAGGACGGGTGGTTCACGACTCTGCCCGACACGCGCGAACGGGCGCTCTCGACGCCGGCGATCATCGGCGGCCTGGTCTTTTTCCCGACCTTCGTGCCGCAGAACGACCTGTGTTCGTCGACCGGTTCGAGCTTCCTGTACGCTCTCTTTTACAAGTCCGGCACGGCGTACAAGGAATCGGTCATCGGCACCGAGGTGAGCGGCTCCAACACCAACGTCAAGCGTCGCGCCGCCATCGGCGATCCGGGTCTCGCGTCCGGCGTCGCCGTGCACATGGGCGCGCAGGGCAGCGGCGCCAACGGTTCGGGCGGCGGCGGCTGCCAGGGCCAGATGACGGCCAACATCCAGTCCAGCACCGGCAGCATCGGCCAGACCTGCCTCAAAACGGCCGGCGTGCCCTGGAGCTATTACATCTCCTGGATCAGCCAGCGGGAGTAAGGGTGTATAGCCCGCATGAGTCATGAGGGGTCGTGACGAAACCGCGGAGACGCCAGGCGAGACGGGCGCGTGGAGCCTAGGGACTGACACCCTTCCCCGCGTCTGCGCGTGGTGTCTGTCCCCGTCCGAACCGGGACAGGCACCGTCGAGGACGACGGAGCCAGTCCCCGAACAGGCTGTTGACCGACCGAGCGGCGAGCCCGCCCGCCTGCGTGCCGAAAGCCCGCGCGCAGGCTTGTCGCAGCGGCGTATCAGCGGTTGGAGTAGAATCCTTCATGAATCATGCGGGCTGGGACTGGCATTCGCGTCTCTGTTCATTTAGTATTGCGACCGTGGTGCTGACATCGTTCAAGAGGGGGAGGGCCTGGAGACGGGCCCTCCCCGCGGTCGTCGTCATGGCCTGCCTGGCCGGTTGTTCGCAGGAATCTCCTCCGCCTGATTCCGGTTCTGCACCAGCACCAACTTCGTCCGGTTCCGCTCCGGTCGCTTCATCCGGAGGCGCCGCACCCGGCGAGAACCGTCCCCCGGTCATCAGCTCGGCCCGCCTTGTGGCGAATGCGCTGACACGCAACGATACCGTGTCGCTGGAGTTCAAGGCGGACGATCCGGACGGCGACCGGGTGACGGCACGCTACCAATGGCTCGCCAACGACAACCCGGTGGATGGACAGACCAGCGCCACGCTGTCGCTGGCCGCGGTGAGGCGGGGCGAGCGCGTCAGTGCCGAACTGACGCCGGTGGACGGGCGGGGGGCGGTCGGCCCTGCCTTCCGGACCGAAGCCGTCGAGGTGGTCAACACGCCGCCGGTTGTCACGCGCGTCGGCATCGAGCCGGCCACGGCGAAGCCGGGCGACGTCCTGCGCGCCACGTTCGAGGGATCGGATATGGACGGCGATCCCGTGAAATACCTGTTCGAATGGTGGCGGAACGGCAACTCGCTCGGCACGCCGTCCAAGGATCAGGAACAACGCACGCTGGCCACGGATGGGTTCACGCGGGGCGATATGATCGTCGTTGGAGTGACACCCTACGATGCCGGTGGTCCCGGACGATTCCTGGTTTCCGAACCGTTCCTGCTGCTGAACCGGGCGCCGGTGATCACGTCGTCGCCGAAGGGCCCGATGGGACAGGGCTTGTTCGAATACACGGTGACCGCGTCCGACCCCGACAACGATCCCCTGACATACAAGCTCGACACGGCGCCCTCCGGCATGACGATCGAGTCGAACACGGGCAAGGTGTCCTGGCAGATGCCCGCCGGCTTTTCGAGCCCCCAGCAGGTCCGGATCAGCGTGGATGACGGCAACCAGGGCCAGGCCTTTCAGGAATTCACGCTCACCCCGCCTCCGGCCCGCTGAGCAGGCCGGCCTTGTTGCGGAGCGGGGGGTCTTGTTAGAATGTTCGCACGCTCCAATCAAGAGGGTGAGCCGGACAACACGTGCGCAAGATTAAACTGCGAGAAGGTACCAACACCGCCAGCCTGTTCGGCTCCCACGACCGTCACCTCAAACTGATCGAAGAAGAACTGGGCGTTCACGTGTCGGCGCGTGGCGACGAAGTGGCGCTGGACGGCGCGCCCGCCGCGGTGCAACAGGCCGAGCGGGTGCTCCACGAACTGGCGGCCCTGACCGCCGAGGGCTACGAGTTGCGGCCGGACGACGTGTCGTTTGCCGTGAAGGCCGCGCGCGGAGGCCAGGACGCGCCGCTCAAGGAACTTCTGCTCAACACCGTTCCCATCGCCACGAAGAAGCGCTTCGTCGTTCCCAAGTCGGCCACGCAAAAAATCTATCTCGACGCGATTCAAAAATACGACATAGTCCTCGGCATCGGCCCGGCCGGGACTGGGAAGTGTGTCGCATCGGGCAGCTTGGTTTTAACCGACGAGGGCCTTCTTCCAATCGAAAGTCTGGCGGTGGGTACGCAGCCGGGCGACTATGTGCCGCTCAATCTGCAGGTGGCTGGCATGGATGGGCAGGAACCGGCCAGCCATTTCTATAATGGCGGGACGTCACCGACCAAGCGTATTCAAACACGGTTTGGCTACGAAATTGAAACGACGTTCGAACATCCGCTTCTTCGGCTTACCTCTGGCGGCACCATGGAATGGACGAGGGCCGATGAACTGAGGCCCGGCGACTTTGTCGCCATCCAGCGCGGACAGAATCTGTTCGGCTCCGACTCGAGAATCGAATTCGAGTATCAGCAAAACACGAGGCACGATCACGCCAAACCGATTCATCTGGACCGACTGGATGAGGAGTTTGCGTATTTCATGGGTCTCCTTACCGGAGACGGATGCCTCACGTTCAAAAATCGTGTCATTCTCAGCAGCGCTGATGAACCGGTCATGGATTGTTTCTACCGTACGGCCGCGCGGCTAGGTTTGCACGTATTTCATAACGGCGGCAACCGGCCCTACGATCGCATCATAGCCAGTTCCCAGCTCTACCAGTTATTACTTCATCTCGGCATGTCTGCAGGACGTGCCGCGGAGAAACGTATTCCCCACACGATCTTGCGGGCGCCACGTGAGGTCGTGACCGCGTACGTACGAGGACTTTTTGACGCCGATGGAACCGTCAGTCGTCGAGATGGATATCCGACTCTCTACTCTGTCTCAAAGCGGTTGATGGACGAAGTCCAGATCGTGCTGCTGAATTTCGGCATTCTTGCGCGCAAGCGCCTTAAATGGACGCTCTATCGTGGAGAAAGAAGGCCCTCTTACCAGTTGGAGGTCGGCGGAGCAGATGCTGAGGCATTTGCACGCGAGATCGGCACCGCTTTACCACGGAAAGAGTCTCTGTTTCAGGAGCGGACGAGAAATGCGAATGTCGATGTCGTGCCGTTTATCAGCAGCGTGATCCGGGCAGGGACGGCGGGAGGTCAGTTTCCACGCCATGTGCATAAGCGCTTGGAAGATTACAAAAGCGGCCGGCGGTGTCCAAGTTACGCGAAGCTTGGAGAGATTGTCGGCTTGTTGCGGGAGCAATCGTCCGCCGCAAGCGCGCTCGCCTTGCTTGACGAACATCAGGAACGGCATTTCTTTTGGGCCGAGATTGAGCAGATCGAGGACGGTACTGCGCAGGTCTACGATCTGACTGTGCCCGGCACGCACTCGTTTTGCGCAAATGGATTCGTCAATCACAATACCTATTTGGCGATGGCCATGGCGGTCGCCGCGCTGACGAAGCGCGAGGTGAGCCGCATCATTCTGGCGCGGCCGGCGGTGGAGGCCGGCGAGAAGCTCGGCTTCCTGCCCGGCGACATGTACGCCAAGGTCAATCCCTACCTCCGGCCTCTGTATGACGCGCTCTACGACATGATGGACGTGGATCGGGCGAACCGGCTGATCGAGCGCGGCGAGATCGAAATCGCGCCGCTGGCCTTCATGCGCGGCCGGACGCTCAACGATTCGTTCGTGATTCTCGACGAGGCGCAGAATGCGACCGCCGAACAGATGAAGATGTTCCTGACCCGGCTCGGCTTCAACTCCAAGGCCGTGGTCACCGGCGACATCACGCAGGTGGACCTGCCGTCGGACCGCCGGTCCGGCCTCATCGAGGTGCGGGACATCCTGCAGGAGATTCCCGGCATCCAGTTCATCTATTTCGACGAACGGGACGTCGTCCGGCACAGGCTGGTGCAGGAGATCATCAAGGCCTACGACCGGCACCAGCCCCCGTCCTCCGGTCCGCGCGGCGCCAAGTCGCATCCCCCCAGGCCCAAGCCAGGGCACGGGGAGAATCACCAGCCACACTAATGTCAGTTATCCTCCGCAGCCGGCTCAGGAGCCGCCGGCTGCATCTGTCCAGGTTGCACTCTCTTGCCGAGAGAATTCTCCGCGCGGCGGGCGCCGCCCGGGCGGAGCTCAGCCTCCTGCTGGTCGGCGACCGGTCCATGCGGCGGATGAACCGCCTGTACCGGCGCAAGGATCGCACCACCGACGTTCTGGCCTTTCCGATGCGGAAAATCTTTTCACGCGTCACCCGTCACGCGTCACCCGTCATGTCCAAGCTGCTGGGCGACGTCGTGATTTCGCTTCCCCAGGCAGAACGGCAGGCGAAGCGGGCCGGCCATGCGCTCGAGCGTGAACTGGCCGTGCTCGTGACTCACGGGACGCTGCACCTGCTTGGCTACGATCACGAGCGGAGCGCGCGCGAGGCGCGGCGCATGAGCCGGCGGGAGATGAGCGTGTTGCGCAGGCTGGGGGCGATACCGAAACTGACAGCGGGTGGCAAATAGCTCCGCTTTAGCTAACAGCGAGCAGCTAATAGCAGGTAGCCAGAAAAGAAATTCTCATGCTATTCGCTACCATCTATTAGCTATTATCTACCCATTATTTGCTCTCTATTCGCTACTTGCGGTTTGCTCGGAGCTGAGAGAAATGAGCTGGATACAGCGACTCCACAGCGGCTTATCGAAAACGCGCGCGGCTATCAGCCGGTCGCTTGACCGGATCACCGGCCGGGCGCTCGATCCCGCCGCGCAGGAGGAATTGGAAGCCGCGCTGCTCGCCTCCGACATCGGCGTCCGGACCGTCTCGAAACTGATGGACCGCCTCCGGGAGCAGGGGCGCGTGCCGGAGGATGTGCGG
>MHEU01000060.1:6755-17414 GCA_001805245.1 Nitrospirae bacterium RIFCSPLOWO2_02_FULL_62_14 | reverse complement strand
CATTCTGGACGCGCTGCAGGGCGTTCAACGCGAGCCGATCGAGCAACAAATCAAACGTAGCTCAAAACCGTTCGTGATTCTTGCCGTCGGCGTCAACGGCGTCGGCAAGACGACCACGGTCGCCAAGCTGGCGCAGCGGTTGAAGCAGGACGGGCTGACGCCGCTGCTGGTGGCCGCCGATACGTTCCGCGCGGCGGCGATCGAGCAACTGGAACTGTGGGGAGGCCGGATCGGCGTGGAGGTGATCCGGCACAAGCAGGGGGCCGATCCGTCGGCGGTCGTGTTCGACGGGCTCGCCGCCGCCAAAGCGCGCGGCGTGGACGCGGTCCTGATCGATACGGCCGGGCGGCTGCACACCAAGACGAATCTGATGGAAGAACTGAAGAAGGTGAAGCGGGTGCTGGCCCGCGAGCTGCCGGGCGCGCCGCACGAGGTGCTGCTGGTGCTCGACGGCACGGTCGGCCAGAACGCGTCGGCGCAGGCCAGGCAGTTTCATGAGGCGGTCGGCGTGACCGGCATCGCGCTGACGAAGCTCGACGGCACGGCCCGGGGCGGCGTCGTCGTGGCGATCGCGGAGGAATTGAAGATTCCCGTCCGGTTGATCGGCGTCGGGGAATCCGCCGAGGACCTTCAAGACTTCGACGCGCGCGCGTTCGTGGACGCGCTGTTCGGGGAGGGGTAAGCGGCCATGCAATGGCGGGCGCCCTTCATCGTGGCGGTCTTGGCGGCTGGTCTCTGCAGCGTGGAGCCGGCCCGCGCCGATCAGCCGGTCTCTCCATCGGTCCGTCGGGCTGAGATTCTCCATCACATGCTGGAGGTCAAGCTGATCCCGGAGCGGCACGAGCTGCTTGCCGTGGATCACATGACGGTCAGGGCTCTGGTGGACGATCTTCAGGAAGCGGCCTTCACGCTGAACGCCAATCTCCAGGTCCTCCTGGTTGTGGAACAGAAGCCGGCCGGCATTCTTCCGCTTTCCTTCCATGTTGTCCCGGGAACGGAACCGTCGGGCGCCGGGCAGGTTGTGACCGTCCGTTTCAACCGGCCCGTGAACGCGGACGAAACCGTCCATCTGATGTGGCAGTACCGGGGCGTGATCGACGAGCCGCCGCGCGAGCCGCGGCACCTGCGATTTGTCACGCCGAGCGAAACCGCCGGCCACATCGGTGCCGAGGGCGCGTATCTGAGCGGGGAAACGCTCTGGTACCCGGAGATCCCCGGCTCGTTGCCGACCTTTGTGGTGCGCGCGAAGACGCCCGGCGAGTGGACGGTTGTCACGCACGGCAAGCAGCTTGTCCGGATGGTCCAGGACTCCGTGGCGACGGCGGACTGGGAGGTGGCGGAGAAGACCGAGGCGCTCACGCTGGTCGCCAACCGCTTTGTCGCGAAACAGCGGGAGTGGAAGGGCATCGAGATCGCCGCCTATCTGTTCCCGGACGAGGCACACCTGGCGGACGCGTATCTCGATGCCTCGGTCCGTTATCTCGAAACCTACACCAAGCTGCTCGGCCCCTATCCCTTCCCGAAGTTCGCCGTGGTGGAAAATTTCTTCGCCAGCGGCCTCGGCATGCCGTCGTTCACCCTGCTGGGCAGCGGGGTCATCAAACGGCGCTACGTCCAGCCCTACGCGCTGGGGCACGAGATCGTCCATTCGTGGATCGGGAACTCCGTCTTCAACGCGGCCGAAGAAGGCAACTGGGTGGAGGGACTGACGACCTATCTGGCCAACTACTATTATGAAGAGCTGACCGGCACGCCCGAAAAAGCCAGCGAGCAGCGCCGCATGATGCTGCTGGGCTACGCCGTGTACGTGCGGCCCGAGGAGGACTATCCGGTTGCGCAGTTCACGCGGAAGACTGATCAGAAGGACAATGCCATCGGCTACCAGAAAGCCGCCATGGTGTTCCACATGCTGCGGCGCGAAATCGGCGAGGAGCCGTTCTGGCGGGGGCTCCGGACCCTGGTCGCGCGCTACCGCAGCCGGCATGCCGGCTGGAAGGACGTGGAACAGATTTTCGCGGAGACGGCGGGCCGCGAGCTGCGCTGGTTTTTCGCCCAGTGGGTCGAACGGCCGGGCGCGCCGAGCCTGCAGCTCGCGGCGAGTTCGGCGCGACGAGTGGACGGGCGCGACGTGCAGCTCGTGCAGGGGCGGGAGACCTACCGGTTGCGGGTACCCGTGTCCATGACAGTAGAGAACGGCGAGGTGCGGACGAAGGCCCTTGAGTTTGACGGTCCCGTGGGCAAGCTGACCGTGCCGGCATCGGCGAAGGCCCTGCGCGCGGACCCGGACTATGACGTGTTTCGGCGGATCGCCCGCGAGGCGCTGCCGCCGATGCTCAATTTGTTTGTCACGGATCGGAGCCGGGCGCTCGTGGTTGCGGGCGGAGGGACGGAGGAGGACCGCGCGCCCTATGCCGAATTGTCGAAGCAGATCGCCTCGCGCGAGCCGGGGATACAGTCTCTCGATGACCGGGAGGTGCATTCAGTGAACGGCTCCCTGCTCGTGCTCGGCGGGCCCGGCGTCAACCGGGCGGCGGAATGGGCCGTCAGCGGATGCGGCAAGCACATCAGCCTGGATCAGAGATCCGTGTCGATTGCCGGAACCGCCTACGCAGGACCGGATACGGCCGTGCTGGTTTCGTGCCGGCATCCGGATCGTCCCGGGCATGTCGTGACGCTGTTCTACGGCCAGACACCTGCCGCGGCATCCAAGGTGGCGCGGCTCTTGTTTTTCTACGGCTGGCAGAGTTATGTGGTATTCCGTGATGGAGCCGTCGTGGCACGAGGGGATTTTTCTTCCTCGCAACAGGATCTGGAGGTGCGATTTGATACACCGTAAGGTTAAGGTTGAGGCTAAGGTTAAGGTTCGAGCTGTATTCTTGGTCGTGGCAGTGGCTACGTCGTTCGCGATTCAATCCCAAGCTGAGTCTCAGCCTAAACCTCAGCCTCAGCCTGCATCGCTTGAGTCCCATCTGGCGAACATCCGGCAACTGACCGCCGGCCGGAAGAACGCCGAAGCCTACTTTTCCTTCGACGGCAACAAGTTGATCTTCCAGTCTACGAATGACTGGGGCGGGGGCACCGTCAATCTGCCCCCGGACAAGCCCGTGTCCAGCGAGCGGGGGATGCCCTGCTACCAGATGTACGTGCTGGATGTGGGCACGAACAGCGTCCGGCGGGTCAGCCTGGGGACGGGGGCGACGACCTGCGGGTATTTTTTCCCGGGCGACCGGCGCGTGCTCTTTTCCTCGACGCATCTGGCCGCGCAGCAGTGCCCGCCCGAGCCGAAGCGGGAGGGGCGCTACCGCTGGGCGCTCAACGACTACGACATCTTTGCAATCGGGGTCAACGGGCAGGGGCTTCACCGCATGACCATGACGCCCGGATATGACGCCGAAGCGACGATCGCGCCGGACGGGCGGACGATCGTCTTTACCTCGATCAAGGAGGGCGATCTGGACCTCTACGCGATGAGCCTGGACGGGAGGCACGTGCGGCGCCTGACGACGGAGATCGGCTACGACGGCGGCGCGTTCTTTTCACCGGACAGCAAGCGGATCGTCTACCGGGCCTCGCATCCGACAAACCAGACGGAGCTGGACGCCTACAAGGCGCTGCTCGCCCAGAACCTGGTCGAGCCAGGCCAATTGGAAATCTTCGTGATGAACGCCGACGGCAGCGACAAGCGGCAGGTGACCTCCAACGGGTCGTCCAATTTCGCGCCCTATTTCCATCCCGACGGGAAACGGATCATTTTTTCCTCCAACCAGCACGACCGGGGGAAGGACGGCCCGCCGACATTTCATCTGTATCTGATCAACGACGACGGGACCGGCCTGGAGCAGGTCACGACGACCGGGCGTTTCAACAGCTTTCCCATGTTCTCCCCTGACGGCAAACGCGTGGTGTGGGCGTCCGACCGCAACGCGACCGAGAAAGGCGAGTTCAATCTCTTCATCGCGGACTGGATCCCGTGAAGACGATAGACGTAAGACGTGAAACGTCAGACGATCGGCAAAGCCCGAATCCTCCTGCGCCTCACGTCTCACGCTTCACGTCTCACGCCTCCCTGTTCCTTTCCTGCGCCTCCCTCGTGCTCCTCTTCATTGCCGCGTTCCAGACGGATCGCCTGATGATCGAGTGGGTCCGGTCCCTGCAGGGGATCTGGATCGAGAGGATCGGCGATGCGGGCTACGTCCTCGGCGGCGGCGCCAGCCTGGTCGCCATCAGCGGCCTGTTCGTCGTCGCCGGCTATGCGCGCGCCAATCCGGTGTGGCTCCAGGCCGGCCTGCGCGGGTGGGCCGCCCATGCCGTGACGGCCGTTCTCGTGCAAAGCCTGAAGCATGGGATCGGGCGTCCCCGTCCGCGCCTGCATCGCGATGAGGAATTTTTCACAGGGCCGGGCTTGGAGTCGGGGCTCGATTCGTTTCCCTCCGGCCATGCCTCCGCGTCCTTCGCCGTCGCCACGGTCGTGGCGAAACACTGTCCGGCACTCGCATGGCCCGCCTATGCGCTGGCGGGCTATACATCGTTGACGCGCGTCTTTCGCGGCTCGCATTTTGTGTCCGACGTGGTTGCCGGCATTGTGCTGGGCATTGTCGTCGGCATACTGGCCTCGACGCCCGCGCGGGAGTGGGGAGCAATGCTGCGGCAGGTCCTGCTGTCCGGCACGCCGTGGCTGGTGGTGGTGTGCGCGGTCCTCTGGCTGGCGATTCTGCCGTCGCCCGGCATGCTGGCGACGGGAATGCTGGCCGGGGCCGGCGCTTTGGTGCTGCTGGCGCGATGGAAGGCAATAGGCGACGGGCAATAGGCGATAGGCAACTGAAAAATGATCCAACCCATAGCCCATCGCCCATGGCCTATCGCCTGACATCAGCTACTGCTTGTATCTCGCGTGGGGATCCTTTTGAGGGTCGTAGACGGGCGGCGGCGGCAGATTCGCCGGCAACTTCACCATGGGCTCGCTGGCGAGCAGGCTGTACCCGTAACGCTCCAGCAACGTGACGAATGACGCGGTTTCAGCCGGAAGCTTCGGCTTCATCCGCGTCGGCAGCACGATCATCGTCCGTCCCGGCCCGGACAGATGCGGGCGCATGTGCTCCTCCTCGCCGGGCCGGATCACAATCGCCTTGCGTTTCGCGTAAAAGATGAGCGACGGTCGGGCCGGCCCGTAGAGAATCAGCCGGTCATTTGGTCCCAGATTGACGCCGGCGGCGTAGGCCAGTTCGTGCGGCGGCGCCACGAAGTAGGTGTTGAAGCGGGGCAGGATGACCTGGATGGCCAGCAGCATCACGATGGCAATGGTCGCCCCCGCCGCCCAGAAGGCGCCGGCCCGCCGCTCCTCCGACAGTCCGAAGTAGCCCACCATGCCGCAGCCGATAACCAGGGTCAGCCCGGCGGCCACCAGTCCGAAGCCCGGCGTGACCTGGATGGCCACGGGAAATTCCTTCACGATCACGTCGATAAATTTGTCGTAGAGCGGCGGCGTTGCCGCCAGCGCAATCCCCAGCAGGTAGCCGAGCCCCATCGTGACGTGAATGGCGGCGCGGCGTCCCGGCGTAGCCGGGTCGCTCAGGCTGCGATGCCAGTAGGAGGCGGCCAGGATCGCGGCAGCCGGGAACAGGGGGGCGATGTAATGGGGAAGCCGCGTGGCGGACAGGCTAAAGAACAGGAACACCGCCGCGACCCAGAGGGCGGCGAAGAGCTCCAGCTCCTGCGGAGCTGGCGGGCGATGGGCGATGGGCGATGGGCTATAGGTCGGATTGTCTTGCCTATTGCCTATAGCCCATTGCCTATAGCCTTTGATGGTTTGATACAACCCGATCGCCAGAAAGCCGCTCCAGGGGAAGAATCCCCACAGCAGCACCGGGACATAAAAGAACAGCGTTCCGCCGTGCCCTCCGATCGTGCTCAAAAACCGGCCGACGGTATCGGCCTGCGCGGACGCCGTGTATTGCGAGCCGTGGATCGCCACCATCGCGGCGTACCAGGGCACGGCCAGCAGCAGGAGGATGAGGAGGCCGGCCAGCGGAAACCCGGTCCGCCAGAATTGCGGCCATCGCCTGGTCAGCGTCAGGTAGGGCACAACGGCCAGCAGCGGGATCGCGACGCCGACAGGGCCTTTGGTTAAGGTTCCCAGTGCCATGCCGATGTAGAAGAGCCACATCCAGTGCCGTTCGCGGTCTTTACCGCCTGTGGTGAGCCCTTCGACGGGGCTCAGGGCAGGCCCAGTCGAACCGCCTGTGGTGAGCCCTTCGACGGGGCTCAGGGCAAGCGCCGTCGAGCCATGGAAGCCGAGCCAGAATCCATAGAGTGCCAGCGTCGTGAAGAAAATCAGCACGCTGTCGGTCAGGGCCATCCGTCCGATCGCGACGATTTCGAGGTTCAGCAGCAGCATCAGCGCGCCGAGCAGTCCCACCGTCGGTCCGCGGAAGCGCGAGAGGAAAAGATATTGGAGCGCGATCAAGGCGACACCGAAGAGGGCCGAGGGCAGGCGGGCGGTGAATTCGCTGACGCCGAAGAGGGCATAGGCGCCGCCGGTCAGCCAGTAGATGAAAACCGGCTTGGCGAAACGGGGCTGGTAATTGAGGGTGGGGCTGACCCAGTCGCCCGTTTCGACCATCTCGCGGGCGGCTTCGGCGTTGCTGCCTTCGTCCCGGTCGGTGAGGCCCAAATTGCCCAAACCGAGAAAAAAGAGCAGTCCGGACAGCGCCAGCAGCAGAACGAGATGGGCGCCGCGTTCGTCCTGGCTCACCCGTTACCTTTTATCTGTCCGGAGTGAGCCGGGGGAGTGGAAACTGCCCGGGCGGCGCGGGAGATCAGCATGAGGTTGCGCAGATACACGATGGCGCCGACGCTCTGGCCGGCGATGAAGACGGGGTCCTTGATATGAATCGCGTAGGCGAGCGTGATCAATCCTCCGATCAGGCTCATGTACCAGAAGGCGATCGGCACGCGGCTTTCGGCGTGTTTTTCGGACGCCAGCCATTGCACCACCCAGCGCATGAAAAAGATGGTCTGCCCCAGGAATCCGAACGTGATCCAGGCGGCGTCGATATAGGATAGACACTTGCCGAAGAGACAGATGAGGTCGGTGGTGGTCATAGATGCAAGAAGGCGATAGGCGATGGGCAATAGGCCATAGGTAAGGTTAGCAACTCCATGAGAATCTAGGCTTGCTCACGGTCTCGGGACGACTCTCGTCTTCCATCTCTCCCGGCTTTCTGCCTGAACTTGATCAGACTCCCAATTATCTTAGCCAAGGTCGCGCAATCGGCTTCAAAGTGTTCATAATCGGACTGGTTCAGTAATCTCACTTCACAACAGATGAGCAATTGCGTTCGAAGTTCGGCAAGGGAGCCTTTGGCGATGAAAAAGAAGCGCACAGCGTCCTTGTCGGTGTCTCTTTCGTCTCCCTCCGCCAGATTACTCGCAATGCTCACGGCGCTTCGACAAAGCTGATCACGCATCCCGAAATCCTTGCTCAAGGCTCCATTACCCGTGATGCGGTAGATTTTTACTGCAAGGTCTTTCGCCTTTTGCCAGGCGATCAAATCTTTAAAGCCGCGTCTACTCATCGTTCCAAGTCCTATAGCCCATCGCCTATTGCCTATCGCCAGGCCGGGTCTTGTATCGCAAGACCCGGCTTTTCATCCATCGGACAGCGATCAGGTCGTAGAGGCTTTTGAACAGCCGGTTGCCGATCCCGTATTTGGAGGTGCCGTGCGCCCGCGGAAGATGGCGCACCGGCACTTCTGTCAGCGTGAAGCCGTGCATCTTTGCCAGCGCCGGGAAAAACCGGTGCAGGCCTTCGAAGAGCTGCAGTTTCTCGACCACTTCCCGGCGGAATACTTTCAGCGAGCAGCCGGTGTCGTGGATCCGGTCGCCGAGCACGGCGCTCCGGAACCCGTAGGCGATGCGCGAGGACAGTTTGCGCACGAGGTTGTCGTGGCGGTCCTTGCGCCATCCGCAGACGAGGTCGTACTGCGCGGCCAGCGGGAGCAGCGTGAGGATGTCGGCCGGGTCGAATTGAAGATCCCCGTCCAGGGTGACAATCAAGTCTCCCTGCGCGTGCCGGAATCCGGCGTCGAAGGCCGAGGTCTGGCCGTAATTGCGGTCGAAGTGCAGGACGCGGATTTGCGGGTACTGTGCGGCCAGGTTGTCCAGCAATTGGCTGCTGCCGTCGGTGCTGCCGTCGTCGATATAGAGAATTTCAAACGGCGTGGTGCGGGACCGTTCGTGCGAGCCCAGCACTTTCAGGAGCTGTTCGGTCAGCGGCGGCAGGTTGTCCCGTTCGTCCTTGATCGGGATGACGATGGAGGCCCAGGGGCGGGGCGAATTGGACATGATTGGCTGATGACTCCTGGACCGGTTGTTTTGGTTTATCTCGTTTGTTTGGTTTCTTTGGTTGAACAAGACAAACCAGACAAACCAAACGAACGAGATGAACTGGACTTCGCACGCATTCTACAGAAGGGATGGTGGACGGTCAAACCGGATGAAGCTAACGCGTGAACTTCTGCAGAGAGAGCAACGTATGCCTGGCTTTTCGGAGCACGGCGTCCTTCCAGTCTTCGGCGCCGGGCGATCCGATTTCCCGCTCGGCATCCGGTTTGAGCGGAGCCCGCGCGTCGGGTTCCATCTCCCCGGAGTCGCAAGAAGTCCCGTCCTGATCGTTCGCCATGTTCATCATGCCTTCGCAGAGCGCGGTGTGGAGATTGCGACAAACGCCCCCGCTGCCAGGGCGGCCGATGCCGCGCTGAACCAGAACGGCGATGCGGGCCCGACGGTATCCCACAGGGCGCCAGCGATCAAGCTGGCCGGCAGGATCGCCAGACCCACGACCATGTGGTAGAGACCGAACCCCGTGGCCATGCGTTCGGCCGGGATCAAGGTTGCCAGATAGGCGCGCTGCACCCCTTCCGTCAATCCCATGTAGACGCCGTAGGCAACGAACAATCCGGCAATGTGCCAAGGAGTCACCGCCAGGGCAAAGCCGGCATAGACCGCCGCAAACAGTCCGAACCCGCCGGCGATCATGCGTTTCATGCCAAGTCGATCCGCCAGCATTCCGGCGGGCAGGGAGACGAGGGCATACACGCCGTTGAAGGCCAGATACATGCCGGAGATCCACGCCGGGCTCGTCCCGACCTGTTCCGCCTTGAGAATCAGAAACGCGTTGCTGGAGTTGCCCAGCGAAAATAGACCGACCACGAGGAGAAATTCCCAGAAACGCGTGTCGAAACTGCGGAACGACCACGAGGGGAGCGCATGTCGTTGCGATACCGTTCCATCCGACTCGATGAATCGGACGATCAAGGCCACAGCCACTATGCCAGGCACGAGGGACAACCAGAAAACGAGGCGGTAGTCGGACGCCCAAGCGGCCAGAATGGCAAGGGCCGCCGCCGGTCCCACCACGGCTCCCGCCGTATCCATGGCCCGGTGAAATCCGAACGAGAGCCCCAGCCGTTCCGGCCGGGTGGAAGCCGCGATGATCGCGTCGCGGGGAGCGGTGCGGATGCCCTTACCGGCCCGATCCGTGAACCGGGACGCGAGTACCATGCCCCAGCCTGTCGCCAATGCCAGGATCGGACGCGAAGCGGTCGAGACGCCGGTAGCCCAACCCCATCAGCAATTTGTTCCTGCCGAACCGGTCGGCGATGATGCCGGAAAAAAGCTTCAGGAGGCTCGCGGTCGCCTCCGCGATTCCTTCGATCAGTCCGATTACCGACTTGCTAACGCCCAGCGTGGACGAAAGAAATAACGGCACCAGGGGATAGACCATCTCGGAGCTGACATCCATGAAGAAGCTGACCCATCCGGCCACCCAGACGTTACGGGGAATCCGTCCTGCCATCATTCGACGACCAGCCCGTTACATAACGACAGCGACGCCATGCCTATCCGCAGAGCGCAACGGCTCAAGTTAATTCCATGGTGGTCCGCCGTTTCATGTCGCTGTCCGTTCAGTCATGCTCGATCTTTTCGATATTTCCGTTCGTCGCGTTGATATGCATCTCCTTTTTCTGCTTGTCCGCCGTGACCAGTTCGACCTCGTACACGAGCCGGCCGTCCTCCGTGTCCAGCTCGATTTCTTTGATCCGCGCGTTCGGGAAACGCTCGAGCACGATGTGCGTGGCTTGTTGTATGTCGATCGTTGGGCGATTCCTCTCCTCGGCCAGGCTGAAGTTGAACGCACCGGGCCAGAACAACCAGAGTCCTGTGAACACAGCCAACAGCGTGGTGATTCTCATCATAGCGTCCTCCTTTGCGGATACCGGATGGCATCTGTCGCCACCGGGCCGCGCAGCGGGATTTTGGCTTCCTCCTCGATGTGGTCCTGGAGATCATCAATTTTGAGATCAAGCAGCAACAAGCGAAAGTTCGTCCGTCCACCCGTTTGGTATCGTGGCGATCGGGCGAGTTCGCAGACGCGGACGATCATGCGCGGATTGCCTTTGGCCAGCGAGACCAATGTCTTGTCGAACGCGTCGCGGTCCGGCAGGCTGATGCGCTGCCTGTCGAGTGTGCGCTCGACGAGTCGTCGGGATTCGGAAGGACGCAACTCGGGGACCTTGATCGTGGCGAACGTCGTGCCGACGTACCATAACTTTCCGATGTCATGTGGATAGGAGGGGCGGACGGCAGCGATGATCGGAA
>MHEU01000060.1:0-6702 GCA_001805245.1 Nitrospirae bacterium RIFCSPLOWO2_02_FULL_62_14 | reverse complement strand
GATCGTCAGCGTGCCGAGGTTCCGAGGAATTACGACCTGTTCGTTGGATGGGATCGGCCGCTGTCCTTGCAGGTCGGGCACAGCACAAACCGCATCCCGCGCAAGCAGTTGCCCGGCCAGGCATTGCAGCGCGATCTTTAACGTGGTCGTTTGCCCGCAGTAGATCAACTCGCGCGCGCCGCCTTGCGCCTGGGCGTGGCCGGCCATGGCGCGAAGAATGGCGGTCTTCCCTATACCGGCGGCGCCCACCAGAAATGCCGATTTGCCGTCACGGATGTGGTCGAGCACGGTGTTTACAATCCTCCGCCGCCCGACAAGTTCTTCCGCATCATCGTCGTGCATCGTGGCCATCTTCTCGTTGAGAATCGACCGGTGTCTCTATGTAGAAGGCCTGCTGGTTACCCAGCCGTTCCGACAGCCTTGTCGTATTGTTCCTTCAATAGTTTGAGCATGGCCTGCACGCTCTCCCTCATCTCCTGCGCGGTCCACTTTGCATCGCCCGGCGCCCCATCTATTTTCACAATCTCTCGCAGGATATTGTCCCGCGTTTGCATCAAATCCAGCGCGATGGTCTGGGCCGACGGATTGGCTTTCAACTTTTTGATCAGGCTGTCAGCCTTCGTGAGAATTTGACCAACCTGGCTCCGATATTGCCGGGGATCGCCAGACAGCCCTTCGATATTCAAACTATCTGCAGCGAAGACGATTCCGGATCCCCCGTCCGATCCGGGCATGTTGTCAAATCCCGGAAGCAGGCAGCCCCATACGATTGCAACCGATAGGATGATTTTGACAATTGTGCTCTTCATACCTCCCTCCTTTCTCGCGGCAAGAAGCTCTCGGCGGACCTCGCCGGGCGGGCGACGCCCAGCTAAATCCGCCTCACGCCGGCCCTTTCTTTACGCCGTTCGCCGACATCACCTGAGCGTCGCTCCGGGCGGCGTCGTCCATCTCGACCATCAGCCTCGCCAGCGCGTCAATGTTCGGATCGAGGACGTGCGCGAGGGATGGATCGACCTCTCCGTAACGTCGCAACCGTTCGCTGGTGGACTCTTGCAAGACCACCCACAGCGGCATCAAGCCGGTGAGAGCGTCTCTGCTTGCCGATTTTACGGTCGGCGGCAATGCGAGCCGGTCGCGGAGCGCCCGGATCAACACATACACCTCGTCGATCTTCTCTCGCAGCACTTGCACCATGGCAGGGGTGAGATCGTTGCGGACTTCGAAGGTCAGCGCCCGCTCTTCGGGTTGGGCCAGCCTGGCTTCGATCGCGCGCATTTTCTCTTCGAGCATGCGCATCACGATGCCGAGGCTGGTCCGTTGAGCATCATTCAGCATGGCTGAATGTCGTAAAGGCGCAAAAATAAAAAACTCCTGCCGGCGGCAGACTCCCGGCAGGAGTTCAAAAAATTCCGAAATAAAAAACTCCTACCGGCGCTATGTGCTGGTAGGAGTTATTAGTCCGCAACCTTGTACCAAAGTTACGGACAGTTTTAGGTGAACTCCATCACCTAAACGATGCTTATTTTATAACATGGCATGCGAGGGACGTCAACGGAAGTGCGCCGTGAACTGCATGCGAGACGCGCGGGAAAAGCGAGACGAGCGAGAATCGGTTCGCATATGGCTTGCGTTTCCCGCGTCTCGCGCAAGTCGCGCTCGTCGCGCGTTATGGCTTCGCCATAACGGTGAAGCGCATCGTTCCCGTAAGACTCAGTTCGTTGACCGCGAACCCCACGTGGATTTCCACCTTGTATTGACCGGGTTTCCAGCCTCCGGCCGGCGGAGTCAATTTCACGTAGCCCGTTTCGTCCTCGAGCGCCAGGTACATGGTGTCCTGCGCGATCACGGTCTTTGGATCGAGCCCCGTGACTTTTTCCGGGTAGCAAATGCCGAACACCTGATAGGCCTGGTAATGCGGAAACACGCTGAACACGATATAGACGGCGGGGGTGGAGGGATCAAAAACATCGGTCGGCTTGACGGGCACGATTTCGTGGGTGCGCCGGAAGCCCAGTTCCTCCTCGAACCCTTCGGCTGTCTGGATGGCCCGAAACAACCCCTCCGGCGGTTTATCGAAATCGTAGGACGGGAGAGGATTCTTATCCTGAAGGTCCGGCAGGCCGTCCGCGGCAAGCCCGGTACCTGTCCATAAGACTGCGAGCGTGAGGATGAGTTGAAACGCGCCTGCCGGCTTCGAATGCATGGCGCTGTCGTACCGTACACCTCAATGACTGTCAAGAAGGTTTGTCTGGTTCATCTGGTTTATTTAGTTCTTCTGGTTTGTTTGGTTCGCCGTAACAACCAGACAAACCAAACAAACGAGACAAACCAGAAAAACCACCCTCTGTGCCTGTTCGCGTTGCGACGTGCACGGGCCTTTTGGTACTATGCCGCACGATGATGAACACGGAAACCAATCCCGACGCGCTGCCGCAGCTCATGGGCGAATTCAAGCCCCTGGACGAGTGGCAGGCGCACATCAACAAGATTTTTTACGGGCTCCGGGGCGGGCGCGTCCAGGACTACTACCAGACCTTCGCTTCGGCCGATTACCGGCTGGCGCATGCGCTCGCGAGCGATTACTACCAGCGAGTCATCGCTCGCGAGCAGGCAATAGGCGATAGGCAATGGGCAATAGGCAGGACATCCGACGATCCCTCCCATAGCCCATCGCCCATAGCCCATCGCCCCTTGGTCGTCCACGAATGGGGTCCCGGCAACGGAAATCTGGCGGCCTGCTTTCTGACCCATCTCAAGGCGCTGGACAAGGACGGTCTGGTCTATCCGCGCATCCGCTACGTGCTGGTGGATGCGCACCAGGCCATTTTGGACGGCGCGAAGAAGCATCCCGATCTCGCTCCGCACCGGGAGCGGGTAGACACGCTCTGCGCGGAGGCTTCGGCGCTGGCGTCGGTGGGGGACGGCACGGTAGACCGCATCTTCTGCAACGAGTTATGGAACGATCTGCCGGCCAAGCTGATGCTGCGCAAGGGGAATGAGATCGAAGAGGAGTACCTCCGCCCCAATCTGAACGAAAAGAAGCATGCCGCCATTGATGATTGGGCCGGCTTCGTGCGCGCGTTCGACGAGCAGAACGTGGCGGCTCTGGAAGCCTTCCCCGCCTTTCTGGAAGACATCATCTGGGAAAAGGAATATCGCAAGACCGAATGGAAGGACGTGCCCTACCGGAAAACCATCACGGACTTTCTCAAGCAGATCGACGAGCATGTGCTGGTGCCGGTGAACCTGGGCGCCTTCGCTACGCTCAAGGAGGCCAAACGGCTGCTGGCGCCCGGAGCGATCGGCTTCAGCAGTTTTGATGCAGGGGCCGACGAGCTGGCGGTCATGAACGATCCTGAAAAGCCCTGCTACGGGCTGTTCGGCGGGCAGTACAGCTTCATGGTGAACTTCGCGCTGGTGGGTTCGGTGGCGGCCCATCTGGGCATACGTTCAGTCACGACCGAAACCCAGCGGGAATTCATCGGGCGGAGCCTGAATACCAACGTCATCAGCCTGATGGACCTTCTGGCGTCCTACCCCTCCCCCCAATCCCTCCGGCCCTGGGAACAGGACCGGTTGATCATCAAGACGATCCAGACCCTGAAGGGGAGATACCGGAGCCCCTATCAGCGCCGGATCGAGCTCCCGATCCGCAACGAGACACCTCCCCAGGAGCGCGACGCGCTCCTGGCAATTTTACAATCGTTGGGCACGGACGGCATTCCCGATACGGTTGCCTACCTGACGGAAGAAGAGATCACCGGCTCGATGGCCGGCCTGGAACAGCTTGGCTACCACCGCGAGTCGATCATGGCCTCCCTGGCCATGCCGCCCCAACCCATCGACTATCGACACGTTTCGTTTGAGTAGCCGATAGCGAATAGCTCGTAGCAAGCAGCTATGGATTTCTGGCTGCCCACTACTCGCTATTTTCCATTCGCTACTGGCTGTTAGCTAATCCCCCGCCGGCGTTCAGAGAAATTCCTTGACTAGAATTGTAAATTTCGGTAGCGTGCCCAACAAGTAGCCGGCAGTTAGTAGCGGGTAGCCAGAAAAGAAGTTCTATTGCGATTCGCTACCATCTATTAGCTACCTTTATTGGCTACCTTCTGTTTGCTCTACGAGGTTCTCAATGTTCGGTTCATTCGGTTGGATGGAACTCTTACTGATCCTGTTTATCGTCCTAATTATCTTTGGCGCGGGGAAGATTCCCCAACTCGGGGAAGGACTGGGAAAGGCGATCAAGGGGTTCAAGAAGGCCGTGCATGAGCCGGAGCCGCCGGATCCGATTGGCGCGACCGCCACCCCTGTTCCGGACCAGCCCACCCCCATCGCCCAATCCTCAACGGCACAATCAGCTCAAATGGCGGCTCCGATGACGCAAGCCGCACCACGGGCCGCAGAGCAGCCGAAACAGGCCTAAATTTTCAGGCTATGGGCTAGAAGGCTATGGGCGATAGGCAAGAAATGCTGATTCAGTCTTTTCTGCCCATAGCCCATTGCCTATAGCCTATCGCCTTGAAGAAGAAATATGTTTGGCCTGGGCGCCGGCGAGATTCTCATTATTCTGGTCCTGGCCTTTCTGCTGTTCGGGCCCAAACAGTTGCCGGAAGTCGGCCGCCAGGTCGGGAAGGCCGTCAAGGGGCTGAAGGAAACGGCGGATGATCTCAGAAAGTCGGTCGAGCCGGAGGTCAACCTGATCCAGCAGGAAGTGAAGATGGTCGAGCAGGACTTCGAAGCCTCCATGAAGGAGGCCGAGGGGGAAGTCAACGCGATCACGAGCCAGGCGGATCGGCCGGACCGGACGGAACAGGGCGGAAATTCGAAATCCGCTTGATTTTGTTTTGAAAGACTGATATTTGCAGCTTCATTATGGAAGGAGGTGACGTCGGGAGCATCACGAAGGGGCCGGTTCGGGATGTCCCGATGCGGTCTGTGTGAAGAGACAGGACACCGAGGCACAACGGGTTCCTGGCAGGTACACGACAACAGACTGGAAATGGTTGACCCTGAGCAGTGAATTCAAGCCGGCGGAGGCCGGTCGCAGTTTGAGGTTAACTCACAGGAGGAACGTTATGAGATCACGCATGGCAGCAATTATGTGGATTCTGGCGGTGGCCCTGTTGGTGGTCCTGCCGCTTGCACCGGCCCTGGCGGATCAGCCGGTGGCGAAACCCCTCGATCACCCGACGAACATTCCGCCGATCCCTCGGGCGATGCCTGATTTGATCCCCTACCATGATTTCGATCCGCCCAAGAGTTCCCTGTTCGACATCAACAAATTCACGATCTCAGGCGACATGCGGGTCAGGCCTGAGTTTAGAAGCCAGACCGACTTCGGCACCGCCGCACCGGGAACGGCGAAGAACGATTTCTACGTCCAACAGTGGATGAGGCTGGGACTCAACTATTCCATCTCTCCTGACGTGGACGTCCTCTTCCAGCCGCAATATGCCAAAAATTGGGGCGCCGCGAACAACACCGGGATTGGAGCTGGTTGCGGTCCCGCTGGGGCCAACTCCATCTGCGCCAATGATGTATTCCAGTCAGGCCAGGGCGACAGTCTGTTCGTTCGTCAGGCCTTCATCATGATCCGGAACCTCGGCGTCCAGGGTCTCAGCCTCAAGGCAGGCCGGCAACTGATGGTCATGGGGAATCACCGGCTCTTCGGCCACTTCGACTGGGCCAACACCGGCTTCAGCCATGACGGCGTCACCCTCCAGTACAGCCAGCCGAATTGGGAATTCTGGGGCGGCTGGCTCCGTCCGATGGAAACCGACTTCAATATCGCCGCATCAGGTACCGCCAACCAAAACTCTTCATCGTTCGGCGTGGTGCCTCCCGGCGTCAACCAGACGCAAAATGGAGGCTTCGGCGATTCCGACATCTTCTTCGCGCGGCTGGCCCTCAAGCCCATGGCGGGATTGGCGATCGAGCCCCTGTGGGTCTTCCAGAACAACAACGCCCGGAACGCCCTCCCGACAGTCACTGGGATGGGGACCACGGGCAGCAGCGTGGTTGCGGCACATGCCAATGGGCAAAACCGGCACACGGTCGGTGCCCGGGTTGGCTATCGCCAAGGAATGTTTGACGGGACCTTCGAGGGCTACCACCAGTTTGGAGCCATCTCGAGTAACCAAGACGGTACCGGCGCCAGCAACAACAAGGACCTCCACATCAATGCCTATGCGCTGGCTGCGGAGGGCGGCGTGACGTTGAAGGACATGCCCTGGTCGCCTCGTATCGGCCTCGAATTCAACTATGCCTCGGGCGATGGCGACGCCAACTGCGGCGCTGCCGCGGGGACTGCTAAACCGTCTGCGGCTGCGTGCAACGGGTCTTCCAACACGTTCGAGAACCTCTATCCGACGAACCACATCGTGATGGGCTATGCGGACGTGATGGCCTGGCGGAACATGGTGGCCTACAGCGGCAGTTTGCAAGTGCTTCCTTTCGACAACAAGGCGAACCATTTGGAATTGCGCTACTGGAACTTCAATCGGGCGAGCACGGGTGACAACTGGTATCGGGCCGCCCAGAACGTGTACTTTGGTGCCAACACTGCGACAGGCGCTATCACCAACCGGGCCGCGCACCTGGCGCAGGAAATCGACGTCATCTATACCCTGTTCTTCAAGGGGAACAAGGTGGCCTGGCAGACCGGTTTCAGCTATTTGTATGCCGGCTCGTTCCTCGACA
>MHEU01000059.1 GCA_001805245.1 Nitrospirae bacterium RIFCSPLOWO2_02_FULL_62_14 | reverse complement strand
CCGCATCCAGGTCGAGGAGCCGATCTACATCCGGCCCGCCGAGCGCGTGACCTGGCTGTAAGTGTTGGTTGCCGCTAACCGCTAGGGTTAGGGTAACGGAGTAAAGAAGGGCGGAGCGTTATAAAAGCGCTCCGCCCTTTCTTTTTGCATGAAAAATCTTGTTTCAGAAAACATACACGGGCAATAGTGGGTGCATGTCATGGCAAAATTAACGACAAACGTGATAAGAAGGCATTTAATGTCTATCTCATGAGGGCAAATTCTCCATGCCCCCTGTTGATCGCTCAGAGATCCCTCCTGTTGCCTTAGTGACCATGCCCTTTGGGCATGCCAAGTACCCATCTATCCAACTCGGCACACTGGCCACTATTCTCAAGTCACAGGGGATTAACGCCAAGTGCCACTATCTCAATCTCAATTTTGCATCTCAAATAGGTTTCCCACTCTACGACACCCTCTGCGAGCAGCAATTACTGATCGGCGAATGGCTGTTTTCACGACTGCTCTTTCGAGACAACCCGGATCATCCCCGGTATCTGGGCACGTTCAAGCCTTTGTGCGAGCGGATCGGGAGGCTTTCAGGCGCCGGCGTCGCTGCGTTGCAGGAAATCGAGGAAAGACTGGCTCCTCAGTTTTTGACATGGGCCTCCACTTCAATTGATTGGGGACAATACGCCGTCATCGGCTTCACCTCCATGTTTCATCAGAACGTGGCCAGCGTCACGCTCGCCAAGCTCATCAAGGATCTCTATCCCGACGTGAAGATTGTATTCGGCGGGGCCAATTATGACGGCGAAATGGGGCATGAATATTTTCGTGCTTTCCCCTGGATTGACTATGCGGTGATTGGTGAGGGGGAGGTCGCCTTCCCGGAACTCGTCAAGCTCATCCTGGCAGGCAAGACCGACAGGATGCCGCCGGGCGTCATGGCACGCCGCGGGAATACAATTCAATATAATCAGAATCCAACCTTGTTTTCAGATTTTCATCGGATGGGAACACCGGACTATGACGACTATTTCGATCAACTCGCCACGGTCAACCCCTCAGCCGCAACAGATTTCAGCCGCATCCTGCTCTATGAATCGGCACGAGGATGCTGGTGGGGGGAAAAACATCATTGCACATTTTGCGGGTTGAACGCACAAAGCATGAAATTTCGTGCCAAGAAACCAGACCAGGTGCTGGATGAGCTGCGATACCTCTCCACTCGCTATCACGCAACACGATTTCGGTTTGTTGATAACATTATCGACATGTCTTACATCGACTCGGTGTTCGGAAAACTGGCGGATGAGCGGTATGACCTGGATATTTTCATCGAGACCAAGAGCAATCTTCCCAAGCGCCAGATCCAAACGCTGGCCAGGGGCGGCGTGAAGGTGATGCAGCCGGGGATTGAAAGCCTCAGCGCCGCGACGCTCCGGGAGATGGACAAGGGGGTCAGTCCCCTGCAGAATCTCGTCTGCCTCAAGTGGAGCAGTTATTATAACGTCCACATCTCCTGGAACATTCTGCTCGGCTTTCCCGGTGAAACGGCTGATGACTATCGAAGGCAAATCGGACTGATTCCATCGATCGTGCATTTTCCTCCTCCGGAAAGTGTCGGACAGTTCTGGCTGGAACGGTTTAGCCCGTATTTTAGCAACCCGGTCCGGTATGGGATCACAATTACCGGCCCAGGGGTGGCCTATGGCTATGTGTATGATCCCTCGCGAGTCGACCTTGCCAAGGTGGCGTACGATTTTGAATATGAGCTGGAACATCGCGTGGACCCTCACCTGGTGCAGGAACTGACTGAACTTACCGATCAATGGAAGCGGCGATATGCATCATCCGAAAAGCCGTTTCTGTACTACGTGAAGGGAATTGGATTTATCACCGTTTATGACGGGAGGGGGGAGGGAACACCCGTGAGAAGGCAATACGAGGGACTTGCCGCCTTTCTCATCGAGTATTGCAATGACGCCTCCAAAACACTTGAAGCGATCAGGCAGGATGCCGGAAACCGACCGGAGTTCTCGACGCTGCCGGAAGAAGAGATCCAACGGACCCTGGCAGGGCTCGTGACCGATCGGATTCTCTATGAAGAAAAAAGCCGGTTTTTTACGCTGGCGCTTCCGGCAAACGCGCATCATTGACCGAACCGCCGCACGGTTCAGTTCTCCACGCCCGCCGCTGAAAGAGTCAAAAATCCGGACTGAGAGCCTTGACGATAGAGGTGGGCTTGGGTAGAGTGGAACCTGTAAAGTAAGCTGGGACTTGGGTTTTTGGTGAGTTCATGACGACACCGCCACGTGCGCCGATACCGTTCGCTGCCCTGGCGGTGCCCTTTGACGAGTTCCTGGCATCCGGAAAGATTCCCGACGGTTTTATCACCAGCGACTATGTCGGGGAGCAATTCGTTGAACGGCTGGTCCACTATGTATTGAGTGTGCCCTCAGGAAGCTACACTATGGCTCAGTTGAGCCAACTGCTGGAACAGATCGATCCACGGCATCAGGTCTTTTTTTTCAAGCGTCTCAAGGAGACCAGTCCGGACAGCCTCAAGGATTTTGCCCCCCTCTACTACGGGTTTATGAATGAATTCCACTCATTGTTATTTACCTAAGAAACACCACAGAAAAACCTTGTAGCCCCCCTGTGGTCATGTATAATGCTTACAACATGTGCGCAAGAGGAGACTTCTGAATGAATCCAACTTTACAGCGAGCCGTTACAAGCTTCTACAATCTGATCTATGAGGCGCAGGCGTTCGCCACCTCCATGTCCCGGCTCGATGCGGCAGAGCAGGAGCACTACGCTGGCAGGATCGAGGGGCTTAACTGGGTCCTGGATCGTTGTCAGGAACTCGAAGACATGGATACCAACCTTACGCCATCGTCGCTGCAGCGGGTGCTCAGTGACGTCAAATCCGACCTCGACCACGAGCTGTCGGTCCAGCGGCGCGAAAAAGGCCGTCGGGCGGATGGCCGGGAAGAGGCCCTGAACTTTGTCTCGGATTATCTTGGAAGCCTCATTTCGGTCGCGGAGATCGAGTCGGCAAAAAGTTCCGTGAGCACCGACACGCCGGCGTAACGTGCTGCCCGTCTGATCGTACTCCTTCCTGTTGTGCTGTCTGAACGACAGTCGTTCGACATGGGCCGGAGAAAGACATCCCCAAAATCCGATATGGTCCGCGAATGGATCGTGTTCGCGCTCTGCCTCGGTCTGGGCGGGCATATTGCCCTGGCCGTGGTGCTGCATGCGCCGGAACGCTGGCCTTGGACCCATGCAGGACTCTATGGTCTGGTGCTGAGCGTGGGCGTCTATGTTGCGGTTCAGCTCGCGCGAACGCTCTGGAGGGCTGTCCGTGGCCGGTCCAAGGAAGAATCTCTGAGCGGCCAGGGGTAGGCGACGATTTCGGGAACAGAAAACGAAGAAAGATGCGCAGACGCCATGCCCCCATTCGCTCATAAACCCGGACCGCCGCCTGACCCGTTCGCGCCCCGCCTCCGTCCGAGGCCGGCGCCGGGAGGCCCGTCACCGCGTGACCAGTACGGCGCGTTCCAGGCCTCGTTGCTCTATTGCCCGCAGTGCGAGCAGGCCACTCCCACGCGGGAGCGGTTGCTCCTGGTGCTTCCGAACGGGAACCTCTACGAATACCTCTGTGCCCAATGCGGGACGTCCACGGGATCCAAAACGAACCGGGATCAAGCGGAAGGCAAACTGCTTCCTCCGTAAGGACAACGCAGGTTGTTTGAGGCAGTCCAGGGAAGGAGAATCGGCGAAAACGAACGGACTAGGCCAGACCCTCGACGGGAATGCCTTCCTCGATGAGCATGACCGGAATATCCTCGCGAATCGGGTACAGAATCTTCTTATCCGCTCTCAAGAGCCCGCCGTCCAGAGGCTCCTTGACCGACTGACCGGCCTTGTTCTTTAAGGTACCCTGCTGAACTCTCGTATTCAACGTTCCGATCAGCGCATCGCTGGCCAAGGCGACGTCCTGTTTTGTTTCAGGGCAGCAGAGGATCGCCAGAAGTTCCTTGTCGATATTGGCTTTGGGCATGACCGCCTCGCAGGTAGTGAGCAGTACCGTCTCAATTGCCGGCACCAGAATAGTTCAATTCCCCGTGAAGATCAAGCCTCCGGGGAGGCGCCGGCAACGTGGAAAAGTGCGTCGCCGGAAATAATTTGCTAGACTGGAAAACAAGGGGACCCATATTCATGCAGGAAGGATGGCGCAACATCCAACGCCAGTTTTTCACCGGCTTGCTCATCCTGGTGCCGGCGTGGGGAACCGTTCTCATTCTCCGCACGCTCTTTTCCACGCTCGATCAACTGCTGGGGAAGATGTTCGGAGATGTGGTGACCGTCGATATCCCGGGGATCGGCATCGTATCGCTTCTGGCGCTCATTCTGCTGGCCGGTATTCTGGCCACCCACTTGCATCTTGGACAGCGCCTCCTGCAGGAAGCGGAAGAACGGCTCCAGCGCGTGCCCGTCGTCCGCAGCGTGTATCTGACGATCAAAAGCATGACGGATCTGTTTCAGTTCCGCTCGAGGTTCAGTCGCAGCACCGTCGTGGTGTTCCCGTTTCCCCGCGAGGGGCTCTGGGCCTTGGGATTTGTCATGGGGACGGCCCCTCGAGCGATCCAGGTCGTGCCCTCGACCTCGCTTATGATGGTATTCGTGCCGACCGCGATTCATCCCTTTACCGGGTATCTGGCGTTCATCCCCGAACAGAACATTGTGCCGATCAATCTTCCTCCTGAGGAAGCGATGAAAATGGAATTCTCTGCTGGACTGTACCGCCCGAAGCCCGGCTGGCTGACTGCGCCCGGTTCGACGGCGGCGCACTAAGGTGCGGGTTACCTGATGGCGACGCTGAACGATCTCGTCATACGCAAGGCCAGGCAGTCAGATGTCGATATGCTTGTCCGCTTCAGCGCCAATATGGCGTGGGAGACGGAACAGCGGCGGCTGGATCGTCGGCGGTTGCGGCGGGGCACGGAGGCGGTATTGCGGAAGCCGGCGCGTGGATTTTATCTGGTGGCGGAGCTGCCGGAGCGCTCTTCCAAATCCGTGGTCGGCCAGTTGCTGATCACCTTCGAGTGGAGTGACTGGCGCAATGCCACCTTCTGGTGGATTCAGAGCGTCTACGTCGATTCGGCGTGGCGGAGGCGGGGGGTCTACCGCCGGATGCATGCGGCAGTGCTGGAATTGGCCAGGCAACAGGGGGATGTCTGCGGCGTCCGGCTCTACGTCGAGGGAGAGAATGCCGTCGCCAAGACGGCCTACACGAGAGTGGGACTGGACGCCTCGTCCTATCACGTCTTTGAGAACGATTTCGTGTTAAGCCGGACCCGGGACCGCGTGCAAAAGAAGCGGCAGCCTGAGTCGACGAGTTAACCCAGGGAGATTCCAAGATGAGATATGTGGCCATGATCGCGCTGGCGCTGAGCCTCAGCCTTCCTCTTAACGGATGCGCATTCTTTCGAGGGCATTGGGGGGAGGATTTCGATCCGCAGGACGTTGAGTACATCAAGAAGGGAACCACAACACGAGCCGAGGTGGCGGCCCGCTTTGGCGCTCCCGATGAAATCGTGCATGCGGCCGAGCGCGATATTTTTCATTACCGGCGGTATGACAGCAAACTGGGGTATCTCGTGATCTTTTCCCGGTTCAACATCATGGGCGACCATTTGTATGTCTTTTTCAACCGTGAGGGGGTAGTCGATGAAGTGGTGTTCGGCAAGCGGACGGATCGCCTCAAGTTTCAAATCTGGCCCTTCGGTGATTGACCGATTTCCCCGCTGGAGGCGCGTGGCGGCCGGGCTGTGCCTGGTGATGGTCCTGCTGATGCTGACGGCCTGCCAATGGCGGAGGCTCAAGATCAACGATCTGATCACGCCGGACGACGTGACGTTCATCGAGCGGGGCAAGACGTCGCTGGCCGATGTGGTGGCACGGCTGGGCGCGCCGGATGAAATCACGTCCAGGGAAAACATCATGGTGGCCCGCTACCGATTCCGTGACGGCAAGTACTTCAAGATCGACGCCGGACGGCTGCTCGCCTTCTGGTCCCCCGTCACGCCCGAAATGAGCATGGCCCGCGGCCAGGTGCAAACAGACGTGTTCCAGGTCGTCCTCGATGCCAATGGCATCGTCCAGGAGCACGCCTTTGCCTTTCGGTCCCCAACGGGGCGATTCAACCCATGGCCGTTCTAGCACGCCGTTCACGCGCGCATTGCCGTACCCTGCGCGTCCAGTTATAATCCTTCCCCATGAAAAAACCGTCGAAGAATCCGGAGAAGATCACGGACGCGCTGATGCGCTCTCCTGCCTATCGCCGTGCCGATCAGGACATCGAGTTTTTAAACCGGGACGAGTTGCGGCCCGTGCGCTTACAACTCGAATTGCTGAAACCCGAACTTATTCAACAGGAAGAAGGGATTAGATCGACGGTGGTGGTGTTCGGCAGTGCCCGTCTGACCGAGCCGGTCGAGGCGCAGGCCCGTCTGAACAGAGCCGAGGCCGCTTTGACCAAAAAGCCAAAGGATCGAGCGTTGCAGCGGGCCGTGGAGGTGGCGCGCCGTCAGCTGGCGCTGGCGCCGTTTTACGATGAAGCGCGCGAGTTCGGCCGGCTGGTGTCGTCCACGTGCCAGATCGACGGGCACTGCGAGTTCGTCGTGGTCACGGGCGGAGGGCCCGGGATCATGGAAGCGGCCAATCGCGGAGCTGCCGAGGCCGGGGCCAAATCCATCGGGCTGAACATCACGCTTCCCCACGAGCAGGAGCCCAACGCCTATATCACGCCGTCGCTCTGTTTCCAGTTCAAATACTTCGCCATCCGGAAAATGCATTTTCTTCTCAGGGCCAAAGCGCTGGTGGCCTTCCCGGGGGGCTTCGGCACGCTCGATGAGCTCTTCGAAACGCTCACGCTGCTCCAGACCGGCAAAGTCACCGGTTTGACGATCGTCCTGATGGGAAAGGAGTTCTGGGAGAAACTGATCAACTGGCCGGCGCTTGTCGAAGCCGGCTTGATCGGCGAGGCGGATCTGCAGCTGTTCCATTATGCGGAGACGGCGCAGGAAGCCTGGGCCCTCATTTCCAGGAATCACGGGGTCGCTCCTCCACGATGAAGATCGCCTTCCATGGCGCAGCCCGTTCGGTCACCGGCAGCCGGCATCTGCTCCAGACCAGTAGCGCGCAGGTCCTGCTCGATTGCGGCATGTTCCAGGGCACGCGCCAGGAGAGCGAGCGGCGCAACCACAGCCTCGGCTTCGACCCGAATTCCGTCAACGCAGTCCTGCTTTCCCACGCCCACATTGATCACAGCGGCGCGCTGCCGGTGCTGGCCAAACAGCGTTTCAGAGGCAAGGTCTATCTGACGGGGGGGACGGCCGATCTGACCCGGGTGTTGCTGGAGGACTCGGCGCGAATCCAGGAAAACGATTGCCAATACGTGAACAAGAAAGAAGGCCGCCGGGGGAAACAGTGCCGGGCGCCCTATTACGACACGGACGATGTGGAGGACATCGCGCGGCGTTTTGTCGCCGCCCGGTATCAGGATGTCGTCGCCGTGTATCCGCGCATCACGGCGTCGTTTCACGACGCCGGTCATATTCTCGGTTCGGCGGCGGTTCGCGTGGCGGTGTCCGAACGAGGCGGCACGAAGACCGTGCTGTTCACGGGCGACCTCGGGCGGAAACAAATGCCGATTCTCCGCGATCCATCCAGCCCTCCGCCGTGCGACGTGCTGATCATTGAATCCACGTACGGCGACCGGGTGCATGAAACTGAAAGCACCGCGCAGAAGAACAAGGTGGTGGAGCTGGTCGCCCACGCGAAGGCGCACAAAAGCAAAATTATCGTGCCGGCCTTTGCCGTGGGGCGGACCCAGGACATCGTGATGCGGATCAAGGGGCTGGTCCGGGAGGGGCGCATCGAACCGTTCCCGATTTTCATCGACTCGCCGCTGGCCACCAGGGCAACGGAGATATTTCGCAAGCACCCGGAGTGTTACGACGAGGAGACCATGCGGACCCTCACGTCGGAGGGTGATCCCTTCAACGCCAGATACATCCGCTATATCTCGTCGGTGGACGACAGCAAGCGGTTGAACGCGATGAAGGGGCCCTGCATGATCATCTCGTCCTCCGGGATGTGCGAGGGCGGCCGGGTGCTCCATCATTTGAAGCACGCGATCCAGAACGAAGCCAACGTGATCGTGATTGTCGGGTTTCAAGCGGAACACACGCTCGGCCGCAAGCTGGTGGAGGGATGGGATATCGTGCCGATCTTCGGCGTCCCGACGCCGCGCCGCGCGCAGGTCGTGCGGTTCAACGGCCTCTCGGCCCATGCCGACCGGAACGATCTGCTGGCCTACGTTCGCGCGATCAATCCGCTGCCGGGCAAGGTGTTCGTCGTCCATGGCGAGGAAAAGCAGGCGCTGTCGCTGGCGGCCGCCATGCAGGCCGAGCATCCGCGCGTGCAGGTCCTCGTCCCGCACCCGGGAGCGGTCTATGAAGTGTGACCGGTCCCGGCACATGGGCGTTGCAGGCCTGGCCCTGCTGGCCCTGCTCAGCGTGGACCTGGAGCGCGGCGTCGCAGCAGAACCGGTGGAAACCAGGCAGCGTGCGCGCGAACTGGGCATCGCCATCGGCCGCCATCAGCCTGGACCGCTCAATGCCATTACCGATGTGGCCGGCGTGAAGGTCGGGCAGGTGACAGTGAACAGGGGCGAGGGTGCGCTCAAACCGGGCCAGGGACCCGTGCGGACCGGGGTGACGGTGATCGTACCGCGCGATGACGTCTGGCATAAGAAAGTGCCGGCCGGCTTCTTCGTGCTCAACGGCACCGGCGAGATGACCGGGCTCGCCTGGGTCGCGGAGTCCGGCTTTCTGGAATATCCGATCGCGCTGACGAACACCTTGAATGTTCCGCGGGTCGCCAACGGGGTGATGAGCTGGATGATCAAACGCTATCCCGGGATCGGCATCACGGACGATACGCTGACGCCGGTCGTGGCCGAGTGCGACGACAGCCGGCTGAATGACAGCCAGGGGCGGCACGTCTCGGAGCAGGACGTGATGGCTGCGCTGGATGGCGCGGCCACCGGCCCCGTGACGGAGGGGGCAGTCGGAGCCGGAACCGGCATGGTGTCGTATGGCTTCAAAGGCGGCATCGGGACGTCGTCCCGCAAGCTCACCCGGGACGAAGGCGGCTATACCGTCGGCGTGCTCGTCAATGCCAATCACGGCCGCCGCGAGGAGCTGGTGGTCGCCGGTGTGCCTGTGGGACGCCTGTACAAGGGCGGGGAGAAGGCCTCTCTTGGTGCCGAAGGCTCGATCATCGTGATTATTGCCACGGACGCTCCGCTGGACAGCCGCCAATTGGGCCGGCTGGCCAAGCGGGCCGCGCTGGGATTGGCGCGGACTGGTTCAACGGCCAGGCACGGGAGCGGGGATTTCATGCTGGCCTTTTCGACAGGAAACACGATTCCCCATTATCCGAAGGAACACACCTTCGCGATGACCCATCTGTCCGACGCGCACATCAATCCGTTGCTGAGCGCGACCGTCGAAGCCACGGAAGAGGCGATTCTCAACGCGCTGACGATGGCCACGACCACCGTGGGGCGTGACGGCCACCGCGTGGACGCCATCTCCTTGACGGCACTGCGCGCGCTGCTGCCCGCGGCTAGATAAGCGGCCTTGCATTTTCCGGACGGGGCTGTCTATGCTTGAAGCAGGCCGCTGAGATTTCCAACTGACAACAAGAGGTTATGCGCTATGACTGAGTACCAGATGGGCGGGGGGTTGAAACTGCTCACTGCGCTAGACAAGACGCAGGCGTTCTCGGAGTTTTTAAAGAACCGGCTGGTGCGGGCGCTCGAGGCGGAAGATCCCACCGAGTTGCATTATCTGCTGGCTCAACTCGATGACTATCATTCCTACATGTGGCGGTACCACAAGAAGCTGCAGGCCGAACGGGGCGATCGAGCCAATCTTCCCGGATAATACGGACGGGACGCGGGCAGACGGATCGTATGAGATGTCGAGCAAGGTCCAAACCACGTTGAAGTTTGCAGCGGCGGTTTCGCGCGAGCGGGACTCGCGTATCGCAGGGACCGCCATGGCCCAGGCCGTCCGGCGCGATCTGGAAGGCCGGCAAGCCGATCTGGCCTGCCTGTTTTTTTCACCCCAGCATGCCGAGTCGGCGGAGGAATTGGTCGAGGCGGTTCGTATGGAGACATCTCCCCGCCTGCTGATCGGTTGTTCCGGCGAAGGTGTCATCGGCGGAGGCGAGGAAATTGAAAGCGCCCCCGCCGTCGCGCTGTGGACCGCCAGTCTTCCCGGCGTCTCGATGGAATCCTTCCGTCTGTCGGCCGACCAGGATGACTATGGAGTCTCGATGACCGGCTGGCCGGGCCGGCTCGACGAGTCCATGGAACGCCGGTCCTTTCTCCTGCTGGCCGATCCCTTTTCCACTCCCATGGACGAGGTCTTCTCGCTGATCGCGGACCGGTGCCAGGGCGCGCCGGCGATCGGCGGCCTCGCCGGCGGCGGACGGGACCGGGGCGATAATCGCATGGTGCTCGACGGGCAGGTCTACAATGGAGGGCTGGTCGGCGTAGCTCTTTCCGGCCCCATCGCCGTCCGGACGGTCGTCTCGCAGGGATGCCGGCCGATCGGGGAGCGGTACATGGTGACTAGGGCTGAGCACAATGTCATCCACGAGTTGAGCGGCACACCGGCGCTGGAGCGGCTCAAGGCGCTCTTCGCATCGCTGAGCGACGAGGAACAGCACCTGGCCCAGCGCGCCTTGCACATCGGCGTGGTGATGGACGAGCAGCGGAACCGTTTCGAGCGAGGCGATTTTCTGGTGCGGAATCTGATCGGCGCCGATCAGCAGTCGGGCAGCGTCGCCATCGGCGATGTGGTCAAGGAAGGGCAAACGGTCCAGTTTCATCTGCGGGATGCCAAGTCGGCGACGGAGGATCTTCACCTGATGCTGGCGGCGGAGCGGGCGCGGCATCCGCAGCCGCCGCTGGGCGCGCTGGTGTTCAGTTGCTGCGGCCGGGGCCGTAGACTCTTCGGACGTCCCCACCACGACGTATCCGTGCTGAAAGAGCGGGCCGGCGACGTGCCGATCGCCGGTTTCTTCGCACAGGGGGAAATCGGTCCGGTGGGGGGCAGTAATTTTCTGCACGGTTACACCGCCAGCGTCGCGTTATTTTCGGAGCCCGATGCCTGAGCATCCTGCGGCGATTCCACACACGTACATTGATCTTCGTCGTCGAGCTGGTGGATCCCCGGAGGACGTCGTAAAGTCTTTCAAGTCTGAAAGTCATCAAGTCCTTGTCAGGAGACGTTATGACTTGACGGACTTGAAGACTTTCTGACTGAGTTTCACTTTGGACTGTCTTTTATGAAACGCACGCCGCTGTACCAAACTCATGTGTCCGCACAGGCCAAGCTGGTGGACTTCGCCGGCTGGGAGATGCCCATTCAATATTCGGGCGTGGTGGACGAATACCAGACCGTGCGGACGGCCGCCGGGCTCTTCGATGTCAGCCACATGGGCCGGCTCACCGTGGAAGGCCGCGATGCCGTCACGTTTCTCCAGTTGGTCACGACCACGAATCCCGATCCGCTGGCGGTCGGGGCGGCGCAGTACTCGATGGTCTGCAATCCCGCCGGCGGGATCAAGGACGATATTTTCATCTACCGGCTGGCTCCGACGCGCTTTCTCGTCTGCGTCAACGCATCCAATCGTGAAAAGATTTTCTCCTGGTTCTGTGCCAAGGCTCCGCAGGGCGACGTGCGCCTCGAGGATGAAAGCGGCTATCTGGCGCAGATCGCTCTCCAGGGGCCCCAGTCGCCGCAGATCCTGCGGGCCATCTGTCCCGATGCCGCCGACCAGCTGAAACCGCGCCAGTGCCTGGAAACCGCCATTCTGGGCGCGCAGGGGATCGTGTCCAGAACCGGCTATACCGGCGAGGTCGGCTATGAACTCTATCTTCCCTCCCCGTCGGCCACGGCTGTGTGGGAAGCGCTGATGAAAGCCGGCGCGAAAGCGGGCATCAAACCCTGCGGACTCGGCTCGCGCGATCTGCTTCGTCTTGAAGTCGGCTACCTGCTTTATGGCAACGATATGGACGAGCAGACCACGCCCTTGGAAGCCGGCGCCGCCTTCGCCGTGGATTTCACCAAGGGCGAGTTCATCGGCCGGCCGGTGTTGATCGAGCAAAAGGAGAAGGGGCCGGCGAAGAAACTCGTCGGCTTTGAATTGATCGAGAAGGGCGTGCCCCGCCACGGCATGAACGTGCTGGCTGACGGGAAGGGCATCGGCGTCGTCACCAGCGGGAATCTTTCCCCGCGCCTGCAAAAGGGAATCGGCCTCGCCTCCGTGTCCACGGCATTCAGCCAGCCGGGTGTCCGGTTTCAGATCGACATCCGCGGACGCCTGCAGGACGCGGTCTGCGTCAAACTTCCATTTTACAAACGGAAGTAGGCGCGATGGTCAAAACGATTTTCAAAGGCAAAGTCGTGACGCTCAACCTGGAAACCGTGACACTGCCGAACGGCGCGACAGTGGAATTGGAAGTCGTCCGGCATCCGGGCGCGGCTGCGATCGTGCCGATGAAGGACGAACGCACGGTCATTCTCATCCGGCAGTTCCGGCTGGCGGCCGGCGGATTTATTTATGAAATTCCGGCAGGGAAACTGCACCCCGGTGAGGATCCGCGCCTCTGTGCCGAGCGTGAACTGGAGGAGGAAATCGGCTACCGCGCGGGCGCCATCGAGCGGCTCGAGACATTTTTCACGGCTCCCGGGTTCACCGACGAGGTCATGCACCTGTTCAAGGCGACCAATCTCACCAAAACCGCGCAAAAGCTCGACCACGATGAAGTCCTCGAAGTGATCGAGATGCCGCTGGAGAAGGCCATCGCCCACATTCGTGACGGAACCATCCGCGACGCCAAGACCATCGTCGGTCTCCAGTCCGTCTACCTCCGCCAGAGTCCCCGCTGATCGCCGACTCTCTTACGAGAAATCATGGATGGTCAAAAAGACCTTCCAGCGAGGCCGCAGCAAGCGAAAGCCTGAAGCGTACTTTTTTCGGTACGTTGAAGGTTTGAGCGAAGCGAGAACGACGCTGGAGGTCTTTTGGGACATCCATGGAAGGGGCTTAGGCGGGGGAGGGTGCCTCACCTCACAGGAGGAGCGAAGATGAAACGTCTGCACAGCGGCACAACACTGTGTTGCCCTCGCCCGCCTAAGCTTTCTTGGTTCATCATAAAACGCAGAATCGAAAAATGATAGTCCAGCGCAACATATTGGAATATAAGGGCTATTCAGCCGTTTTTGAGTGAGGATGAATCAGCCTGCAAGTTTGCGGATAGCGTCCAGAGTCTTGTCCACTTCTTTGGGCGACGTGAGCAGGCTTGGCGCAAGACGGGCATACTTGGTGGCATAGGGCGTCACGCTGGCGAGAATTTTTTTCTGACGAAGCGATTGGACAATCTGCTCCGGAGCCATCCCTTCCACTTCGAAGCAGACAATACCGGACGACAGGTCATCCGCCATCGGCGTGTGCAGCGTCACATGTTTCATCGCCGCCAGTCCTTCCTTGAGCTGACGGTTTAACAGATGGATCCGCGTCGCGATCCGGTCCCTGCCGATCGCGAGGTGGAATTTGAACGCCTCGTCCAGCGCCCAGCGGTGTTCGAACGAATGGAAGCCGCCCGGCGTCATGATGGCGGCTTTGGGCACCTCATGCGGCGGCAGATCCTTCATCCAGATTCGATAGGCCTCGTTGTTGAAGGTCGGGATGGTCGCATGCGCAAGCGGCCAGGCCTTGGGGTGCCCCCAGACCAATCCTGTCCCGCGAGGACCGAACATCCACTTATGGCAGCCGGCGGTGAAGAAGTCGCAGCCCAGATCCGCCACGGCGACGTCTTCCACGCCGAACCCGTGCACGCCATCCACGCAGAAGATCACCCGGTCCTTCTCGTTGCGCTTGGCGTTGATCACGGCCAGTGCGTCGGCCATCGCACGAATCGGCAGCTTGAGCCCCGTGCTCGAATGGACCCAGGTGACCGCCACGTAGCGGGTGTTGGGCCGCACGGCCTTGATGAGCGATTCGACCAGCTCATCCTTGGAGACGGACGCCAGCTGTTTGTAGAGCGGGACCTGCCGGAACGAAGTGTTCGTCCGTTCGGCCCTGTGCCGCAGAGAAGTCTCCGTCGAATAATGGTCGTGAGTCGTGGAGAGAATTTCCTGGCCCGGCCAGAGCGTCAACCCGCCGTAGAGCAGGCCCAGGCCCATCGTCGTGCTGTCGGTCAACGCGATGTCGGTCGGTTGCGCGCCGAGATAGCCGGCCGCCGCGCGAAGCACCTCCGCCTCGGCTGACTCCTCGTGTTCGAACCAGTAGGTCGCTGGGTCTTCGTCGAGGCCGAGCCGATGCCGTTCGATCGCCTCGCGCACCGGCGCCGGATGGGACGCGAGCAGAAACCCGGTCATGTGGATCCAATCGCGCTTCAGCAGAAACTGATTGCGCACGGCCTCCCAGGTATCCAGCTTGGGCGGCGGCGACGCCGTCGTCTGCCCCAGGGCTTTGGGAAGGGGGAGGGCACCGGCCAGCAGTCCGGCTCCCAGCATCAAACCGGTACGGACGAGGAACTGTCGTCGGTCGAGCGCGTCCATGTTTTCACTCTACTGCGCGGGAAAAGGCAGTGCAAGGCCGGCAGGAGGGGACTGGCTCCGGCCGCATCTTCGCGAAGGCGGGTGCCCGTTTCTATTGAGGCCCAATTATTATTCGAGAGTTCTTCGAAGAGTTTTCAGCCGCCCGCGCTTCTTTTTATGCTCGACGCGCCGCTGTTGCGAACCTCTGGTTGGCTTGGTGGCTTTTCGTTTTTTGCGCGGGGTGGCGGCACGTTGGATGAGCTCCCGGAGCCGCGCCAGGGCATCCTCGCGATTCTGCTCCTGGCTTCGAGACTCCTGGGCCTTGATGGTAATCACGCCATCTCGTGAAATGCGGTGGTCATGCAGAAGCAACAGCCGCTCCTTGTACTGCTCGGGCAACGAGGACGCACCGATATCGAAGCGCAAATGAATGGCCGTCGAGACCTTGTTGACATGCTGCCCGCCGGCGCCCTGCGAGCGCACCGCGTGGATGAAGATCTCAGAATCCGGGATGGCGATGTGTGGCGAGATATATAGCATCGAACGTCTCAGGGGTTTTTCGCGCAGCGGAAGCCGGTTCCATGATTTCTCATCGTCGGTCTTGAGCCGTCGCGGACGGCGCTGCGCAACAGGCCCCGGTGGTTCAGCCATGAGCCGCCACGGTGGACCTTGAACTCGCCGCCCCCTGGCCCCCTCGGATTGCGATCCTCCATGTTCTCGTAGGC